>NZ_JBJJTJ010000009.1:0-156823 GCF_054177765.1 Modestobacter lacusdianchii | reverse complement strand
GCCGCCGTCGGCAGCCCCTCAGCAATTCCCGCCCAGAACACCCGCATGTTCGCCCGCGTCGCCACCATCGACAGCACCCCTCAGCTGGGGTGATGCGACGACCCCCTGACACCGGGTGACCTGATCAGACGCCGCGCCGCGTCAGGCCTTCTCGGAGGCCAGGGCCTCGCGCAGCTTGACCCGGCCACCGGTGCGCAGCAGCGCCCCGGCGTAGACCCGCCCGCCGATCCGCACGATGACGGCGATCGTGAGCACCATGAGGCCGACGGAGAGGACGACCTCCCACCACGCGGCGGCACCGGCGGCCTGGCGCAGCGGCATGACCATCGGCGACACCCCGGGGACGTAGGAGGCGATCACGGCCAGCGTGCTGGTCGGGTCCTGCGCGGCCTGGATGGCGACGACGATCCCGACGATCGGCAGCAGGCTGGCCGGGGTGATCACGCTGCCCAGGTCCTCCTGCCGGCTGACCAGGGACGCGGCGGCGGCGAACAGCGACGCGTAGAAGGCGTAGCCCAGCACGAACCAGGCCAGCACGGTGAGCACCGTGCCGATCAGGTCGCCGGGCAGTGCGACCAGGTCGAAGGCCAGTGCCCCCGCCACCCCGATGACGGCGATGACCAGCATCTGCCCCAGCGCCAGCACACCCAGACCGATGATCTTGCCGGCGAGCAGCTGCCACGGGCGCATGGTGGCCAGCAGCAGCTCCACGACCCGGCTCGACTTCTCCTCGACCACGCCCTGGGCGACGAACTGCCCGAACAGCAGCAGCAGGCTGTACAGCACGGCGACGCCCACGAGCGCGACGATGATGGCCTCGAAGTCCGTCTCGTCGTCGGCGTCCAGCGCCACCACGTCGACCTCTGGCGGCGCCTCGAGCGTGACGCCGGCGTCGGCCAGCTGCTGGTCCAGCGACAGCCCCTGCACCGCGCCCTGCACGAGGGTCTCGACCTGACCGCCCTCGCTCTCCACGAGCAGCTCCGGCTGGACACCGGACGGGCTGAGCAGCGCGCCCTCCACGTCGCCGTCCTCGACGGCGGTGCGGGCGGCGGCCTCGTCGTCGAACTCGACGACCTCCACGTCGGTGCCCAGCGCCTCGCCCTGGCGCTGCAGCGCCTCGGTGACGGTGGCGTCACCGCCGACGACCCCGAGCCGGGTGGTGTCCTCGCCGCTGTTGATGACCACCTGGAAGACCAGCATGCCCACGATGAGCAGGATCAGGACGGCGGAGCCGACCAGGAAGCCCTTGTCGCGGATCCGGGTGGAGATCTCCCGGCCGGCCACGAGCCGGACCAGCTGGCCGGGGCTGTGCGGCTTCACGTCGGAGTGCGCCGGCGCCGGGGTGCGGACGCCGCGGTCTGCGGTCGCGGTCACGCCGCCACCTCCTGGGGGGTCGAGACGGCGTCGCGGAAGAGCTCGACGAGGGTGGGCTCGCGCCAGGCGAAGTGGCTGACCCGGCCGGTGGCCAGGGCCGCGGCGAGCACCTGCTGGTCGTCGGTGCCGGGTCCGAGCTCCAGCACGGTGTCACCACGCTGCTCGGAGACCACCCGGACGCCCGGTACGGCCCCCGCCCAGCCGACCGGCGCGTCGGGGGCGACCACCCGCAGCTGCCGGCCCGCGGTGGTGGCCCGCAGCTCGGCGACGGTGCCGCTGGCCACGATCGAGCCGCGGGCGAGGATGCCCACGGCGTCGCACAGCCGCTCCACCAGGTCGAGCTGGTGGCTTGAGAAGACGACCGGGACGCCGCGGCGGGCCTGCTCCAGCAGCGCCTCGGCCAGGGAGTCGACGCCCACCGGGTCGAGGCCGGAGAAGGGCTCGTCCAGGATCAGCACGTCGGGCTCGCTGACCAGCGCGGCGGCCAGCTGCACGCGCTGCTGGTTGCCCAGCGACAGCTTCTCGACCCGGTCGCCCCGGCGCTCGCCCAGGCCCAGCCGCTCGGCCCAGGTCTCGGCGGCGCGGGCAGCGGGGCCGGCGTCCATGCCGTGCAGCCGGGCGAAGTAGGTCAGCTGCTCGCCGACCTTCATCTTCGGGTAGAGGCCACGCTCCTCGGGCATGTAGCCGATCCGGCGGCGGACGGCCTCGTCGACCGACCGCCCCGTCCAGCGCACCTCCCCGGCGTCGGCCCGGGCCAGGCCCATCGCGATGCGCATGGTGGTGGTCTTCCCCGCGCCGTTGGAGCCGCAGAAGCCGAACATCTGGCCCGGGGCGACGGAGAAGCTCACCCCCTTCAGCACCTGGTTGTCGCCGTAGGCCTTGACCAGGCCGTCGAACTCGAGCACTGCCCCTCCGGGGGTTCGGTGTGTGCGTGCTGTCTCGTGAGGTTGTCCCGGGGCGAGACTGTCCGATGACTTTCCAACTCGTCAAGTGAACGGTGCGGTGTGTCCCCCGCTCGTGCTGCGGATGCGCCCTCCCTCGGGTGGGATCAGGGCATGAGCAGCGAGGACCACCCGGCGCAGGTGCCCAGCGGTGTCGGCCTGGCCGGGCTGCGCGAGGCCGCGGCCGGCTGCCGGGCCTGCGAGCTGTGGGAGCCGGCGACCCAGACGGTGTTCGGCGAGGGGCCGGAGACGGCGCGGGTGGTGTTCGTCGGCGAGCAGCCCGGCGACCAGGAGGACCGGAAGGGCGAGCCGTTCGTCGGCCCGGCCGGCCGGCTGCTGGACAAGGCCCTCACCGACGCCGGGATCGACCGCGGCGACGCCTACGTGACCAACTCGGTCAAGCACTTCCGGTTCACGCCCACGCCCAAGCGGCGGATCCACCAGTCACCGGGCGCCGAGCACCTGCAGGCCTGCCGGCCGTGGCTGGAGGCGGAGTTCGCCGTCCTCCAGCCGGAGGTGGTGGTCTGCCTGGGGGCCGTGGCCGCCAAGGCGCTCATCGCGCCGTCGTTCCGGATCACCCGGGAGCGCGGCCAGCTGATGCCGTGGACGCCGCCGGGCGTGCGGGCCGCCGAGGCGGGGCTGCCCGAGGCCGACCAGGACGAGGACGCCCCGCACCAGACCTGGGTGCTGGCGACCGCGCACCCCTCCGCCGTGCTGCGGACGCCGGACGACGCCCGCGCCGCCGCCTACGACGCCCTGGTCGCCGACCTCCGGGTCGTCGCCCACGTCCTCGCCTGACCCGGGAGGGCCGACGTCGCGACTCCGGCCCTCCCGGGTCAGTCCTCCCGGGGTTCCGGGAAGCGGGCGCCGGCCGCCAGCTCGGTGCCGGCGGCGAGCTCGGCCCGCCGTCCGACCAGGGTGACCTCGCCGTCGCCACCGACGGTGGCCCGCTCCCCGACCACCACGCCGTCGTCCAGGACGGTGCGGGTGACGGTGGCCCCGGCGCGCACCCGGACGCCGGGCAGCAGCACCGAGTCGACGACGGTCGCCCCGGGCTCGACGACCACCCCCGGCGAGAGCACCGAGCCGCGCACCTCCCCGGCCACCCGGGTGCCCCCGGAGACCAGGCTGTCCTCGACCACCGCGCCGCGCAGCAGCCGGGCGGCGCTGTGCCGGCCGCCGCGGGTGTGGATCGGCCAGCCCTCCTCGTCCAGGTCGATCGGCGGCTCCTCGCAGCGGAAGTCCCGGTGCGCCTCCCAGTAGGACTCCACCGTGCCGACGTCGCGCCAGTAGCCGTTCAGCGGGTACGCCCGGGCCACGCCGTCCCGGGTCTGCGCCGGGAGCAGGTGGGTGCCCAGGTCCTCCAGGCCGTCGTCGCCGACCTGGTCGCCGATCGCCTCGAGCCGGTCGAGGGTCTCGGTCGGCGAGAAGACGAACACCTCGTTGGTGGCGGTCGTCGTCGCCGGCTCGTCGGGCTTGTAGGCGTAGTCGGTGACCTCCCCGTCGTCCGCCGTCCGGACGATGCCGTAGCGGCTGGCGTCGTCCGGCTCGACCTCGGTGGTCACCATCGTGACCTCCGCACCGGAGCCCAGGTGGGCGTCGACCACGTCCCGGTAGTCGAGCTTGTAGACCGCGTCGGAGCTGACCACCACGAGGGCGTCGGCCGCGAACTGCCGGATCAGCTCGGACTGCCGCCACAGCCCGTCGGCGGTGCCCTCGGTGAAGCCGCCCCGCTCGCTGCCCTGGAACGGCGGCAGCATCATCAGCCCGCCGGTGGTGCGGTCGAGGTCCCACGGTCGGCCGTTGGCCAGGTGCTCGTTCACCGACTGCGGCTGGTACTGCTCGGACACCCACACGTCGGGGATCTGCGAGTGCTCGCAGTTCGACAGCGGGAAGTCGATGAGCCGGTACACCCCGGCGAACGGGACGGCGGGCTTGGCCCGGGTCTCGGTCAGCAGTTCGAGCCGGCTGCCCTTGCCGCCGGCGAGGACGAGGACGAGGACCCGCGGGAGCGCCATCCGACGCGCCTACCCGTTCCAGGCCCGCCACACCCGTCGGTCACGACGTGCTGCCTCGGCCGCCGCGAGCCAGCAGCTCGTGACCGACGGCGGAGGTCACTCGGCAGCGAGCCGGCGGCGGGCCTCCCGGGCCACCTCGTCGGCCTGCGACGCCCGGTACAGCCAGAACGACGGGACGGCGACCGCCACCACCACCATCGCCACCACGATGACGACGCCGCCGGAGACCATCGCCGCGCTCACCCCGACGCTGCTGGCCAGCAGGCCGGCCCGCACGTCGCCCAGCCGCGGGCCACCGGCGACGACCACGATGAACACGCCCTGCATCCGGCCGCGCATCTCGTCCGGCGCCGCGGTCTGCAGCATCGCCGAGCGCAGCACCGAGCTGACCATGTCCCCGGCCCCGGCGACGGCCAGGCAGAAGACCGCCAGCCACAGGCTGGAGGCCAGCCCGAACCCGATGATGGCCACCCCCCACACGGCGATGGCGCCCAGCACCACCGCGCCCTGCCGGTCGACCCGGGTCACCCAGCCCGAGGTCAGCCCCATCACCAGCGAGCCGATCGACACCCCGGCGAACAGCCAGCCCAGGCTGTTGGCGGTGCCGGCGTAGGTGGTCTGCGACAGCTCGGGGAAGACCGCCTGCGGCCAGGCGAACAGCATCGCGATGACGTCGACGACGAAGGTCATCAGCAGCAGCGGCTGGGTGCGCAGGAAGGTGAAGCCCTCCCCCACCCCGCGCACGGCCGACCGCAGCCGCACCGGCCCGGAGACCCCCTCGGGCGGCAGCGACGGCAGCCCGCGCAGCAGCAGCACCGCGGCGACGAACCCGATGGCGTCGACGGTGTAGAGGACCGACAGGTCGCCCAGGCCGATCAGCAGCCCGGCCAGCAACGGCCCGACGATCACCCCGGCCTGGCGCACCGTCGAGGCCAGCGCGTTCGCCGCCGCGACGGCGTCGGTGCCGACGATCGCCGGGATCACCGCGCTGCGGGCCGGCTGGTTCACCGCAGCGAAGGCCGAGACGGCCGCGGCGAGCACCCACAGCACCGACAGGTGCCCGTCGCCGGGCAGCAGCGCCTGCACCGCGAGCAGTGCGCTGGTCACGGCGGCGCCGACCGAGCTGATCAGCATCAGCCGACGGCGGTCCATCGCATCGGCGATCGCCCCGCCCAGCAGCCCGAAGACGACCAGCGGCACCAGGGAGACCAGCGAGGTCAGCCCGACCATCAGCGACGAGCCGGTCAGCTGGAAGACCTGGTACGGGACGGCGACCAGCGTCATCTGCTGGCCGAGCATCGTCACCGCGACGCCGCCGAAGATGCGGCGGAAGGCGCGGTTGCGCAGCGGCGTGGTGTCCAGCGCCCAGCCGCGGCGGCGGGTCACCGGCTGCGGCTGCTCGACGCCCAGCCCGCCCTCGACCGGGTCGACCGGCGTCGGCGTTGGTGAGGTGCTGGAACGGCCCCGTCGCAGGAGCCCGCGGCGAGCCCGCGAGCCGTGGGGACCAGGCCCCGGCGCAGGGTCCTGCGCCGAGCTCGCGAGGTGTGGTGGGCGGCGGGGTCCTCCACCCTCCGTCATGGGGCGAGTCGCTGCACGACCCAGCCGCCGCCTTCCTCGTCATCGCGCACGAACACCAGCCGGTCGTGCAGGCGGTCATGGCCGCCCTGCCAGAACTCCACCCGCTCGGGCACGACCCGGTAGCCGCCCCAGTTCTCCGGTCGCGGCAGCTGCCCGGCGGGGGTCTGCTCGTCCAGCTCGGCCACCCGGGTGCGCAGCAGCTGCCGGGACTCCACCACCGTGGACTGGATCGAGGCGGCCGCGGCCAGCTGCGACCCGCGCGGCCGCGGGTCCCAGAGCAGGTCGGAGGCGGTCGGCCCGACCCGCTCGACGCTGCCGGTGACCCGGACCTGCCGCTGCTGGGCGTGCCACGGGAACACCAGCGCCGCGCGCGGGTTCACCGCCAGCTGGGCCCCCTTGGCCGAGGCGTAGTTGGTGCCGAAGACGAAGCCGTCGGCGTCGTAGCCCTTCATCAGCACCACCCGGGCGTCGGGGGCGCCGTCGGCGTCCGCCGTGGCCACCACCATGGCGTTGGGCTCGGGCAGCTCGGCGGCGACGGCGTCGGCGAACCAGCGGTCGAACTGCTCGACCCAGGTGGGGGCGAGGCCGTCCTCCCCGAAGCCGCTGTCGTCGTAGTCCCTGCGCATGCGGATCAGGTCGGGCACACGTCCATGCTGTCACCGTTGCGCGGTGCACCGCCGGGTGACCGCCCGCCCGGGTGCTCCCCCGGGGCCCGCCACCCCCTAAGTTGTGGCTCGTCGTGCGCTGACCGGCGTCCGTCACCACCCGCGCGCAGAGGGGCATGCGAGATGGCCGACGACTTCGTACCGGGTCTGGAGGGCGTCGTCGCCTTCGAGACCACCATCGCGGAGCCGGACAAGGACGGCGGCGCGCTGCGCTACCGCGGCGTCGACATCGAGGACCTGGTCGGCACGGTCACCTTCGGCAACGTCTGGGCACTGCTGGTCGACGGCCAGTTCGGGCCCGGGCTGCCGCCGGCCGAGCCCTTCCCCATCCCGGTGCACACCGGCGACGTGCGGGTCGACGTGCAGGCCGCGCTGGCCATGCTCACCCCCATCTGGGGCTACCGGCCGCTGCTGGACATCTCCGACGCGGAGGCCCGCGACGAGCTGGCCCGCGCCGCGGTCATGGCGCTGTCCTACGTCGCGCAGTCCGCCCGCGGCATCGGCGTCCCGGCCGTGCCGCAGAAGCGGGTCGACGAGGCCTCGACCATCGTCGAGCGCTTCATGGTGCGCTGGCGCGGCGAGCCCGACCCGCGGCACGTCGCCGCGGTCGACGCCTACTGGACGTCGGCGGCCGAGCACGGCATGAACGCCTCGACCTTCACCGCCCGGGTGATCGCCTCCACCGGTGCCGACGTCGCCGCCGCGCTCTCCGGCGCGATCGGGGCGATGTCCGGTCCGCTGCACGGCGGCGCTCCCTCCCGGGTGCTGCACATGCTCGACGGCGTCGAGCGGGCCGGCGACGCCGAGACCTACGTCAAGGGCCTGCTCGACTCCGGTGAGCGGCTGATGGGCTTCGGCCACCGGGTCTACCGCGCCGAGGACCCGCGCGCCCGGGTGCTCCGCCGCGCCGCCGAGGAGCTCGGCGCCCCGCGCTTCGAGGCCGCCCTCGCCCTGGAGCAGGCCGCGCTCACGGAGCTGCGCGAGCGGCGCCCGGACCGGCCGATCGAGACCAACGTCGAGTTCTGGGCCGCGGTGGTGCTCGACTTCGCCGAGGTGCCCAGCCACATGTTCACCTCGATGTTCAGCTGCGCGCGCACCGCCGGCTGGTGCGCGCACGTCCTGGAGCAGAAGCAGACCGGCCGGCTGGTGCGCCCCTCGGCCCGCTACGTCGGCCCCGCCCCCCGCAAGCCGCAGGACGTCGAGGGCTGGGACACCATCACCACCACGGCCCTCGACGAGCCCACCCCCTCGTGAAGAAGGACCCCGGTGCCCCCCACCACTCGCACGCTCGTGGTGGGCCCCTGCACCGGGGCCGCACAGCCGACCGGAGGACGACGAGCATGAGCATCTCCATCCCCACCGACCTGCTGCCCGCCGACGGCCGGTTCGGGTGCGGCCCGTCCAAGGTCCGACCCGAGGCGCTGCAGGCGCTGGCCACGGTCGGCGCCGGTGTCATGGGCACCTCGCACCGCCAGGCACCGGTCAAGGGCCTGGTCAAGCGGGTGCGGGAGGGCCTGACCGAGCTGTTCGACCTGCCCGACGGCTACCAGGTGGTGCTGGGCAACGGCGGGACGACGGCCTTCTGGGACGCCGCCACCATCGGCCTGGTGCGGCAGCGCAGCGCGCACGGCAGCTACGGCGAGTTCTCCGCCAAGTTCGCCTCCGGGGTGGCCGAGGCGCCGTTCCTGGACGCCCCGGTGATCGCCAAGGCGCCGCCCGGATCGCTCGCGCTGCCCACCGCCGAGGCCGGGGTCGACGTCTACGCCTGGGCGCACAACGAGACCTCCACCGGTGTCATGGCGCCCGTGCTCCGCCCGGCCGGCATCGACCCCGACGCGCTGGTGCTCATCGACGCCACCTCCGGTGCCGGTGGCCTGCCGGTCGACGTCAGCCAGACCGACGTCTACTACTTCGCCCCGCAGAAGGCCTTCGCCAGCGACGGCGGGCTGTGGCTGGCGCTGATGTCCGCGCCGGCGCTGGAGCGGGTGGCCGAGATCAAGGCGTCGGGCCGCTGGGTCCCCGGCTTCCTCGACCTGTCGATCGCCGTCGACAACTCCAGCAAGGACCAGACCTACAACACCCCGGCCGTGGCCACGCTGTTCCTGCTGGCCGACCAGATCGACTGGATGCTCGGCCTCGGCGGCCTGTCGGGGGCGGTGGCGCGCAGCCAGGAGTCCTCCCGCCGGCTGTACGAGTGGGCGGAGAAGACCTCCTACACCACTCCGTTCGTCACCGAGCCCGAGCAGCGCTCCTACGTCGTCGGCACGATCGACTTCGACGAGTCGGTCGACGCCGCGGCGGTGGCGAAGGTGCTGCGCGCGCACGGCGTCGTCGACGTCGAGCCCTACCGCAAGCTGGGCCGCAACCAGCTGCGGGTCGGCATGTTCCCGGCGATCGACCCGGACGACGTCAGCGCGCTGACCGCCAGCATCGAGCACGTCGTCGGCCAGCTGTAGCGGCCCGGCCCCGGAGGGCCGTCAGGCCAGCAGCCAGGTGTCCTTGGTGACGCTGCCCGGGCCGGAGCCGACCAGGCGGGCGCCGTCCACCGGCGCCACCCGGGTCAGCGGCGCCGGCAGCGCCCGGGTGGTGCGGCCGGCCACGGTGAACACCCGCAGGTCCACCGGCCGGGGCACGAGCGCCTCGTCGACCACCGCGGGCACGGTGGAGCAGTCCACCGGTTCGGAGGCGACGAAGCGGTGCGGGGCGGCGAGCACCTCGGCCTGCAGCTCGGCCAGCTCGGCGGCCGAGCACAGCGGGCCCGAGACCAGTCCGCGGCCGCCGTACCCGTCGACCGGCCGCAGGACCAGCTCGTGCAGCCGGTCGCGCACCTGGGCGAGGTCGCGGTCGTCGGCTAGCACCCAGGTGCGCACCGTGGCCAGCACCGGCTCCTCGCCCAGGTAGAAGCGGATCATCTCCGGCACGCAGCGGTACAGCGCCGGGTCGTCGGCCACGCCGTTGCCCGGCACGTTGGCCACCGTCAGCCGGCCGGCGCGCACCGCCTCGCCGAGCAGCACGTCCAGCGGAGCGCCCGCTGGGGTGACGTGCGCGGCGAGCTCGGCCTCGTCGAGGTGCCGGTACAGCACGTCCACCGGCAGCCGGTCGCCGTCCACGTGCGCGACGACCCCGCCGTCGGGCGCGGGCCAGAGCTGGCCCGGGGTGACCACGGGGACGCCCAGCGCCTCGGCCAGCAGCTGCTGCTCGAACCAGGTGGGCTCGCCCGGACCACCACTGAGCAGGGCGAGCCGCGGGTCGCCGGGGCACTCCCGCGGCGCCGCGTCGGCGAGCGCGGCACGCAGCAGCGGCACCGCCGTCGCCGGGTCGACCAGCCCGTCGGCCTCGGCAGCCGCGTGCAGCCGGGGCAGCGCCGTCCGGCTGCTCTCCCGGTTGCTGAGCGCGTGGCCCAGGCCGGCCGGGGCGCACAGGTCGTCGCTGAGCGCCAGCCACCCGTCCGGGCCGCGCAGCACCCCCAGCCCGGCGGCGGTGGCCCTCTGCTGCCCGGGCCCGGCGAGACCGACGGCGGAGGGGCGGTGGCCGGGGCTGGCGCTGACCAGCGCGGCGGGCACCACCCCGGCCCGCACCACCTCCGGGTGTCGGTCGGGGTCGCCACGGCGCCGCCCGGCCGGCCGGTAGACGTCGGCGAGGAAGGCGTTGAGCGCCCGGGTGCGCTGCTCGGCCCCGGCGGCCAGGAACGACCAGTCCGCGGCGGTGAGCACCCGCGGGACCGGGCACAGCGGGAGGGGGCGCTCCTGCAGCCGGCCGTCCACGTGGTCGCCGACCACCACCCCGCGCAGCCGGCGTTCCCGGTCGACCGCACCGGCGACCGCGGCGATCCCGCCACCACCCAGCGCCTCCAGCACCTGCGCCACCGCCCGGTAGGCGGGCCGCACCGCACCGTCCGGGCCCACCGCCTCGTCCCGGCCGGTGCCGGGGTAACGGGCGAACACGCTGGTCATCGCTGGGTCACAGCCAGCGATCGAACCACTCGGCCACCCGCTCGGACAGGTGCAGCACGTTCTCCCGTCCCACGATCGTGTGTCCCTCGCCGCGCAGCAGCAGCAGGTCGACCGGCGCGCCGAGCGCGGTCAGCGCCTGGTGCGCCTGCACCGACTCCAGCACCGGCACGTTGGTGTCGCGGTCGCCGTGGGTCAGCAGCACCGGGGAGGTGAGCCGGTCCAGCGCGGTCATCGGCGAGATCGCCGCCAGCATCTCCCGGTCGGCCACCGGGTCGCCGTACTCGGTCACCGACGCCGCGGCCATCCACGGCTCCGTGCCGGCGAAGAAGGTGCGCAGGTCGCTCATCCCGGCCAGCGTCGCCCCGGCGGCGAACAGGTCCGGCCACCGGGTGAGCGCGACCAGGGTCAGGTAGCCGCCGTAGGACCAGCCGTGCGCCCCGACCTGCCCGGGTGCGGCGATCCCCTCGGCCACCAGGTGGTCCACGGTGGCCACCACGTCGTCGAACGAGGACTCCCGGGCGGTCAGGTCGTCGGCGGCCATGAAGGCCCGGCCGTGGCCGCCGGACCCGCGCACGTTGGGCGCGAACACGGTCAGCCCGGCGGCGACCAGCGACTGTGCGACCGGGTTGAAGGCCGGCCGCTCCTGCCCCTCCGGGCCGCCGTGGAAGGTCACCACCGTGCGGTTGGGACCGTGCACGCCGGGCGGGGTGTGCAGCCACCCGTCCAGCTCGGTGCCGTCGGCGGCCGGGTAGCGCAGGCAGACCGGGGTGACCAGCAGGCGCGGGTCCGGACGCCGCGGGGACGACGGCAGCGGGACCACCTCCCCCGCGCCGTCCAGCGGGACGGCCCACAGCGAGCGGGGCGCCGTCGGGCCGGTCAGCTCGGCGAGCAGCAGCCCGCCGTCGGCCGACAGCGACCAGCCGGGCAGGACCGGCTCCGGGAGTGCGACGGACCGCACCAGCGCACCGCCGGCCAGGTCGCGCAGGTCGAGCTCGGTGACGCCGTCGACGTTCCAGACGCAGAGCACGGTGCCGTCGGTGCGCACGGCGTAGGCGTCGAGGTCGGCGTCCGCCCGGGCGAGGAGCACCTGCCCGGGGCCGGGCACCCGCTCCTCGTCGAGGGGCACCCGCACCAGCCCGGTGCGGTCGCTGCGCGGCACCCCCGGCCGGCCGGGGAGGGCGGCACGCAGGTAGACCGCGGTGCCGTCGGGGGCGAACCGGCCGTCCTCGGACGCCGCCCCACCGGGGGCGCTGAGCGGGAGCACCCGCCGCTGGACCCCGGAGGCGACGTCCACCAGGACCACGTGCCGGTGTCCGCGCGGGCCACGCCGGGCCAGCACGGTGCGCTCGTCGGCGGACACCGCGGTGACCGCGAGGAAGCCGCCGCTGGCCAGGGTGCGGCGGGCGCCGCTGACCACGTCGACCAGGACGACGTCGGCGTCCGGCCCGTCGCCGGGGGCGATCGAGCAGACGTAGTGGCCCGGCGCCGTCCAGCCCCCGGCGAACACGGTGGCCCGGGGGTCCTCCCCCGCGACCAGGTGCCGGTCGCTGCCGTCGGGGCGCACCACCCACAGCTGGGCGCAGATGGAGCCACCGGGGCTGACCAGGTAGGCGATCCACTCGCCGTCGGGTGACCAGGCGACCGAGACGACCTCCTCGTCGGCCCCGGAGAGCACGGCCGGCGGGGTCTGCTGGTCGAGGGTGGCCACCTCCAGCCGGGGCAGCCCGGAGCGGTCGCTCACGTAGGCCACCCGGTCGGCGGCCGGCGACAGCGCCGGCACCCAGGCTCCGGCGGCGGCGGCGATCTCCGCGATCGCGAGGCGCACCTCGGTGGACAGTCCGGGCGACCGCAGGGCGTCGGTCATCGCACCTCCTCGGGGACGGGCCAGTTCTCGGCAGGCCGCTGCCAGAGTGCACCAGCGGTGTGTCGAGGAGGTGTCCCCGCCCCCTGCGGGCCCGTGCCGCGGGTCAGGAGATGCCGTGCCGCTGGAGCCACAGCTCCAGCAGGCCGACCTGCCAGAGCTGGTTGGCCCCCAGCGTGGTGCGGTGCGCGTTGGGCTCGGCCAGCAACCGGTCGACGTACTCGGTGCGGAACAGGCCACGCTCGCGGGCCTCCGGCGCGTGCAGCGCGGCGCGCACCGTCTCCAGGTAGTCGCCGTGCAGGTCGATGATCGCCGGCACCGGGAAGTAGCCCTTGGGCCGGTCGATCACGTCGGCCGGGATCACCTTGCGGGCGGCGTCCTTGAGCACGCCCTTGCCGCCGTGCAGCAGCTTCAGCTCCGGCGGGACGGCCGCGGCGAGCTCGGCGAACTCGTGGTCGAGGAAGGGCACCCGCGCCTCCAGGCCCGAGGCCATCGTCATGTTGTCCACCCGCTTCACCGGGTCGTCGACGAGCATGACCGTGGAGTCCAGCCGCAGCGCCTTGTCCAGCGCGGTGTCGGCACCGGGGCGGGCGAAGTGCTCGGCGATCAGGGCCCGGCTGACGTCCTCGGAGGTCAGCCAGCGCGCGGACAGCTGCTGGGCCAGCTCGTCGTGCGTGCGGTCGACGAACCCGCGGGCGTAGGCCTCGACCGCCTGGTCGGCCGGGACGCCGTCCAGCGGCGGGTACCAGTCGTAGCCGGCCATCACCTCGTCGGCGCCCTGGCCGCTCTGCACCACCTTCACGTGCTGGCTGACCTGCTGGGAGAGCAGGTAGAAGGCGACCGCGTCGTGGCTGACCTGCGGCTCGGCCATCGCGCCGATCGCACCGTCGAGCCCGGCGTGCACGTCGGCGCTGGGGATCATCAGCCGGTGGTGGTCGGTGCCGAAGGTCTCGGCGACGACGTCGGAGTAGACGAACTCGTCACCGGAGCGCTCACCGACGGCCTCGAAGCCGATGGAGAACGTGGCCAGCCCGCGCTGCCCCTCCTCGGCGAGCAGCCCGACGACCAGGCTGGAGTCGATGCCACCGGAGAGCAGCACCCCGACCGGGACGTCGGCGACCATCCGCCGGCGGACGGCGACGCGCAGCGACTCGAGCACCCGCTCCTGCCACTCCTCCGGGCGCAGGCCGGCGAGGTCGGCACGGCGCTCGTGCACGGGGTGCCAGTACTCCCAGTCGGACTCCCGGCCGTCGGGCTCGTAGGTGCGCACGGTGGCCGGCGGCAGCTTCCCGACCCCGGACAGGATCGTGCGCGGCGCCGGGACGACGGCGTGGAAGGACATGTAGTGGTGCAGCGCGACCGGGTCGATGCTGGTGTCCACCCCACCGGCGCGCACCAGCGCGGGCAGCGACGAGGCGAAGCGCAGCCGGCCCGGGCCGCGGCTGAGGTAGAGCGGCTTGATCCCGAACCGGTCGCGGCCCATGACCACCCGGCCGGTCTCCCGCTCGACCACCACGAAGGCGAACATGCCGAGGAAGCGCTCGACGCAGGCCGCGCCCCAGCGGTGGTAGGCCTTGAGCACCACCTCGGTGTCGGAGGTGGAGAAGAAGCGGTAGCCGGCACCCTGCAGCTCGGCGCGCAGCTCCTTGTAGTTGTAGATGATCCCGTTGAAGACCACGGTCAGGCCGAGCTCGGCGTCGACCATCGGCTGCGCGCCGGCGTCGGTCAGGTCGATGATCTTGAGCCGGCGGTGCCCGAGGGCCACCGGCCCGGCCTGCCACCCACCCGAGCCGTCCGGGCCCCGCCGCTGCAACTGGTCGCACATCGCGGCGACCGCGGCCATGTCGGCCACCCCGCCGTCGAACCGGACCTCACCCGAGATGCCGCACACGAGCGCCCCTCCCCTGTCCTGGTTGCCGCGCCGCGCTGCGCCGACCGTCCGTCCCGCCACCCTCCCCGGGTGTCTGCGGACGACGCGAGGAGGTTCCGGGTTCGCCGAGGTGCCCATTCTGGTGGCTCCCGCCGGTCGCGGCGACCGGGCCCCGCGGACCCGGGGGTCTCCCGGGGCCCGTTGTCGAGCCGACGCGCCGGACCGGGCGTGTCGGTGGGTGCAGCTCCCGGCGGCGCGGATAGCGTGGCGCTGGTCCCCGCTCCCGGACCCGCACCGAACCCCTGCTGGAGGTCGTCCTCATGCGCTCCTTGCGCCTCGTGGCGCTCTCCGCGGACGGCAAGCGACTGGTGCTGGCCGCGGACGCGCCCGACCAGACCGACGCCACGGAGGACGGCGAGCGCTTCGAGCTGCCGGTCGACGACGAGCTGCGGGCCGCCCTCGCCGGGCCGGACCGCGCACCGGCCCGGCCGGCCCAGGCCCCGGACCTGCCGCCCCGGGTGATCCAGGCCCGGATCCGGGCCGGGGAGACCCCCGAGCAGGTCGCCGAGTCCTCCGGGACGCGGGTCGAGCGGATCATGCGCTTCGCCCACCCGGTGCTGCAGGAGCGCATCCGGGTCGCCGAGCAGGCCCGCGAGGCGCGGGTGCGGCTGTCCGAGGGCGTCCCGAGCATCCCGCTGGAGCAGTTCATGTCCGAGCGGCTGCGGCTGCTCGGCGCCGACCTGGACGCGGTCAGCTGGGACGCCCACCGCACCGAGGACGGCACCTGGCAGGTCCGCGCCGACTGGCGGGCGGGGCACAAGTCGGGCACCACGCGGTGGAGCTACGACCTGCCGGCCCGCACCGTCACCCCGGTGGACGCCACGACCATGGACTTCGCCGAGGGCACCCGGCTGGTGCGCGTCGTCCCCGACGTCCCCGCCGGGCTGCCGGCGGCGCCGATCTCCCGGCGCGGGGTCGCCGTGGTCCGGGGCGACGAGCTGACCGAGACGAACGAGCTGGACACCGGCGACCAGTTGCCCGACGACGGGGTGACCGACGTCGTCCCGGCCGAGAGCACCCCCGACGACGAGCTCGCCGGCGACCTCGAGCACCCGTCCGCACCGCGGGGCCCCGGGCACGACGACGAGGTCGACCCCGACACCCAGGACACCCTGGTGCTCGGCCGGCTGGGCGAGGGCGAGACCGACGACCCGCGCGCCCGGATCCCCGCCTGGGAGGACATCGTCTTCGGCGTGCGCCGGAACCGCTGACGGGGGCGGCTCCGCCCCGGGCGTAAATGGTTCGTTGCTGTCGGCACCCCGGCTTAGCCTGAGCGCGCCATGACCGAGACCGCCGCCCCCGCCGCCGACACCCGGGGCCGGCTCTCCGCGCTGGCCCGCCTGCTGCCCTTCACCCGCCCCTACCGGGGCCTCATCGCGCTGACCTTCACCGGCGCGCTGCTGGCCACGCTCACCCAGCTCGCCGTGCCGCTGATCGCCCGGGCCGTCGTCGACGGGCCGATCGCCCGCGGCGACCGCGCCGGCCTGGTCCCGCTGCTGGCCCTGGCGCTGGTCTTCGGCGTCGCCGAGGCGGCGCTGTTCTTCCTGCGCCGCTGGGCGATGAACATCAGCAGCCTGCAGATCGAGCGCGACCTGCGCGACACCCTCTACCAGCGGCTGCAGCGGCTGCCGGTCGCCTTCCACGACGGCTGGTCCTCCGGGCAGCTGCTGTCCCGCGCGACCTCGGACGTCTCCACCATCCGGCGCTTCGTCGGCTTCGGTGCGGTCTTCCTCGTCGTCAACCTGGTCACCTGCGCCGTCGTCGGCGCGCTGCTCGTGGCCACCTACTGGCCGCTGGGCGTGGCGGTGCTGGTCACCTGCCTGCCGCTGACCTTCTTCGGGCTGCGCCTGGAGAAGCGCTACAACGCCGAGTCCCGGCTGGTGCAGGACGAGCAGGGCGAGCTGGCCACCGACGTGGAGGAGGCGGTCCAGGGCATCCGGGTGGTCAAGTCGCTCGGCCGCAGCGGCCTGGTGTTCGGCCGGTACGACCGCAAGGCCCTGCGGCTGCAGAGCCTGGAGCTGCGCAAGGTGCGCACGCTGGCGCTGATCTGGTGCCTGTTCGAGTTCCAGCCGCAGATCACCCTGGCGGTGATCCTCGTGGGGGGCTCACTCGCGGTGAGCAGCGGCGCCCTCACCGTCGGCGGGCTCGTCGGCTTCGTCGCCCTGTACACCGTGCTGCTGTGGCCGATCCTCTCGCTGGGCTTCCTGCTCGCCCAGGCCCAGGAGACCGCCAGCGCCTGCGACCGGATCGGCGAGCTGCTCGACGCGCCGCTCACCGTCACCGACGCCCCGGGCGTGCGGCCGGCCGCGGTGGGCAGCCCCGCCCGGCTGCGGTTCGAGCACGTCGGCTTCCGCTTCCCCGGCACCGCCGACCCGGTGCTCACCGACGTCGACCTGGAGGTGCGGCCCGGCGAGACCGTCGCCCTGGTCGGCGCCACCGGCTCGGGCAAGACGACGATGACCGCCCTGGTCGCCCGGCTGTACGACGTCACCAGCGGGCGGGTCACCCTCGACGGGCACGACGTCCGCGACCTCCCGCTGGAGCAGCTGCGCACCGTGGTCGCCTCCGCGTTCGAGGAGGCGACGCTGTTCTCGATGAGCGTGCGGGAGAACGTCACGCTCGGCCGCCCCGGCGCCGGGGACGCCGAGGTGGCCGAGGCGCTCCAGGTGGCCCAGGCCGACTTCGTGCACGACCTGCCCTGGGGTCTCGACACCCGCATCGGCGAGCAGGGCCTGTCCCTGTCCGGCGGGCAGCGGCAGCGGCTGGCGCTGGCCCGCGCCGTGCTGGGCCGCCCGTCGGTGCTGGTGCTCGACGACCCCCTGTCGGCGCTGGACGTGCACACCGAGGCGCTCGTCGAGCGCGCGCTGCGCGAGGTGCTCGCGGAGACGACGGCGCTGGTGGTCGCCCACCGGGCCTCCACCGTGCTGCTCGCCGACCGGGTGGCGCTGCTGGAGGGCGGCCGGATCACCGCCGTCGGGCGGCACACCGACCTGCTCGCGCAGGTGCCCGCCTACCGGGCGCTGCTCTCCTCCGAGTCCGAGCTCGCCGGCCTCACCGGCACCGACCTGAGCGAGGTGGGCGCCCGATGACCACCCCGGGCACCGGCGCGGCCGTGACCACCGACGCCGGCGGCGCACCGGCCGACGCGCACGCCGACTGGCGCGGCGTGGCCGGCGAGGACGCCGACGACCTGGACGCCTCCGCCAGCTCCTTCCTCCGCGGCCGCTCGCGGCGGCTGCTCGGTGAGCTGCTGCGGCCGCACCGCCGGGCGCTGTGGCTGCTGCTGGCCGTCATCGTCGTGCAGAACCTCGCCTGGCTGGCCGGCCCGCTGCTGATCGGCATCGGCATCGAGGTCGCCGTCCCCGCCCTGCTGGACGACGATCCGTGGCCGCTGGTCTGGGTCACCGCGGCCATGGTCGTCGCCGCCGTGCTCGACACCGGGCTGCGCTACCGCTTCCTGATGGGCTCGGGTCGGGTCGGCCAGGCGGTGCTGCTCACCCTGCGGCGGCGGGTGTTCACCCACGTCCAGGGGCTGCCGCTGTCGTTCCACGAGCGGTACACGTCCGGCAAGACGATCAGCCGCCTGACCAGCGACGTCGAGGCGCTGGCCGAGCTGTTCGACGAGGGGCTCGACGGGCTGCTCACCGCACTGTTCAGCGTGGTCTCCATCGGCGTGCTCATGCTCGTGCTCGACCTGCCGCTGGGCCTGGTCGCGCTGCTCGGCCTCCCCGCGCTGTACCTCGTCGGCCGCTGGTTCCAGCGCAGCTCGACGGTCGCCTACCGGCACACCCGGCAGACCATCGCCGCGCTGATCGTGCAGTTCACCGAGACCTTCGGCGGCATCCGCGCCGTGCAGGCCTTCCGCCGGGAGCCCCGCAACGACGCGCTGCACGCCGAGCTCAACGAGGCCAACCGCAAGGCCCACCACCACGCGTTCTGGCTGATCGCCGTCTTCGTGCCCAGCGTGACGATGATCGGCAACCTGGTCACCGTCGCGGTGCTCGGCTACGGCGCACTGCGGGTGATGGACGGCGACCTCGAGGTCGGCTTCCTGCTGTCGTTCCTGGTGTACCTGCGCCGCTTCTTCGACCCGCTGCAGGACATCGCGATGTTCTACAACAGCTACCAGTCGGCCAGCGCCGCGCTGGAGAAGCTGTCCGGCGTGCTGGAGGAGCGCTCGGCCG
The DNA here is from genome assembly GCF_054177765.1 of Modestobacter lacusdianchii. Classification (NCBI taxonomy): domain Bacteria; kingdom Bacillati; phylum Actinomycetota; class Actinomycetes; order Geodermatophilales; family Geodermatophilaceae; genus Modestobacter; species Modestobacter lacusdianchii. Next base: position 138,319 of record NZ_JBJJTJ010000009.1, on the reverse strand, counting down.
TGCCGGAGCCGGCCGACCCGCAGCCGCTGCCCGACCCCGTCGCCGGCGAGGTGGTCTTCGACGACGTGCGCTTCGGCTACGGGGGGTCGACCGTGCTCCCGCAGCTCGACCTGACCATCCCGGCCGGCCAGACGGTCGCCCTGGTCGGTGCCACCGGCGCCGGGAAGTCCACGCTGGCCCGGCTGGCTGCGCGGTTCTACGACCCGGTCGCCGGTCAGGTGCGGCTGGACGGCGTCCCGCTGGACCGGCTGACCGACGCCGACCTGCGCCGGGCCGTGGTGATGGTGACCCAGGAGAGCTTCCTGTTCTCCGGGTCGATCGCCGACAACATCTCCTTCGGCAAGCCGGACGCCACCCGCAGCGAGATCGAGGCAGCGGCCCGGGCGATCGGTGCCGACACCTTCATCCGGGCGCTGCCCGAGGGCTACGACACCGAGGTGGCCAAGCGCGGCGGCCGGCTGTCGGCGGGGCAGCGCCAGCTGGTCAGCTTCGCCCGGGCGTTCCTGGCCGACCCGGCGGTGCTGGTGCTCGACGAGGCCACCAGCTCCCTCGACGTCCCCTCCGAGGTGCTGGTGCAGCAGGCCCTGCAGACGCTGCTCGCCGACCGGACGGCGCTGATCATCGCCCACCGGCTCTCCACCGTGGAGATCGCCGACCGGGTGCTGGTGATGGACGCCGGCCGGGTGGTCGAGGACGGCTCGCCGGCCGAGCTGGTCGGCGGCACCGGCCGGTTCGCCGACCTGCACCGCGCCTGGGCCGACAGCCTGGTGTGATGAGGGACCCCGCTGCCCCCACGCCACGCTCCGCGCGGCGCGGGACCCTGCAGCGGGGCCGGAGGAACAGGGTGTCCCGGAAGATCGTTTCGGGTAGTGAGCCGGTCGTCGTCCTGGTGGGCACCCGTGGCGGCCGGAACGTCCGGCCTCCATCAGCAGGCCGACTCGGAACGGAGATCGAGATGTCAGCTTCTGTGTCCATGCCGCTGGGCGGCGTGCAGGTGGGTTCGTACGACGACTACCAGCAGGCCCAGCGGGCGGTGGACTTCCTCTCCGACGAGAAGTTCCCGGTGGAGAACGTGACCATCATCGGCAGCGACCTGCGCCAGGTCGAGCGGGTCACCGGCCGGCTCAGCTGGGGCCGGGCGATCGGCGCGGGCGCGGCCAGCGGGGCCTGGTTCGGGCTCTTCGTGGGCCTGCTGCTGGGCATCTTCGCCGCCGACGGCAGCGACTGGTTCGGCTCGGTGCTCAGCGGCCTGCTGATCGGGCTGGTGTTCGGGGCCGTCTTCGGCGCCGTGGGGTACGCGGCCTCGCAGGGCAAGCGCGACTTCACCAGCACCAGCCGGATCGTGGCCGGCCGCTACGACGTGATGTGCGCCCCGCAGTTCGCCGAGCAGGCCCGGGCCGAGCTGGCCCGCCTGTCGCTGCGCGGCTGACGACGCCGCAGCTCAGCCGAGGCCCGGCCCCCGTGTGGATCAGGGGGCGGGCCTCGCTCAGCGGGCGAGCGCCCGGGCGGTCACGGGCCGTTCATGCCACCGCTGGTGCGGTGCCCCTGGGCGTCCGCGCCGCGGTAGGCATCGGCATCGCCGTGCACCGCGCCCCGGGACACGTTCCGGCCGACGTCGCCGGCCACCCGGGCGCCGCGGGCCCGGGCCCGGTGGTCCATCAGGGCAGTTCCGGCCAGCAGCGCCGCCAGCAGGACACCGAGGACGATCCAGAACGTCATGGTGGAACGGTAGGGGCCGGAACGCGGCATCGCCAGGAGCCCAGCCGTCAGCAGGTCAGCGGAGGGTGGCGAAGGTGATCGCCGCAGCGGCCGCCACCCCGAGCGAGTCGACGCCCGCCCGCATCGGGATCCGGGCCCGCACCCGGGCCGTCTCCTTGGCCGCCGCGCTGAGGCCCGGCCCCTCCGCCCCGAGCAGCACGGCGGTGCGCGGGTGGGCGGCGAGGTCGACGTCGGCCAGGTCGACAGCGTCGGCCGCCGGGGTGAGGGCGATCGTGAGGTACCCGGCCTGGTGCAGCCGCTCCAGCCCGCCCGGCCAGTCGCCGAGCACCACGATCGGCAGCGACAGCACGTGCCCCATCGACACCCGGACGCACCGCCGGTACAGCGGGTCGGCGCAGGTCGGGTCCAGCAGCAGACCGTCGACGCCCAGCGCCACCGCCGACCGGGCGATCGACCCGATGTTCTCGTGGTCGTTCAGCCCCTCCAGCACCGCCAGCCGGCGCGGCGCGGCCGGGTCGGGGCCGGCCAGCAGCTCGTCCAGGTCCGGCGGGGGCAGCCGGTCGGCGGAGGCGAGCACGCCCCGGGTCAGCCGGAACCCGATGACGTCGGAGAGCACCCACCGGTCGGCCTCGTAGGCGGGCACGTCGTCGGGCAGCCGCAGGGCGGCCACCCGGCCGGGGACGCCGAAGACGCTGCGCACCGGGTAGCCCGAGGCGAGCAGCCGCTCGACCGCCGGGACGCCCTCCACGATCACCGGTCCGGTGCCCCGTTCGGTGCCGGGCTTCCGGTCGCCGGCGACCAGGTCGCGGAAGTCGGCGACCCGCTCGTCGGCGGGGTCGGTGATCAGCACGGGGAGGACGGGCACGACGAGGATCATCCCCGGCGCCGTCCGGCGGTCAGGTCACCCGGCCCCTGCGTGCCCCGACGGGCACGATCGCGTCGTGGACCGCAGGATCGTGCCGTGAGCAGCCCGGGCAGCACGGTCGTCATCGGCGGCGGCATCGCCGGCATCGCCTGCGCCCGGGCGCTGGCCGACCGGGGCCGGCCCGTCCAGGTGGTCGACCGCGGCCGCCGGCTGGGCGGCCGGATGGGCGGCCGCACGCTGCACGGCCGGCCGGTCGACCTGGGCGCCTCCTACCTGACCGTCGCCGACGGCTCGCCGTTCGCCCCGGTGGTCTCCGGCTGGGTCGACCGCGGCCTGGCCCGCCCGTGGACCGACACCTTCGCCGTCGCCGGGCCGGACGGCATCGAGCGGACGACGTCGGGCCCGCTGCGCTACGGCACCCCCGGCGGCCTGCGGAGCCTGGTCACCGACCTGGCCACCGGCCTGGACGTGCAGCTGGAGCGGGCGGTCACCCGGGTGGACGGCGACGGTGGTCCGACCGTGGACGGCGCCCCGGCCGCCGCCGTCGTCCTGGCGATGCCCGACCCGCAGGCGGCCCGGCTGCTCGGCCCCGGCGCGGCGATCGCAGGGAGCCTGCAGCCCACCGAGTGGCAGCCGACGCTCGCGGTGGCCCTGAGCTTCTCCGGCCGTCGCTGGCCGGCCGACCTGCACGGCGCGTTCGTGCACGACTCCCCCGCGCTGGAGTGGGTCGCCGACGACGGCGACCGGCGCGGGGACGGCGCACCGGTGCTGGTCGCGCACACCACGCCGGCCCTCGCCGCCGAGCACCTGGACGAGCCGGAGCGGGCCGTGCCCGCGGTGCTCGCCGCGGTGCGTGCGGTGCTGGGGCTGCACGATGAGCCGGAGTGGACGCACGTCCACCGCTGGAGCTTCGCCAAGCCGGCCGCCCCGCGGGAGGAGCCGTTCGCGGTCACCGGTGGCATCGGGCTGTGCGGCGACGGCTGGTCGGCGCCCTCGAAGGTGGAGAGCGCGTGGCGCTCCGGCGACGCCCTGGGCACCGCACTGGCCGGCCCGACCGACTGACCGGACCCGCCGACCGAGGAGACGGGGAGCACGCGTGCCCGGAGGATTCAGCCCCTCACCCGGACCGTCCGACGCGGCGGCCGAGACCGAGAACTCGAACGGCTCACGCGGCGCCGCGCTGGTCCGGGGCGTCGGCGTCCCGGCGCTGGTCGCCACCGTGGTCGGGCTGGCCTTCGTGATGGTGTTCCTGGACGCCTTCCGCGCCGCCGTGCCGCACGACCCGCCGGTGGCGGTCGTCGGCAGCAGCCAGCAGGTCGAGTCCGTCGCCGGCACGCTGGAGGAGCAGTCCCCGGGGCGGCTCGCGGTCCGGTCGCTGCCCGACGAGGCGGTCGCCCGGGACGCCGTCCGGCAGGCCGAGGTCTACGGCGCCCTGCTGCTCGACGGCCCGCAGCCGCGGCTGCTGGTGGCCGGCGCCCACGGGCAGGGCGTCACCCAGACCCTCACCCAGGCGTTCGGCCCGATCGCCGAAGGGCTGCAGGTGGTCGACCTGCAGCCGCTGTCGGCCGGGGACTCCCGCGGGCTGGGCATCTTCTACAGCGCGTTCGGGGTGGTGCTCGGCGGCTTCCTGTTCGGGATCAACTCCTACCAGGCCGCGCCGAAGCTGCCGCTGCGCTGGCGGGTGGTGAGCATCCTGCTGTTCGCGACGGTCTCCGGCCTGCTGGTCGCCTGGGCCGCCGGGGTGCTGTTCGACGCCGTCCCGGCCGGGTTCTGGACCCTGGCCCTGCTGGTCGGGCTGCTGGCGCTGGCGGTGGCCGCACCGGCCGCGCTGGTCCTGCGGGTGATCGGCTCGGGCGGCACGTTCGTCACCTCGATCGGGCTGATCATCCTGGGCAACGCCACGAGCACCGGGAACCTGCCGGCGGAGTACCTGCCGCCGTGGATGCAGCCCCTGGCCGGGATCCTGCCGCCCGGGGTGGCCGTGCGGGCGCTCCGCGGCGCGGCCTACTTCGGCGACGACGGCGTCGTCCGGGCCCTGTGGGTGCTGGCTGCGTGGTCGATCGTCCCGCTGCTGCTGATCGCCGTGCTGGACGCCGTGCGTCGCCGACGCGCCGGCCGGTGACTGGCCCCGGGTCCCCCTCGCCGGGGGGAGACCGGCCTCCCGGGGGTCCAGTCGAGGCACCCGGGTGCCGATCTGGCCCCATGGCGCCACCGCGGACGACGGGTCGAGGGGACACCCCTGCCCGCTGGTCGGCCTTCACCCGGCTGGCGGTCGGGATGGCCCTGCTCGGACTGGCCGTCGGCGCGGTCTTCCCGGTGTTCGCCGAACTGCTCGGTGTGCCGGCCCGGTACGCCGAGGACCCGGTGTTCCGGGTCGCCTGCCTGGCGGCCGGCCTGGTGCTGGGCGCGGCCAACTGGCTGCTGGCCCGGCACGTGATCGGCAGCCGCCTGCGGCTGCTCGCCGGCCGCCTCACCGACGTGGCGCACACCGTCGGCGACCCGGTGGCCACCGCGCAGGGCCGGGTGCCACCGGCCACCGCCCTGGCCCTGCCGGTGGGCTCCGCCGACGACCTGGGCACCACCGCCGCGGCGTTCAACGCCCTGCTCGTCGCGCTGGAACGGGAGCGCCGGTTCCGGTCGGTGGTGCAGGCGACGAACGACGTCCTGGCCCTGTTGACGCCCGGCGGGCAGATCTCCTTCGTCTCCGACTCGGTCTCCGACGTCCTGGGCTGGTCCCGTGAGGAGCTGCTGGGGAGTCGGGCGCAGGACCTGCTGCACGTCGACGACGCCGACCTGTTCACCGCGGACGGCGAGCCGGTGACCCGCGACCAGGACCCCTCCCAGGTCTTCCTCGTGCAGGCCCGGCACCGGGACGGTGGCTGGCGGCACCTGGAGATCAGCTCCTCCGACCGGCGCAGCGACCCGGTCATCGGCGGCCTGCTCGTGACCGCGCGGGACGTCACCGAGCGGCTGGAGCTGCAGCGCCGGCTGGCCTTCCAGGCCACGCACGACGAGCTGACCGGCCTGCCGAACCGGGCGGCACTGCTCGCCCGGGGTGCCCAGCTGCTGACGGTTCGGGCGCGGCTGGCCGTGCTGCTGATGGACCTGGACCGGTTCAAGGAGGTCAACGACACCCTGGGGCACGGCTACGGCGACCGCCTGCTGGCCCAGGTCGGGCCGCGGCTGCGGCCGCTGCTGCGGGACGAGGACCTGCTGGCCCGGCTCGGCGGCGACGAGTTCGCCGTCCTGCTGCCGGAGGCCACGGCGCGGGATGCGTGCACCACGGCCGGGCAGCTGCGGGACGCGCTGCGCGCGCCGTTCCCGGTCGACGGGCTGGCGCTGGAGATCGGCGCCAGCATCGGCGTGGCCGCTACCGGCGACGAGCCGGTGGAGATCGGCGCCCTGCTCCGGCAGGCCGACGTGGCCATGTACGTCGCCAAGGAACGGCAGAGCGACGTGGAGCTCTACGACCTCTCGACCGACGAGCACGACCGCCGTCGCCGGCTGCTCACCGAGCTGGGCCGCACCAGCTGAACTCCCCGGCGACGCCCGGGCTCTTGTCCTGCCAGCACAACTCATCTAGCGTTGATTTCATCAGCCGTTGAGTTGTCTCGGGAGGGCCCATGACCGCCGCCGTGACCGTCTCCGACCTGGTGGTGCACCGCGGTGCACGCCGGGTCCTGCACCAGGTCAGCTGCTCCGTGCCACCCGGCCGGGTCACCGGCCTGCTCGGCCCCAGCGGCAGCGGGAAGAGCACCCTGCTGCGCGCCGTGGTCGGCGTGCAGCGCGTGCACTCGGGCACCGTCACCGTGCTGGGCCGGCCCGCCGGCACCGCGGAACTGCGTGCCCGGGTCGGCTACGTGACCCAGTCGCCCAGCGTCTACCCCGACCTGACCGTGCGGGAGAACGCCCGCTACTTCGCCGCCCTCGCCGGCCGGGGCGCCGCTGCGGCCGACGCCGCACTGGCCGACGTGGGCCTGGGCGCGGCCGCCGGGCAGCTGGTGGGCGACCTCTCCGGCGGGCAGCGCGGGCGGGCCTCGCTCGCCTGCGCCCTGGTCGCCCGGCCCGAGCTGCTGGTGCTCGACGAGCCGACGGTCGGGCTGGACCCGCTGCTGCGGGTCGAGCTCTGGGCGCACTTCCACGCCCTCGCCGCGGCCGGGACGACGCTCGTCGTCTCCAGCCACGTGATGGACGAGGCCGGCCGGTGCGACCAGCTGCTGCTGCTCCGCGACGGGCGGCTGCTCAGCGACTCCACCCCGGCGCAGCTGCGCGCCCGCACCGGCACCGACGACCTGGAGGAGGCGTTCCTCTCCCTGGTCCGCGCCGAGGGGGTGCCGACATGACCACCGCGCTCTCCCCGCGGCTGACCTCCACCACCGCCGGGCGGGTGCTGCGCCAGCTGCGGCACGACCACCGCACCGTGGCGATGCTGCTGGTGCTGCCCAGCGCCCTGCTCGGGCTGCTGTACCTGCTGTGGGCCGACGTCCCCACCCCGCCCGGCCAGCCGGCGACGTTCGACCGGGTCGGGCTGACCATGCTGGGGGCCTTCCCGTTCGTGGTGATGTTCCTGGTCACCAGCATCGCCATGCTCCGGGAACGGACGTCCGGGACGCTGGAGCGGCTGCTCACCACACCGCTGTCCCGGCTGGACCTGCTGCTGGGGTACGGCGCGGCCTTCGGCCTGGCCGCGGCGCTGCAGGCGGTGGTCACCGTGACGGTCGCGACCACCGCCTACGACCTGGACGTCGCCGGCCCGCTCGCGCTGGTGGTGCTGATCGCCGTCGTCGACGCGGTGCTCGGCGTGGCCCTGGGGCTGCTGGCCAGCGCCTTCGCCCGCAGCGAGTTCCAGGCCGTGCAGTTCATGCCGGTGGTGGTGCTGCCGCAGTTCTTCCTGTGCGGGCTGCTGGTGCCCCGCGACCAGCTGGCCGGGTGGCTGCAGGCGGTCAGCGACGTCCTGCCGCTGACCTACGCGGTGGAGGCGCTGCAGGAGGTGGGCGCCTCCTCGGCGGCGACCGGCACCATGTGGGTGGACGTCGGCGTCGTGGCCGGCGCCGCGCTGCTGGCCCTGGGCCTGGCGGCGGCCACCCTGCGGAGGAGGACCAGCTGAGCCAGCCCGCCCGCCGCGCCCGGCCCACCGGACGACGGCCCGGCAACCCGGACACCCGGGACGCGGTGCTCGCCGCCGCCCGCGCCACCTTCGCCGAGCGCGGCTTCGACGGCGCCTCGATCCGGGTGATCGCCACTGCCGCCGGTGTCGACCCCGCCCTGGTGCACCACTACTTCGGCAGCAAGGACAAGCTGTTCCTCGCCGCGATCGAGGCGCCGGCCGACCCCGAGGAGCTGCTGCCCGAGCTGCTCGCCGGCGGGACGGCGGACCTCGGCGCCCGCGTCGTCCGGCTGCTGCTGCACGTCTGGGACGGGCCGGGGCGGTCCGCCGGGCTCGCCCTGGTGCGGTCGGCGGTCACCAACGAGTGGACCGCCCGGCTGCTCCGGGAGTTCCTGGTCTCCCAGGTGCTGCGCCGGGTGGTGGGCACGCTGGGCCTGCCCGCCGCCGAGGCGGAGGCCCGGGGGTCGCTGGTGGCCTCCCAGCTGATCGGGGTGGTGATGGCCCGCTACGTGCTGCGGGTCGAGCCGCTCGCGTCGGCGACCGCCGAGGAGCTGGTCGCGGCCGTCGGCCCCACCGTCCAGCGCTACCTGACCGGCGACGTGCAGCTCCCCGCCGTGGTTGCGCCCAGCACCTAGGCTCTCGCCTCGATGAGCACCGACGACGGCTTCCACTTCGCGGCCGACCCGCTGGCCGCCCCGGTGTTCAGCACGCCCGAGGCGCCACCGGCCGCGGTGTGCCGGGGGGTGCGCAAGACCTACCGGACGGCGACCGAGTCGGTGACCGCGCTGGACGACGTCACGGTCGCCATCCCCCGCGCCCAGGTGACCGTGGTGGTCGGGCCGTCGGGGTCGGGCAAGTCCTCGCTGCTGCGGCTGCTGGCCTGCATCGACTCACCCGACGCCGGGGAGGTGCTCATCGCCGGGCAGCGGGTCGACCGGCTGGGTGCCCGGGCCCGGCGCAGGCTGCGCCAGCGGCAGGTCGCCTACCTGTTCCAGCGGCCCGGCGAGAACCTGCTGCCCTACCTGGACGCCGTCGCGCAGATCCGGCTGGCCGCCGCGCTGCGCGGTGCTCCCGCCACCGAGGACGACGCCCTGGAGCTGCTGGGCAGGCTCGGCCTGCGCGAGCGGGCCGACCACCACCCCGCCCAGCTCTCCGGTGGTGAGCAGCAGCGGCTTGCCGTCGCCTGCGGCGTGGTCGGCGACCCGGCGCTGGTGGTCGCCGACGAGCCGACCGCCGAGCTGGACACCGCCGCCGCCGAACGGGTGCTGGTCGCGATGGAGGACCTCGCCGCCGCCGGCGTCGGGTTCGTCATCTCCTCCCACGACCCGCGGGTGATGGCGATCGCCGACGGGTTCGTGCGGCTGGACCACGGCCGGCTGGTCGCCGCGTGAGCCCCCGGCTGCAGCCGGCCGGCGGCTTCGCCGCCACCGGCCTGGTCAAGCGGTTCGCCCGCGGTGCGGAGACGGTGACCGCGCTGGCCGGGGTCGACCTGCGGGTGGACGCCGGGGAGTTCGTCGCGCTGGTGGGCCCGTCGGGCTCGGGCAAGAGCACCCTGCTGGCGCTGCTGTGCGGCTGGGAGACCGCCGACGAGGGCCGGCTGGAGCAGCTCGGCCCGCTGGCCGGCCGGTCACCGGCGGACCTGGGCTGGCGCGAGCTGGCGCTGGTGCCGCAGGCGCTCGGCCTGGTCGCCGACCTCAGCCTCGCCGACAACGTGCTGCTGCCCGCGCGGCTGCGCGGCGCCACCGCCGACGCGGAGCCCCGCGCCCGGGCGCTGCTGGCCGACTTCGGCGTCGACCACCTCGCCGACCGCTACCCCCACCAGGCCTCCCTGGGCGAGCAGCAGCGGGTCGCCGTGGCCCGTGCGCTGCTGCTGCGGCCGGCGGTGCTGCTGGCCGACGAGCCCACCGCCCACCAGGACCGCGGCCACGCCGACCGGCTGCTCGACGCGGTCACCGACGCCGCCCGGGAGGGCTCGGCGGTGCTGATCGCCACCCACGACGAGATCGCCTGGGCCCGCGCCGACCGGGTGCTGTCCATGCGCGACGGCGTGCTCACCGACGGGGCGCCGTCGTGAGCCGGCCCCCGCTGTGGCGCCTGGCGCCCTGGACCCGGGCCCCGTGGCTGGGTCTGCGCCAGCCCGCCGCCGTGCTGGCCGTGCTGATCACCTCCGCGATCCTGGCCTGCGCGGTCGCCTCCGCCCCGCTGTTCCTCTCCTCCGCCCGCTCGGCGGCCCTGCAGCAGCAGCTCGCACCCCAGTGCGCCGAGGCCGGCTGGCTGCAGACCGGCCTGGGCACCCAGCAGTTCGACCAGAACGGTGACCCCTCGGGCACGCCGACCACCGCGGCCACCGACGAGGCCCTGGCCGCTGCCTGGGGCGAGCAGGGGCGGGACAGCCGGCCGGTGCTGGTGGCTGGCGGCGGCGGGGTCACCACGGCCGCCGGTGAGCCGGCGTCCATCGGCGTGACCCTCTTCCACCGGCCGGCCGCGCTCGAGCACGTCGACGTCGTGGCGGAGCGGCCGGGCGCAGGCGTCTGGCTGCCCGCCGACTACGCCGACGGAGCCGGCATCGCGCTGGGTGACCGGATCGCCGTCGCCGGCGTCCCGGTCGACGTGGTCGGCCTGTACACGGCGCTCTACAGCGTCGACCCCGGGCCCTACTGGTGCGACTACCGCCAGCTGTACGCGAACGACACCAGCGCGAACGTCCCGCCGCCGGCGCTCGCCCTGACCACCGACCCCGCCGTCTTCTACGAACTGAGCCCCGGCATGGGCGGGGTCAGCCAACTGGCCGAGGTGCCCCTCGACCGGGACGAGCTCTCGATCTCGGAGGCCCGTCGCCTGATCGACGCCCAGGCCACGGCCCAGCGGACGGCGACGGGCCTGGACCCCGGGGACCGGGGTGCCGCGGTCAACACACGCCTCGCCGAGGCGGCCGACCGCGCCTCGCTGATCGAGCGCGGGCTGCGTGGCCCGGTGATCCCGGTGGCCGTCGCCGGGGCGCTGCTCGCGCTGGTCCTGGTCGCCGCGGCCGGCAGCTTCTGGGCCGACCGGCGGGCCACGGAGGTCCGGCTGCTGGCCGCCCGCGGGGTCGGGCCCGTGCCGCTGGCCGGCAAGACCGCGCTCGAGCTGGGCCTGCCGGCGCTGGCCGGGGCGGCGCTGGGCTGGGCGGCGTCCCGCCTGCTGATCGCCGGGCTGGGGCCGGCCGACGACCTCGACCGGTCGGCGACCACGGCCGCGGGCTGGGCCGGGGTGGCGGCCTTCGTCGTCGGCCTGGGCGCGGCAGCCGCCGTCGCCGGGCTCCGTGCGCGGGGCACGGCCGAACGTCCGCTGGGCGCGGCACCCCGCTGGCCGGCGAAGGTGCCGTGGGAGCTGGCGCTGCTGGTCGCGGCCGCGTGGTGCTGGGTGCTGCTGGAAAGCCGGGACGCGGTGGTCAGCGACGCCGGGGTGGCGCAGGTCAACGGACTGCTCGTGGCGTTCCCGCTGCTGGCGGTCGCCGGCGCCGCGGCGCTGCTGGCCCGGCTGGTCACCGCGCTGCTGCCCCGGCTCCGCCGCTGGGCCGGCCGCCGCTCCCCCGCCGTCTTCCTCGCCGTCAACCGGCTCACCGCCGCCCGCCTGGCCACCGCGACGCTGCTGGTCGCGGTGACCCTGCCGGTCGCCGTCCTCGGCTACACGGCCACGCTGACCGCCAGTTCCCAGACGACCCTGGACGCGAAGGTCGGGGTGCAGGTCGGTGCCGCGCGCGCCCTCACGTCGGTGTCCCGGATCGACGCGGTGCCCGGCGTCGAGCGGATCGGCACGTTCGTCGTCCGGTACGAGGGCGACGTCGTCGACGCCGAGGGAGACCGCGTGGACGTCCAGGTGCTGGCCGTCGACCCCGACACCTTCGCCGGGACGGCGTTCTGGGACGACTCCTTCGCCGATGCGTCCCTCCCCGACCTGATGGCCGCGCTGCAGGGTCCCGAGGTCGACGGCCGGGTGCCGGTGGTGACCCAGGGGGTGCCGCTGGGCGATCCGGAACTCCGGCTGGGCAGCACGCGGCTGGCCGCCGAGGTGGTCGCGCAGGCCCGGGTGCTGCCGGGTCGTCGCACCGTCGACCCGATGGTCCTGGTCGCCGCCGACCGGGTGCCCGCCATCGACCGCAACGCCGGCTCGAACCGGCAGTCGGAGGTCTGGACCAACGGGCCGCTCGCCCCGGCGGTCGAGGCGCTCGTCGACGCAGGCGGCCTGCCGGGGCGCCAGATCACCCCGGCGGTCGTGCTCAACACCGCCAACTTCCTCGGCATCACCTGGACGTTCGGCTACCTGTCGGCGCTGGCGGTGTTCGTCGGGGTGATCGCCGTCGGCGGGCTGCTGCTGTACCTGGAGGCCCGCTCGCGCACCCGGGTCGCGGGCTACGTGATGGCCCGGCGGCTGGGGCTGACCCGTGCGGCGCACCTGCGCTCACTGCTCGTGGAGCTGATCGGGGTGGCGGTCGCCGGCGTGCTGCTGGGCGGGGTGCTGGCCGCGGGCGCGGTGGCGCTGGTCTACCGGCGGTTGGACGTCGACCGGGTGCGCCCGCCGACCCCGCTGCTGGACGTGCCGTGGCCCGCGCTGGCGCTCAGCGCGGTCGTCGTCCTGGTCGTCGCCGGGCTGGCCGCCCTCTACGCCCAGCGGGCCGCCGACCGCGCCGACCCGGCCACGGTGCTCCGCCAGGAGGCCTGAGGCCCGCGCTGGGACGCAGCAGTGATCAGGTCCCCTGATCACTGACTGTCCTACCGCACCAACGCTGCTGCGGTAGGACAGTGTTCGATCAGGGGACCTGATCGATGCTGGGCGTCAGCGGGGGGCGCGGGCGAGCTGGCGGCTCTGCGCGACGAGCCGGCCGGTGGAGTCCCAGATCCGGTAGTCCTCGTCGATCCAGCCGCCGGCGATCTCGCTCGCCCGCGCCTCGACCAGGCACCAGCCCGGCGCCGGCAGGGCCCGCACCAGCACCTGCAGCTGCACGGTCGGGGCCCAGCCGAACAGCCCGAGCGCCCACGGCGTCGGCGGCAGCACGTCGGCGAAGGTGACCAGCGCCAGCGGGTCGGGCTCACGGTCGTCGGCGAACCGCACCCAGGCCCGGAGCACCGGCTCCTCCCCCGGCTGCCCGAGCGCCCACCCGGCGGTGTCCGGGTCGAGCCGGGTCTCCACCCGCCGGGTGAGCCCGGGGACCGACACCGAGGACGGCGCCAGGTGCGCGTTCCCGGCGAGGGAGAAGCAGTCGGCCACCGGGGTGGCGGCCGGCATCGGCGAGGAGAACGCCGGCTCGTCGGCGGTGAGGGTCGCGGTCGTGGCCTGGACGCTGACCGCCGGCCCTGTGGCGTCGGAGAGCAGCACGGTCGAGTGCGCGAGCGTCCGCCCCGCCGGGCCGGGGGTGACCGTCAGCGACGCCGGGCCCGCCGCGGCCGCGCGCAGGTAGCTGGCCGACAGGGCCACCGGATGGGCGTGCGGGGACTCCAGGACGGCGGCCCGGGCGACCACGGAGAGCAGGTAGCCGCCGTTGAGGACGCCACCGCCGACGTCCCAGCCGGGGTCGAGGGTCGCGGACAGGCCACCGCCCTCGCTGCGGGTGACCGCGGTGGCGGCGTCGAAGGCGGAGGTGGGCTCGGGCTGCGGCACGGCGGTCAGGGTGCCAGGCCCGCCTCCGGCCGGTGTCCGGTGACCACCGCAGTCGCGGCACCGGCTCGCCCGCACGGGTGGTCCGGGACCCCCGTGGGAACCGCTCGGCGACCCGGCCCGTTGGCGGAGTCCACGGGCCCGGGAGTCCTGGGCCCCCACCGACAGAGAGACATGAGCGCACACCACATACCCCAGGCCAGGCACTGCTGTTCGACCGAGGCGGTGCCTGGCCAGTGACGACGCTCCTCTCCCTCAGCACGGGTGTGCTGGTGGTCCTGCTGATCACGGCGGCCACCGGGTACTTCGTCGCCCAGGAGTTCGCCTACATGGCGGTCGACCGCTCCCGGGTGGGCGCCGCTGCGGCAGGCGGCGACGCTGCCGCAGCCCGCACGCTGGGCATCACCCGCCGCACGTCGTTCATGCTCTCCGGCGCGCAGCTGGGCATCACCGTCACCGGTCTGCTGGTCGGCTACGTGGCCGAGCCGCTGATCGGTGACTCCCTCGGCGAGCTGCTCGGCGGCACGGGTGTGCCGACCGCGGTGGCCATGGGCACCGGCGCCGTCCTGGCGCTGCTGTTCTCCACCCTGGTGCAGATGCTCTTCGGCGAGCTGTTCCCGAAGAACCTGGCCATCGCCCGCTCCGAACCGGTCGCCCGGTGGCTGTCCCGGTCCACCGCGGTGTACCTGGCGGTGTTCGGCTGGCTGATCTGGGTCTTCGACCAGGCGTCGAACCTGCTGCTGCGCGCGCTGCGGATCGAGCCGGTGCACGACGTCGAGCACGCTGCGACCGCCCAGGACCTCGAGCACATCGTGGAGGACTCCCGGGAGAGCGGGGACCTGCCGGCCGAGCTGTCGATGATGCTCGACCGCATCCTCGACTTCCCCCGGCGGGACGTCGAGCACGCGATGGTGCCGCGGTCGCGGGTCGCCACCGTCCCCGAGACGACCACCCTCGGCGACCTGCGGCGGCTGATGGCCCAGGGGCACTCCCGCTACCCGGTGCTCGCCGCCGGCAGCGAGGACGTCGTCGGCGTCGTCCAGCTGGCCGACCTGCTGCGCACCCGGGAGCCCGACACGGCCCTGGTCGCCGCCATCGCCCGGCCGCCGCTGGTCGTGTCCTCGCTGGCCGCGCTGCCCGACGCGCTGGACCAGCTCACCCGGGCCGGGCAGCAGCTGGCCTGCGTGATCGACGAGTACGGCGGCTTCACCGGCGTGCTCACCCTCGAGGACCTCGCGGAGGAGCTGGTCGGCGAGATCACCGACGAGCACGACCCCGCCGACCCCGGCTACGAGCCGGTGGCCGACGACGGGGTGTGGGAGATGGCCGGTGACGTGCACGTCGACGAGGTCGAGCGGTCCCTGGCCATCGACCTGCCGCGCGGTGACCACGAGACCGTCGCCGGCCTGGTGATCGCCGTGCACGGCGACCTGCCCGACGTCGGCACCGTCGTCGACGTGGAGCTGCCGGCCGACCCGGCCGACCTGGTGGACGACGACGCGCCCGCCACCCGGCTGCTCCGGGTCACCGTCCTCGCCGTCGACCGGCACGTCCCGTCCCGGCTCCGCCTGGAGCTCCCGGGCACCGCCCCGGCCGGGTCCGCCGACCGCACCGACGAGGAGGTCTCCCGATGACCGACGACCCGATCGTCGTCCTGGCCGCGACCGTCGCCATCGTCGGGCTCAGCGCCTTCTTCGTGGCCGTGGAGTTCGCGCTCATGGCGGCCAAGCGCCACCGGCTGGAGGACGCCGCGGCGAGCAGCCGCTCGGCCCGGGCCGCGCTGCGCAGCTCCTCGGAGCTGACCCTGCTGCTGGCCGGCTCGCAGCTGGGCATCACCGTCTGCACGCTCGCACTGGGTGCGATCACCAAGCCGGCCGTGCACCACTGGCTCACCCCGCTGTTCGAGGGGTGGGGGCTGCCCGCGGTCGCCGCCGACGTGGTGGGCTTCGTGCTGGCGCTGGTGATCGTCACCTTCATCCACCTGGTCGTCGGGGAGATGGCGCCCAAGTCGTGGGCCATCGCGCACCCCGAGCGGTCGGCCACCCTGCTGGCGCTGCCGATGCGGGGCTTCCTGGTGCTCACCCGGCCGCTGCTGCGGGCGCTCAACGCCGCTGCGAACGCCCTCGTCCGCCGGGTGGGGGTCGAGCCGGCCGACCAGGTCGCCGTCGGCTCCACGCCGGAGGCCCTGCGGCACCTGGTCGAGCACTCGGCGAACGTCGGCGCGCTGGAGGTCAGCTACTCCGCGCAGATCGCCGGCGTGCTGGAGCTCGAGCAGCTGACCGTGCGTGAGCTGCTCACCCCGGGCAGGGAGCTGACCGGGGTCCCCGCCGCGGCGACCGTCGAGCAGGTCCGTGCGGCCACCCGCGAGTCCGGCCACCTCCGGGTGCTGCTGGGGGTCGGCCCGGGCGAGCGCCCGAACGCGGTGGTGCACGTCCGCGACACGCTGGCCGCACCCGGCGACGCCGCCGCAGCCGACTTCGCCCGGCCGGTGTTCGCCCTGCCCGCCGACACCACGGTGCACGCCGCCCTGGCCACCATGCGGGACACCCGCAACCACCTGGCCGTGCTCACCGACGACCGCGAGGTGCTGGGGGTCATCACCCTCACCGACGTGCTCCAGCGGCTGTTCCCGCGGGACGCGGCGGCAGCCGGGGACGGCGGCGACGAGCGGCCGCTCAGTTCAGCAGTGCCTCAGCCGACCGGCCAGGCGGCGACCCGCTCGTAGCGCGGCTCGGGCCCGAGGTGGCTGCGCCACAGCACCACCTCGGGCACCGGCCACACCGGCCCCCGGTACCCGGCCAGCCGCTCGGGCAGGTCGCCGTCGGCCGGCTGACCGGGCCGCCACCGGCCGATCGTGAGGTGCGCCCGGAACGGGCGCTCCTCCACCGGCAGACCCAGCCCGCGCGCGGCAGCGGCCAGCCGGCCGGCCAGCGCGGTCAGCTCCGCGACGTCGCCGGCCAGGCCGGCCCAGCAGACCGCCGGACGGCGACGGGAGCCGAACCGCCCGGCCCCGGCCAGCTGCAGGGACATCGCCGGGGCCGCAGCGACGGCCGGGCCGACCGCGGTGGTCAGCGGGGCGAGCCGGGCACCGGGCACCTCGCCGAGGAAGAGCAGGGTCAGGTGCCACCGCGCGGACGGCGTCCACCGCGGGGCGCCGGGGGCGGAGCGCAGCGGCGCGAGGGCACGGTCGAGGTGGGTGACCGCCGCCGCCGGTGGGTCGACGGCGAGGAACAGCCGGCCGGCCGACCCGCTCAGCCGGTCACCAGCCCGGCGGCCTCCAGCTCTCCGAGCAGCCGCAGCCGCTCGAACTCCCGGGCCGTCTCGGGGGTGTCCAGCAGCCGGTGCGGCACCTGCAGCAGGTCGGCGGCCTCGACCAGCACATCGTCGTAGGCGGCCAGCAGCCCGCGCCGGCGGGCCATCGGCATGCCACCGGGCACCGTGGTCAGCTCCCGGGTGAGCCGCCGCAGGTCGGCGGCGACGAGCTGGAGCGGACGGCGGACGGCGGGTGACACCGCCCGCGGTGACGAGACCGCCCGCTGCTGGCCGGTCCCGGGGGCCCGGCGGCCGGCGGGGTGGTGCCCGGCAGCCGGACGGCGGCGGGGCGGGGCGACCCCCGGGCCGGGGGGCGTCGCCTCCATGAACCGGGTCGACGGGGCGGCCGGTGGCCGGGGCGGCTGGTCGACCTGCTCGCGGGCCCGCCGCTGGGCGGCCACGTCGCGCTGCCGCTGCCCGGTGAAGACGCGCAGCAACCAGACGAGCACGGCGACCCCTGCGGCGACCATGGCGATGATCACGGCGAGGTGCAGCGAGCTCGTGGTGAGGTCTGCGGCGACCGACCCTGCGGAGGGCACGGAGCGACGGTACGTCCGTCAGCGCGGTGTGACAACGCGAACGCTGTCCGCGACCGGTTCAGCGGACCGGGTCGCGCGTCGCCTGCTCCCCGGGTACGGCCCCGTCCGCGGCCTCCGCGAGGCCCGCGACCCGGTTCGGCAGCCGCGCCGGGGCCACGTGCAGGTGGGCGCTGGGCGGGACGACGTGCAGCTCGAGGCGTACCCGGTGCCCCCCGCGAGAGCACCACGCCCGCGGCCGCCGCCACGACGATGCAGACGATGCCGCCGCCGATCAGGCCCCACGGCGCGCCGAACCGCTCGGAGACCCAGCCGATCAGCGGTGCCCCCACCGGTGTCCCGCCCATGAAGGCCATGAAGTACAGCGCCAGCACCCGGCCGCGCATCTGCGGCTCGACGCCCAGCTGCACGAAGCTGTTGCAGGCCACGCTGAACACCAGGGCAGCGGCACCGGTCGGGACGAGCAGCGCGGCGAAGGCGACGTAGTGCCCCATCAGGCCGCTGACCACCAGCAGCAGCCCGAAGGCGACGGCGGAGACGACCAGGAACCGCTGCAGCGGCCGGGCGCTGCGGCGGGTGGACAGCAGCGCGCCGGACAGCGACCCGACCGCGTAGGCGGTGGACAGCAGACCGAAGGCGCCGGCGCCCAGGCCGAAGACCTCCTTGGCCATGAGCGCGATGGTGATCTGGGAGTTGAAGCCGAAGGTGCCCACGGTGAAGGCCAGCACCATCGCCAGGATCAGGTCGGGGTGCCGGCGGGTGTAGCCCAGCGTCTCCCGCAGCTGCCCGCGGGAGCGGGCCACCGGCGTGCTGCGGTCGAGCTCCCCGACCCGCATGAAGGCCAGCGCCGCGATGGTGGTGGCGAAGCTCGCGGCGTTGACCAGGAACGCCGGGGCGGTGTCCCCGCCGGAGACCGCGATCAGCGCACCGGCCACCGCGGGCCCGATCAGCCGAGCCCCGTTGAACACCGTGGAGTTGAGGCTGACCGCGTTGGCCAGCAGACCCGGGCCGACCATCTCCGACACGAAGGACTGCCGCACCGGGGTGTCCAGCGAGGAGACGACGCCCAGGCCCAGGGCGAGCAGGTAGACGTGCCAGAGGTCGATCGAGTCGGTGGCCACCATCAGCCCGAGCCCGAGCGCCAGCACGCCCATCACCGCCTGGGTGAGCATCAGCACCCGGCGCTTGTCGTACCGGTCGGCGAGCACGCCGCCGTAGAAGCTGAACAGCAGGGTGGGCCCGAACTGCAGTGCCGTGGTGATGCCGAGCGCGACGCCGCTGTCCCCGGACAGCTGGAGCACCAGCCAGTCCTGCCCGATGCGCTGCATCCACGTCCCGGTCTGGCTGACCAGGTTGGCCGAGACGTAGAGCCGGAAGTTGCGCACGCGCAGCGCCCGGAACATGCCGGCGCGCGGGGTGGGGTCAGCAGCCGTCGAGGTCACCCACTGGCGAGCTTGTCCATGATCACCGCGGCCTCGCGCAGCACGGCGCGTTCCTCGGCGGTCAGCTCCTGGAGGTGCCCGGACAGCCAGGCCTCCCGGGCCCGGACCTCCTCGTTCATCAGCTCCTCGGCCGCAGGCGTCAGCTCGATGACCACCTGCCGCCCGTCGGTCGGGTGCGGCGTCCGGGTGACCAGGCCCTTGGCCTCCAGCGCCACCACCACCCGGGTCATCGACGGGGGCTGCACCCGCTCGTGGGTGGCCAGCTCGCCCGGGCTCATCGGCCCGTGCCGCTTGAGCGTCGACAGCGCGGCCAGGTGGGTGAGGGTCACCGAGGTGTCCACCCGCTGGTTGCGCAGCCGCCGGGAGAAGCGCATCACCGCCAGCCGCAGGTCGTGGGCGAGCGCCGCGGTGTCCAGCGTCGTCCGTGCCACGTGTTCCACCTTAACCGTAGAAAGGAAGCATGACTAACGACCTGCCCCGTCCGGGGGCCCGCCCCGAGCGAGGCGACGTACTGGAACGGCCCCCGTCCAGGGGCCCGCCCTGAGCTCGCGAAGGGTGGGGAGGACGGGGGTCCTTCGTCAGAGGAGCTGCTGGATCGGCTCGAGCGCGAAGTAGACGACGAACACCGCGGCCACGATCCACATCAGCGGGTGCACGTCCCGGCGGCGGCCGACCGCCAGCCGCAGCAGCACGAAGCTGACCACCCCGGCGCCGATCCCGTTGGTGATCGAGTACGTGAACGGCATCAGCGCGATGGTGAGGAAGGCCGGGATGACCAGCGACATGTCGTCCCAGGCCAGGTCGCGGATCTGGCTGATCAGCATGGCGCCGACGATGACCAGCACCGGTGCGGCGGCCTCGGAGGGCACCACCTGCACCAGCGGGGTGAAGAAGGCCGCGACCAGGAACACCACGCCGGTGACGACGCTGGCCAGCCCGGTGCGGGCACCGTCGCCGACCCCGGCCGCGCTCTCGATGTAGGTGGTGTTCGACGAGACGCTGGAGGCACCACCGGCCGCAGCCGCCAGCGAGTCGACCAGCAGCACCGGCTGGGAGCGGGGCAGGTTGCGGTCCTCGTCGAGCAGGTCGCCCTCGGCGCCGACGGCGGTCACCGTGCCGACCGTGTCGAAGAAGTCGGCGATCATGATCGCGAAGACGATCAGGACGGCGGCCAGCACGCCGATCCGGGAGAAGCCACCGAACAGCGAGAAGTCCCCGATCAGCGACAGGTCGGGCAGGCCGATCCAGTCGTCGGGCCACGAGGGCACCTGCAGCGCCCAGCCGCGCGGGTTGGCCTCGCTGCCGTCGGCGCCGGTGCGCGGCCCGACCTGCGCGATCGCCTCCACGACGATGGCGAACAGCGTGGTGACGACGATGCCGATGAGCAGCCCGCCCTTGACCCGCCGGACGACGAGCACGCTGGTGACCAGCAGGCCGACGACGAAGGTGAGCAGTGGCCAGCCGGCCAGCTGACCGCCGACGCCGAAGCTGATCAGCGGCGAGCCGGGCCGGATCACCCCGGCGTCGGCCAGGCCGATGATGGTGAGGAAGAAGCCGATGCCCACCGCGATGGAGATCTTCAGCTGCGCCGGGATCGCCTCGAACACCGCCCGGCGGAACCCGGTGAGCACCAGCACCGTGATGAGCAGGCCCTCCAGCACGACCAGGCCCATGATCTCCGGCCAGGTCAGCTCGGTGGCCGCGTAGACCGCGACGATCGCGTTGATGCCCAGGCCGGCCGCGAGGGCGAAGGGGTACCGGCCGATCACGCCCATCGCGATGGTGAGCGCGCCGGCCACGAAGGCGGTGACCGCGGCGACGGAGGCGAACGGCAGCGTGTTCCCGTCGATGTCCGCACCGGACAGGATGATCGGGTTCAGCACCACGATGTAGGCCATCGTGAAGAAGGTGGTCAGCCCACCGCGCACCTCGCGCCCGAAGGTGGAGCGCCGCGCGGTGACCTCGAAGTACCGGTCGACCCCGTTCCTCGGCCGGATCTGCGGGCCGGCGCTGCGCCGCGGGCCCGTGACGACCTCGGCGGGGACGCCGGCGTCCGCCGGGGCCGGCGCCGTGCCGGTGGCTGCGGTCGCACCCGCGCCACCGGCGACCTTGCGGGCACGGTTGCGGGACTTGTCGGGCATGGGTGACCCCCGGGGGACGGCGACCGGCACGGCCCCGGCGGTGTCGACACACCGGCGGACCGCCCGGCGCAGCTGACATCGAGCGGCGACAGCGTGCCACACGCGCCGGGCCAGGTCGTTCCACCTGCGTTCCGTTCCGGTTGCGCCGGACCTAGGGTCGGGGCGTGCCCGCGCCCACCCGCCCCTCTCCCCCGCCGCTGCAGGTCGACACCACCCGGGTCGTGCTGGCCGGCACGGCGCTCTGGGCGGTCGCGCTGGTCGTGCTGCTGTTCCTCGGCGATCGGGTCGACCCGGTCTGGACCTGGACGTGCGTGGCCGGCGTCGTGCTGCCCGGCCTGGGCCTGGCCCTCATGCGCTGGCAGGGCCAGCGCTGAGCCCTGCGCTCAGAGGACGTCGAAGTCCGCGGTGTCGTAGCGCGCGCTCGGGGTGAACTCGGCCGGCTCGCCGTCGGTGCGCTCGAGGCTGGCCTGGCTGTGCGCCCCGCAGCCGTAGTCGGCGGTGACCACGTGCCCGTCGGCCGGGGAGAAGGCGTTGCTGCAGGCCCCCAGCGACAGGCGGAGCGACCCGGCCAGCGGCAGGTAGAACCCGCAGGTGGCGCAGGGGCCGGGCGCGTGCCGGGCCATCGACGAACGCGGACCGAAGTCGCCCTCCCGCCAACGGGTGGCGGCCTCGTTGCGCCCCTCGGGTGACAGCACCCGCTCGCGGCCGATGCCCAGCTCCTCGGCGACGACCCGGCCGGCCGGGTCGTCGGCGGAGTCGTCGTCGGCCAGGTAGGACGGGACCAGGCGCGGGTCGTCCTCGGTGGAGGGCAGCACGTCGCCGACCGAGAGGTCACCGGGGCGCAGCCGCTCGCTCCAGGGCACCCAGGCGGGGGCGAGCAGCGCGGAGTCGCCGGGGAGGAGCACGACCTCGTCGAGGGTCGGGGCCGCGTCGCCGGGCACCACCGCCAGGGTCACCGCCCAGTGCCAGCCGACGTAGCCGGGCAGGGTGGCGGCGAAGGAGTGGGTGCGGACGGCGCCGAGCTCGAGGGCCTCGTCCACGCCGACCGGCTCGGGGGTCACCCCCAGGTGCTCGCCCACGGCGGCGGCGTCCCCGGCGACCTCGACGGCGGCGGCACGGGCCTGCTCGACGGCGGCGGCCAGCACCTCGTCCGGAGTGGGGCCAGGGGCAGCGGCGTACTCGGAGTCGGACACGCCCCCCATTGTCACCGATGGCGCCACCCGGGCGGGTGTCGCGTCGCCGGTCGTACCCACGAGCGCCGACCAGGCACCCGGGGCCGGGGCCGGCCGGCCGGACCGGGCGCCTGCGGCACCGCCGGTCCGGGGCACGGCCGCGACCGGGTGCCGAGGCCGGGGCCGGGGCTCAGGGCGAGGCCGAGGGCAGCGGACCGGCACAGGCAGCTGCGGCACCATGGGCGCCGTGCCCGACTCCTCCGCCCCTCGCGCCCGCCGGCGGCTGCGTGCCGCGCGCCGGGCGCCGGAGCCCGGCGTCGACACCTCGCCGATGGGGGTCCGCCGTCAGCAGACCCGGCCGCTGCCGGTGGCGGCGAGCCAGCCGCCCGGTGACGACACCCCCACCGCCGCCCGCCCGGTTGCCGCCGCGCAGCCACCGAGCGCCGCCGGCCGCCCGACGACCGACGGCACCGCACCGACCACGGTCGGCCCCGGGGTCACCCCGGCCGCACCCGGTGCCACGTCGTCCGGACTCGGGGCCCGTGCGCCGAAGGTGACCGTCACCCGAGTGGCCGCAGCGCGCACCCGCGAGCTGGGCGGCGCCGCCGTCCGCCGGGTGCGGGCCGCCGGCCGGGCCGACGGCGCCGGCGACACCGGCCTGTCCGGGCTGGTCTGGGTCAACGCCCTGCACGTCGCCGGCGACGCGATGATCGCCGTCTCGCTGGCCGGCACGCTGTTCTTCGCCGCCGCGGCCGACGCCCAGCGCAGCAACGTCGCGCTCTACCTGCTGGTCACGATGGCGCCCTTCGCGCTGGTGGCGCCGGTGATCGGGCCGGCCCTGGACCGGCTGCAGCGCGGCCGGCGCTGGGCGCTGAGCGGCAGCCTGGCCGCGCGGGCCGTGCTGGCGCTGCTGATGGCCGCCCACCACGACGACCTGGCGCTCTACCCGGCTGCGCTCGGCGTGCTGGTGCTGAGCAAGGGGTTCAACGTGCTGCGCGCCGCCGTCGTCCCGCGGGTGCTGCCCGGGCCGATGTCGCTGACCTCGGCGAACGCCCGGCTGTCGGTCTTCGGCCTGGCGGCCGGCGGGGTGCTCGGGGCCGTCGGCGCGGGGATCGCGGCGGTGCTCGGCTTCGGCTGGGAGCTCGGTGCCACCGCGGCGGTGTTCACCGTGGCCGCGGTGCTCGCCCTCCGGCTGCCACCGCACGTCGACGTCCCGGCCGGTGAGGAGGCAGCCGACGTGCTGCGCACCGCGCCGATCGACCTGCCCGGACGGCGGCGGGCCACCACCCCGCACGTGGTCACCGCGCTGCGCGCCACCGCGGCGCTGCGCGGGCTCGGCGGCTTCCTCACCATCTTCTCCGCCTTCCTGGTGCAGGCGACCGTGGACGACGGCTGGGCGGCCACCGTCGCGCTCGGCTCGATCGCCGTCGCCGCCGGGGCCGGCAGCTTCCTGGGCACCGCCGCCGGGTCGCGGCTGCACACGACCAGCCCGGACAAGGTGGTGCTGGTGGCGGCCGGGGTGGCCGCCGCGATCACCGTGCTGGCCGCCGTCACCTTCAGCCTGCCGATGGCCGCGCTGGTCGCCGGGGTGGCCGCGGTCGCCAACGGCCTGGGCAAGTCGGCCCTCGACGCGATCATCCAGCGCGAGGTGCCCGACCGGTTGCGGGCCTCGGCGTTCGCCCGCTCCGAGACCTGGCTGCAGCTGGCCTGGGTCGTCGGCGGCGCGCTCGGGGTCGCCCTGCCCACCATCGGCTGGCTGGGCTTCACCGTGGCCGCGGCGCTGCTCGTGCTCGCCGTCGGCCTCACCCTCTGGAGCCTGCGCAGCCGCCGGGCCGTCCGCACCATCGATCGGGAGGCATGACGTGAGCACGGCAGGACGGGCGTCGACGGGGGCCGCGCTGCTGGCCGGGCTGGCGCTGCTGGGCGGCTGCGGGGACTCCGGGACGGGCAGCCGGGAGACCGTCGCCCCCTCGGTCACCGTGCAGGCCGGCGGCGACCCGATCACCGCCGACGCCACCCAGTACTGCCTGGACGGGGAGGGGCAGCGCTACCAGACCTCGCCGCCGATCCTGGAGGTCGCGCCGGAGACCACCGTCGTGCTGCAGGTGCCCGACGCGGTGGCCGAGTCCGGCTGGGAGGTGCAGGTGTTCGACGAGGACCTCCAGGAGCGCATCGGTGAGGTGGACGTCGAGGCGGGCACCACCGTCCTCGACGAGATCTCCACCTCCGACGTCGTCCCGGCGACGTTCTACCTGGTGGTCGTGCAGGACTCCGACGCCGACGCGTGCGAGGGGCTGTCCGGCGCGTGGCCGGTCGGCTTCATCCGCACCGCGGCCGGCCCGACCGAGGCCACCACCGAGGCGCCCCCGGCCGGCTGACGGCGGCCCGGGCGCGGAGTGCCCGGGCCCCGCCCCCCGCGCGGGGGGCGGGCCCCGGTGCCGTGACCTAGGCGTCGAGGTCGGTGGCGACGGCGCGCAGCACCGCGGCCACCTTGCGGGCGTGCTGCTTGTCGGGGTGCCGGCCGTGCCGCAGCCCCTCCGAGACGTCGTCCAGCAGCTTGATCAGGTCCTCGACGATCGGCACCAGGTCGTCGGGCTTCTTGCGGGTGGCGGCGACGGCGGAGGGCAGCGGGTCGAGCACGCGCACCTGCAGCGCCTGGTCACCCCGGCGCCCCTGGACGATGCCGAACTCGACCCGCTGGCCGGGCTTGAGCTCGGTGGTGCCGGCGGGCAGCGCGTCCTTGTGCACGAACACGTCCGGTCCACCGTCGTGGGCCAGGAAACCGAAGCCCTTCTCCGGGTTGAACCACTTCACCTTGCCGCTGGGCACGTCGATCCCTCAGTCACTCGTCGCCGGCCCCCGACCGTCCCGGCCGGGGCGTCCGCGGCCGGTCCTCGGCCGCTCGGTCCCCAGGCTAGCCCGGCCGGGCACGGCGCCGGGCGGGCTTTCCGGGGACGCCGCCACCCGGCCCCTACGCTGGCCGCCGTGTCGACCCCGCCCGGCTCCCCGGCGCCGCCGCCGCACCCGGACTACCGGTTCAGCCTGGCCAACGAGCGCACGTTGCTGGCCTGGCTGCGCACCGGCCTGGCCCTGGTCGCCGGAGGGGTCGCGATGACCCAGTTCGCCCCACGCCTGGGCTTCCCGGGCGGCGGCCAGGCGGTCTCGGTGGCCCTGCTCGTCGCCGGCCTGGTGACCGCGCTGGCCGGCCACCGCCGGTAC
Organism: Modestobacter lacusdianchii; assembly: GCF_054177765.1. Lineage (NCBI taxonomy): Bacteria > Bacillati > Actinomycetota > Actinomycetes > Geodermatophilales > Geodermatophilaceae > Modestobacter > Modestobacter lacusdianchii. Next base: position 113,172 of record NZ_JBJJTJ010000009.1, on the reverse strand, counting down.
AGCCGCAACGAGCGGGCGATCGCCGCCGACCAGCCGCTGCCCGCCAGCGCGGCCGCCCGCTGGGTCACCGCGCTGGTCGCGGTGCTGGTCGTGGCGCTGCTGGTGCTCGTCGTGGTGGACATCGTCCGCGGGTGACCGGCAGCCCACCGGTACGCGGTTCCGGGGAGACCCAGCCGGCCCGCACCGCGCTGGCCTGGCAGCGCACCGGCATCGGCCTGCTGCTGGTCACCGGCCTGCTCGTCCGCAGCGCGGCGGTGCACGGCGACCTGCGGCTGGTCGTCCCGGCCGCGGTCACCGCGATCGCCGCCCTGGCCGTGCTCGGCCTGGTCGCGCCCCGGCGCCAGCGGGAGGCCCAGGCCGCGGCCGTGGCCGGTGGCGACGCCCGCGCGCCGCGCGCCGCCGCGCTGGCGACCGCGCTGGTGGTGCTCGCCGCCCTCTGCGGCCTGACCACCGACCTGCTGCTCCGGCACGGCTGACCTGCCGGCTCGGTGCGCGGAGCGCCCCGCCCTAGGCGAAGCGGGAGGCGGCCGCGTCCTGCAGCCCCAGCTCCTCGATCGACACCTCGCGCATCTCGACCTTGCGCACCTTGCCGGTGACCGTCATCGGGAAGCCGTCGACGAGCTTCAGGTACCGCGGCACCTTGTAGTGGGCGAGCTTGCCGGCGCAGAACTCCCGCAGCGCGGCGACGGTGAGCGGCTCGGCCCCCTCCCGCAGCTGCACCCAGGCCATCAGCTCCTCACCGAACCGCACGTCCGGGACGCCGATCACCTGGGCGTCCACGACGTCGGGGTGGGTGTACAGGAACTCCTCGATCTCCCGGGGGTACACGTTCTCCCCGCCGCGGATGACCATGTCCTTGATCCGGCCGACGATGTTCAGGTAGCCGTGGGCGTCCATCACCGCCAGGTCACCGGTGTGCATCCAGCGGGCGGCGTCGAGCACCTCGGCGGTCTTCTCCGGCTCGTCCCAGTAGCCGAGCATCACCGAGTAGCCGCGGGTGCAGAACTCCCCCGGCGTGCCCCGCGGCACGGTCAGGCCGGTCCGCGGGTCGACGACCTTGACCTCCAGGTGCGGGTGCACCCGGCCGACCGTGGAGGTCCGCCGGTCCAGGTCGTCGTCCGCACCGGTCTGGGTGGAGACCGGCGAGGTCTCGGTCATGCCGTAGCAGATGGTCACCTCGGTCATGCCCATCTCCTCGACCACCCGCTTCATCACCTCGACCGGGCACGGCGAGCCGGCCATGATCCCGGTGCGCAGGCTGGACAGGTCGTAGGAGGCGAAGTCGGGCAGGCCCAGCTCGGCGATGAACATCGTGGGGACGCCGTAGAGGGAGGTGCACCGCTCGTCCTGCACCGCCCGCAGCGTCGCCGCGGGGTCGAACCCGGGCGCCGGGATGACCATCGTCGCGCCGTGCGAGGTGCAGCCCAGGTTGCCCATCCCCATGCCGAAGCAGTGGTAGTAGGGCACCGGGATGCACACCCGGTCGGCCTGGGTGTAGCCGCAGCCCTCGCCCACGAAGAACCCGTTGTTGAGCAGGTTGTGGTGGGTGAGCGTGGCGCCCTTCGGGAAGCCCGTCGTCCCGGAGGTGTACTGGATGTTGACCGGGTCGTCCGGGGAGAGCTGGGTGGCCCGCTCGGCGAGCAGCCCGTGGTCGGCGGCGCGGCCGGTGGTCATCAGCTGCTGCCACTGCGGGTCGCCGAGGAAGACCACCTCGCGCAGGTCGGGGCAGTCGGCGCGCACCTGCTCGACCATCGCCCGGTAGTCGCTGCCCTTGAACTCCGGTGCGGCGACCAGCACGGAGATGCCCGCCTGGCGCAGCACGTAGGCCAGCTCGTGGGTGCGGTAGGCCGGGTTGATCGTGACCAGGACGGCGCCGAGCTTCGCCGTCCCGTACTGCACGAAGACCCACTCGGCGCAGTTGGGCGCCCAGATGCCGACCCGGTCGCCCTTGGCCACGCCGAGGGCGTCCAGCCCCAGGGCGCAGGCGTCGACGTCGGCGACCAGCTCCGGGTAGGTCCAGCGGCGGCCCGAGACGCACTCCACCAGCGCCTCGTGGTCGCCCACCCGCGCTGCCGTCCGGTCGAGGTCGTCCCCGATCGTGTCGCCCAGCAGGGGCACCGTCGAGGTGCCGCTGCTGTAGGACGGCAGCGCGGGTGCGTTCACCTGCCCTCGCCCGCCATCAGGCCGGCCCGGTTGGGCTTGTCCTGCGGGTGGACGTAGCGCAGCCGCTCCGGCGGGAGCGGGAAGGCGTGGTCCTCGCCGAACGGGGAGAGGCCACCGGCCATCTCGCTGACCAGCTCGGTGACCGGCGGGCCGTCGCCCTCCGACTGCCCCCAGGTCGGCTCGACCAGGTGGGCGTGCTTCTCCTTGCGCTTGGACATGACGCCTCCATCTGCGTGCGGGGCCCGGGTCAGCTCCCCGGGTGCCTCACCGGTCATCTTCCCGTGCCGGGCAGCCCGCACGCACGCCGCGGGTCCCCGTGTCGCTGGGAGGGGTCAGCGCCGGCGGGCGAACCGGGCGCCGTAGACCGTGCCGGCGCCGTCGGCGGTGAGCACCCACTCGGTCGGTGAGACCTCGGCGTACCGCACCTCGCCGCCGTCCAGCCGCTGCACCGCCCGGGTGCGCCAGACCGCGGTCGACATCAGCCGCAGGGGCAGCGGCTCGTCGTCCGGGTCGTCCGGCTCGACTCGCAGCACCGCCGGCCCGGCGATCCGCAGCCGGCCCGACCGCCAGGGCGCCCGGGCCAGCGCCGCGGCCCACCGGCGGGTGCGCAGCAGCGAGCCGAGCCCGGCGACCGCGGCGACCAGCCCACCGAGCACCAGGGCCACGACCAGCAGCCCACCGCCGGGGAGCCGGGTGCCGCCGTCCTCGGCGATCCGGACGACGGCCGCGCCCAGCACGAACCCCAGGACGACGGCCAGCAGCCCGCCGCCCAGCCAGCGCAGCCCCCCGGCGCGGAGCGCGGCCAGGTCGGTGCGGGTCTGCGGGTCGTCGAGGGCGGGCACCCCGGGATGGTGACAGAGCCCGGTGCGGCCCGGCGGCCGCGGCGGGTGGCGACGTAGCGTGGAGCGGATGTCTCCGGACCAGCCCGCCACGCTCGCCGCCTGGCTGCGCACCCGCACCGACGAGCAGCTGGGCGCCCTCCTGGTGGCCCGGCCCGACGTGGCGCGCCCCGCCCCCTCCGACGTCGTGGGCCTCGCCACCCGGCTGGCGGTGCCGGTCTCGGTCGACCGCGCGCTCGACGAGCTGGACGCCGCCACCCTGCAGGTGCTCGACGCGGTGCTGCTCTCCCCCACCGACGGCGTGCCGCGCGACGAGCTCCCCGGGCTGCTGCCCGACGTGCCGGCCGAGGTGGTCGACGCCGCGGTCGGGACGCTGACCACCCGGGCGCTGCTGTGGGGCGACGCCGACCTGCACGCCCCCGAGCCGGTGCGCCGCGCCGTCCGCTACCCGGCCGGGCTCGGCCGGCGGGCCGTCGACCTGCGGGTGCCGCTGCCCGGCGACGTGCCCGGCACCCTCGCCGGGCTCGACCCCGACGAGCGCGGCGTGCTCGAGCGGCTGAGCGCCGACCGGCCGGTCGGGCACCTGCCGGACAGCACCGGCGGCGCGCTCACCCCGGCCCGCCGGCTGCTGCAGGCCGGGCTGCTGGCCCGGATCGACGCGGTGAACGTCGAGCTCCCCCGGGAGATCGGCCTCGCGCTGCGCGGCGACCACCCGCTGGGCCCACCGCGGCTGCGCCCCGAACCGGCGGTCACCCGGCGCGACCCGGCGATCGTCGACCGGCAGGCCGCCGGCGCCGCGCTCGAGGTCATCGGCCGGGTCACCGACGTGCTCACCGCGCTGGAGGAGGAGCCGGCCGGCCTGCTGCGCAGCGGCGGGCTCGGCGTGCGCGACCAGAAGCGGCTGGCCAAGGAGCTGCGGATCGGCGAGGGCGACGTCGCCTTCCTGGTCGAGCTGGCGCACGCCGCCGGCCTGCTGGACGTCGGCGGCGCGCAGCGCGACGAGTGGCTGCCCACCCGCGGCTACGACGCCTGGCGCGAGCAGGACCTCCCCGACCGCTGGGCGGTGCTCGCCGAGGGCTGGCTGACCAGCGTCCGGCTCATCTCGCTGGTGGGCCAACGCGACGTGGCGGGCAAGGCGGTGAACGTGCTGTCGCCCGACGTCGTCCGGCAGACCGCACCAGCGCTGCGCCGCTCGGCGCTGGCCGTGCTGGCCGAGTTCCCGCCCGGCGAGGGGCTGACCGCCCCCGAGCTGGTCACCCTGCTGCGCTGGCGCACGCCACGGCGGGCCGACCGGCTGGCGCCGGTGCCCGACCTGCTGGCCGAGGCCGAGCGGCTGGGCATCGCCGTCGGCGGGGTGCTCAGCACGGGTGGCCGGGGGCTGCTCGCCGGCGGGGAGGACGCCGCCGCCGACGGCATGCGCGGCCTGCTGCCCGAGCCGGTCGACCACGTCCTCGCCCAGCCCGACCTGTCGCTGATCGCCCCCGGCCCGCTGGTGGCCGAGCTGGCCGGCACGCTCGCCGTCGTCGCCGACGTCGAGTCCTCCGGCGGGGCGACGGTCTACCGGGTCTCCGACGGCAGCATCCGGCGGGCGCTGGACGCCGGCTGGTCGGCGGCCGACCTGCACGACTTCTTCACCCGCGCCTCCCGCACCCCGGTGCCGCAGGCGCTGGAGTACCTGGTCGACGACGTCGCCCGGCAGCACGGCCGGCTGCGGGTGGGCGCGATCGAGTGCTACGTGCGCTCCGACGACCACGGGCTGGTCTCCCAGGTGCTCAGCGACCGGCGCACCGCGAACGCCGAGCTGCGCCGGCTCGCCCCGGGTGTACTGGTCAGCGGACTGCCGCCGGAGGAGGTGCTCTCGGTGCTGCGCGCGGCCGGCTACGCCCCGGCCGGGGAGTCCTCGGGAGGGGCGGTGCTCACCCGCCCGAAGGCGCCCTCGCGCGCGGCCGGCCGGCGACCGGGCACCGCAGCGCCGTCCGGGCCCCGGCGGCTGGCGCCCGAGGACGTGGCGGCGACCGTGCGGGAGATCCGGGCCGGCGACGCCGCGCTCGCCGCCCGGCGCAGCGAACCGGTCCGTCAGGTGCCGGGGGTGACCACCGCCAGCACCCTGGAGCTGCTGTCCCGGGCCGTGCGCGAGGCGCTGCCGATATGGCTCGGCTACGTCGACGCCCAGGGCAGCGGCAGCCAGCGGATCGTGCAGCCGGTCTCGCTGGTCGGTGGCTTCCTGCAGGGCTTCGACGAGGGGCGCGGGGAGAACCGCACCTTCGCCGTCCACCGGATCACCTCGGTGGCGCTGGTCGAGTCGGAGGACTCCTCCGCACCGTCGTGAACCCCGTTCCCCTGATCGGGGATCTCCGGGATGATCTTGCCTCCGCCCGGCGTTGCGCGGGACAGTTGGTGCGCGCAACCACTGTCCGGCCCACGGGCAGCGGGACGCGCCTCGGATCCTGGAGCGTGGACATGAGCGAGCGCACGGTCGCCGACCGGCTGGCACAGGCCCTCGGTGCGGTGCTGGGCACGACGGAGCTCCCGGTGCGGCTGCGGGGCTGGGACGGATCGCTGGCCGGCCCGCCCGGTGCCCCGGTCGTGGCGGTCCACTCCCGCCGGGCACTGCGCCGGATGCTCTGGTCACCCGGGCAGCTGGGCCTCGGCCGGGCCTACGTGGCCGGCGAGATCGACATGGAGGACGACGTCTTCGAGACGTTCGCCGCGCTCCGCTCGGCCGGCCGGCTCAACCAGGAGGGCCCCGCGTCGGCGACCACCTGGCGGGAGCGGCTGGCCCTCCTCGGGACCGCACTGCGCCTGGGCGCGATCGGCCCCGAGCCGGCGCCCCCGGCCGAGGAGGCCGACCTCGGCAGTCAGGGGCACCGGCACTCCCGTTCCCGGGACGCCGCCGCGATCTCGCACCACTACGACGTCGGCAACGACTTCTACGAGCTGGTGCTCGGCCCCTCGATGGTCTACTCCTGCGCCGTCTGGGAGTCGCCGGACACCGGCCTCGAGGCCGCCCAGGAGGCGAAGCTCGACCTGGTCTGCCGCAAGCTCGGCCTGACCGAGGGCGCCCGACTGCTCGACGTGGGCTGCGGCTGGGGGTCGATGGCCATCCACGCCGCGGGCCGGTACGGCGCGACGGTCGTGGGCATCACGCTGTCGGAGGAGCAGGCCCGAATGGCCCGCAAGCGGGTCGCCGAGGCCGGGCTGACCGACAAGGTCGACATCCGGGTGCAGGACTACCGCGCCGTGGACGACGGGCCCTTCGACGCGATCAGCTCGATCGGGATGGCCGAGCACGTCGGGCGGGCGCAGATGCCGGCCTACGTCGACCAGCTCCGCAGCCTGCTGCGCCCCGGCGGGCGGCTGCTCAACCACGCCATCAGCTGGAACGCCGGCCACTCCACCTGGAACCCGGACACCTTCATCTCCCGATACGTCTTCCCCGACGGCGAGCTGCTGGGCCTGGGCGAGACGGTGGGCCTGCTGGAGTCCCGCGACCTCGAGGTGCTCGACGTCGAGGCGCTGCGCCAGCACTACGCGCTCACCCTGCGGGCCTGGGTGCAGCGGCTGGAGGCGAACTGGGACGCCGCCGTCGCCGCCTCCAGCGAGGGCCGGGCCCGGGTGTGGCGGCTCTACATGGCCGCCAGCGCGCTCACCTTCGAGGCCGGCGACATGGGCGTCAACCAGGTGCTCCTGCAGCGCACGGGCGGCGAGCACCCCCCGCTCCGCCGCACCGCCTGGACCTGACCCGCCCCCAGGGGCCGAAGTCGCGACGACGGCCCCTGGGGGGCGCGCCGGACTCCCTGGTGCGGCTTGACCCGCACCGGGCAGGGGTGCGCCGCGGGCGCTCGCGGTTCGACCCTGCCTCGGTCGGGTCGACCCGCGGGCGACCAGCCGCACACCGTCGGCCGGAAGGGGACGTCGTCCGGCGGCGTTACCGTGGTCAGTCCGCGCGCGACGTCTGCGCCGGATCCCCCAGCCGAAGGATGCGCCCGCGTGAGTGACGGACCCCTGATCGTCCAGTCCGACAAGACGCTGCTGCTCGAGGTCGACCACCCGCAGTCCAAGGAGTGCCGGGCGGCGATCGCACCGTTCGCCGAGCTGGAGCGCTCCCCCGAGCACGTGCACACCTACCGGATCACCCCGCTGGCGCTGTGGAACGCGCGCGCCGCGGGTCACGACGCCGAGCAGGTCGTCGACGCCCTGGTGCGCTACAGCCGCTACCCGGTGCCGCACGCGCTGCTGGTCGACGTCGCGGACACGATGGACCGCTACGGCCGGCTCACCCTGGCCAACAACCCGGTGCACGGGCTCGTGCTCACCAGCACCGACAAGGCCGTGCTGGAGGAGGTCGTCCGCAGCAAGCGGGTGGCCCCCATGCTCGGCGCCCGGATCGACGCCGACTCGATCGTCGTCCACCCCTCCGAGCGCGGGCGGCTCAAGCAGGCGCTGCTCAAGGTGGGCTGGCCGGCCGAGGACCTCGCCGGGTACGTCGACGGGCAGGCGCACCCGATCGACCTGGCGCAGGAGGGCTGGCACCTGCGGGACTACCAGCAGGAGGCGGTCGACGGCTTCTGGGCCGGCGGCTCGGGCGTCGTCGTCCTGCCGTGTGGCGCGGGCAAGACGCTGGTCGGCGCCGCGGCGATGGCCGAGGCGAAGGCGACCACGCTGATCCTGGTGACCAACACCGTCTCCGGCCGGCAGTGGAAGCGCGAGCTGATCGCGCGCACGTCGCTGACCGAGGACGAGATCGGCGAGTACTCCGGCGAGCGCAAGGAGATCCGGCCGGTCACCATCGCGACCTACCAGGTGATCACCACCCGCCGGAAGGGCGAGTACCGGCACCTGGACCTCTTCGACGCCCAGGACTGGGGCCTGATCGTGTACGACGAGGTGCACCTGCTCCCGGCGCCGATCTTCCGGCTCACCGCCGACCTCCAGTCCCGCCGCCGGCTGGGACTGACCGCGACGCTGGTGCGCGAGGACGGCCGCGAGGACGACGTCTTCTCCCTCATCGGGCCCAAGCGGTACGACGCCCCGTGGCGGGACATCGAGGCGCAGGGCTACATCGCGCCCGCCGAGTGCATCGAGGTGCGTGTCTCGCTCGACGACGAGGAGCGGATGACCTACGCGGTCGCCGAACCCGAGGAGCGGTACCGGATCGCGGCCACCGCGCAGTCGAAGCTGCCGGTGATCCGCCGGGTGCTGGAGCGGCACCCCGAGGAGCAGAAGCTGGTGATCGGAGCCTACCTCGACCAGCTCGACGAGCTAGGCGCGGCACTGGACGCACCCGTCATCCAGGGGTCGACGACCAACAAGGAGCGGGAGCGGCTGTTCCAGTCGTTCCGCACCGGGGAGATCAAGACCCTGGTCGTCTCCAAGGTCGCCAACTTCTCCATCGACCTGCCCGAGGCCGCCGTCGCCGTCCAGGTGTCGGGCACGTTCGGGTCGCGCCAGGAGGAGGCCCAGCGGCTCGGCCGGGTGCTGCGCCCCAAGGCCGACGGCCGGCAGGCGCACTTCTACACCGTGGTCAGCCGCGACACCCTGGACGCCGAGTACGCCGCGCACCGGCAGCGGTTCCTCGCCGAGCAGGGCTACGCCTACACGATCGTCGACGCCGCCGACCTGGCCGGCCCCGGCGAGGTCAACGGCCCCGACTGGGTTGACGAGGGCGCCTGAGGAAGGACCCCCTCGCCCCCGACCGCCGCTCCGCGCCGACCGGGACCCTGCGAGGGGGCCAGGGGCGGCCATGGTGGCCGACATGGCCGCCCGGGGACGGCGTCAGGCGCGGAGGACGGCGCCGAGGCGGGCCATGCCGTCGGCGATGCGCTCGGGGGTGTGCGTGGTGAACGACAGCCGCAGGGTCGACCGGTCCGGCGTCCCGGCGTAGAACGCGGCCCCGGGCACGAACGCGACGTCGGCGGCCAGCGCCCGGTGCAGCAGCTCGGCGGTGTCGACGTCGCCGGGCAGCCGCGCCCACACGAACATGCCGCCGTCCGGCTCGGTCCAGGTGCTGCCCGCCGGCAGCGTCCCCGGCAGCGCGGCCACCATCGCGTCGCGGCGCTGCCGGTAGGCCCGCCGCAGGGTGCGCAGGTGGGTGTCCACGTCCGCCGCGGCGAACCAGGCGGCCGCGGCCGCCTGGTCGACGGTGGAGGTGTGCAGGTCGGCGGCCTGCTTGGCGACGGTCAGCGCCGGCAGCAGCCGGGACGGCGCCCGCAGCCAGCCCAGCCGCAGCCCCGGCGCGGCGATCTTGGAGAAGCTGCCCAGGTGGACGACGTGCCCGTCGGCCCCCGGCTGGGCGGCCAGCGGCGCGACGTCGGTGCCCCGGTAGCGCAGCTCCGCGTACGGGTCGTCCTCCACCAGCCAGACCCCGTGCCGGGCGGTGAGCTCGACGACCTCGGCGCGCCGGTGCTCGGGCATCGTGCGCCCGGTGGGGTTGGCGAAGGTGGGCACCAGGTAGACCAGCGCCGGGCCCTCCCGCTCGATCGCCTCCTCCAGCGCCGCCGGGTCGACCCCGTGCTCGTCGGTGGCGACCGGGACGACGCGGGCGCCGGCCAGCTGGAAGCACTGCAGCGCGGCCAGGTAGGTCGGGTCCTCGACCAGGACGACGGCGCCCGGGTCGAGCAGCGCGGTGGCGACCAACGTGAGCCCCTGCTGCGAGCCGGTGGTGACCAGCAGGTCGTCGACCGAGCTGAACATGCCGCGCGCGGTCATCCGGCCGGCCACCCGTGCCCGCAGCGCGCGGTCGCCCTCGGTCGGGGCGTACTGCAGCGCGTGGCGGGCGCGCGGGCCCCACAGCACGCTGTCGTAGGCGGCCCGGACGCCGTCCAGGTCGAACAGCTCGGGGGCGGGCAGGCCGCCGGCGAAGGAGATGACGCCCGGCCGGTCGAGCAGGGCGAGCAGCTCACGCACCGGCGAGCTGGCGACCCCGGTGAGCCGCTGGGCGAGCTGGGGCAAGGACGGGGACAGCACCGACGAGGACACGGGAGGACTCCAGGAGGCAGCACGGTGGGTGAGGCGGCGCCGGGCAGCGGGGGGTGTCCCGCTGGTGGCCGGGCCGATCGGGCCTCCTGGTCGAGGGGCCGTGACCCAGCTTACGACGCGGCGGGTGGGTGCGTCAGCGACAGGGTCATCAGCACCTCGTCCCGCCGGTCGTCCGGGGTGATCTGCAGCGCACCGGGCCAGCGGCCGGTGACCTCCCAGCCGAACCGCTCGTAGAACGGCTCGAGCCCCTCCCCGCCGCGCACCTCGATCCGCAGCAGCTCCAGCCCCTGCTCGTCCCGGGCGTACCGGGCCACCTCGCGCATCAGCGCCCGGGCGGCACCGGTGCCGCGGTGCGCGGGCGCGGTCTGCACCCGGGTCACCCGCCCCCAGTGGGCGAGCACCGGGCCGGCGTTCGTGGTCAGCACCAGCCAGCCGGCCAGCGCTCCCCCGCGCCGGGCCACGAGCAGGCGCGCGTGGGTGCCCAACGCGTCGACGGTGTCGTCGAGCACCGGCCGGACGACGGCGTCGGTGACCGGCAGTTGCTGGGCGAACCCGACCGCTCCCCCGCCGTTGGCGACGTCCCGCCAGCACGCGGTGAGCTCGGCCCGCACCTCCTCCGGCACCGCCTCGGCAGAGGTCAGCCAGGACAGGGACAGGTCGGCTCCGCGGGTCACTCCCGGGAGTCTGCCGACGCGCTGCGGGGCGGTTGGGGACGGCGGGGCCGGGGAGGGTGACGGGACGGTCCGGCCCGGGACATGACGAGCACCACACCTCCCGCTCAGCGGGCGCGTATGCCCAGGTCAGCGACGCGCCGGCGCCCGCCATACGCGGCGGCAGGGGACGCGCGCGGGAGGTGGGTGGTTGGGCGTGTTGCCCGGCCGCCGTCCAGAATGACTCCCGACATGGCGACTGCAACACAGGCGGCGGCCCGGGCCCCGCAGACGACCAGCCGACCGCTCCGGGCCTGGCAGCAGGCGGCCCTCGGCAAGTACGAGGAGGAGTCCCCGAAGGACTTCCTGGTCACCGCGACCCCGGGCGCCGGGAAGACCACCTTCGCCCTGACCCTGGCCGCCCGGCTGCTGTCGCGCCGCGAGGTGGCCCGGGTGATCGTGGTCTGCCCGACCGACCACCTGCGCATGCAGTGGGCCGACGCGGCCGACGCGCTGGGCATCGTGCTCGACCCGAACCTGACCAACGCCGTCGGCCCGGTGCGCGCCGGCACCCAGGGCTACGTGACCACCTACGCGCAGGTGGCCGGCAAGCCGATGCTGCACGCCGCCCGGGCCACCACGGTCAAGACGCTGGTGATCCTGGACGAGGTGCACCACGCCGGTGACGGCCTCTCCTGGGGCGAGGCGGTCGAGGAGGCCTACGGCCGCGCCGCCCGCCGGCTGTGCCTGACCGGGACGCCGTTCCGCACCAAGGCCGACGAGCGCATCCCGTTCGTGCGGTACGTCGAGGACGGCTTCGAGGGCCAGGGCGGCCTCATGTCGATGGCCGACTTCACCTACGGCTACAAGGAGGCGCTGGCCGACAACGTCGTCCGGCCCGTCGTGTTCGCCGCGTACACCGGCACCTCGCGCTGGCGGAACTCCGCCGGCGAGGTCGTCGCCGCCTCGCTGAGCGAGGCCGGCACCCGCTCGGTGGAGATGCAGGCCTGGCGCACCGCCCTGGACCCCAAGGGCCAGTGGGTGCCGCACGTGATCGCCGCGATGGACGACCGGATCACCCACCTGCGCGAGTCCGGGATGCCGGACGCCGCCGGCCTGGTGCTGGCCAGCGACCAGGACGACGCCCGCGAGTACGCCCAGATCGTGCGCCGGGTGACCGGCAAGGCGCCGGAGCTGATCCTCTCCGACGACCCGAAGGCGTCGAAGAAGATCGAGAAGTTCAACCTCGGCGGGGCCCGGATCGCGGTCTGCGTGCGGATGGTGTCCGAGGGGGTCGACGTGCCCCGCGCCGCCGTCCTGGCCTGGATGACCTCCTACCGGACGCCGCTGTTCTTCGCCCAGGCCGTCGGCCGCGTGGTGCGCTCCCGGGCGCCGCACGAGACGGCCACGGTCTTCCTCCCCGCGGTGCGCCCGCTGCTCGCGCTGGCCGCCTCGATGGAGGAACAGCGCAACCACGTCATGCCCCCGCCGAAGAGCCAGCCCGACGAGGAGCTGGAGGCGCTCGACCTGCCGCCGCGGGAGCCGCGCGAGGGCGAGATGAAGCAGTGGGAGGCGCTGGAGGCCGACGCCCGGTTCGCGCACGTGCTGTCCAGCGGGACGGCGCACACCGGCGAGGGCAGCGGCGGCGCCGTCGAGCCGCTGGAGGCCGATGCGGAGGACTTCCTCGGCATCCCCGGCCTGCTCACCGCCGCCCAGACCGCCGAGCTGCTGGCCAAGCGCGACGACGAGCTGCGCGCCCGGATCGCCGCCTCGCACCGCAACGGCGACGACGACGGCTTCATGGTCGTCGAGGACCACCCTGAGGAGGACGAGGTCGGCCGCTCCTGGCGCGACGCCACCGAGCTCCGCCGGGAGATCAACCGGCTGGTCAACCGGATCGCCGCGAAGACCTCCACCCCGCAGGCCGTGGTGCACACCCAGCTGCGCCAGTCGGTGCCCGGCCCGCCGTCGGCGTCGGCGTCGGTCGACGTCCTCCGCGCCCGCCGTGAGCGCCTCCGCACCATGCTCTGACGCCCGCTGCCGCGAGCGGCCGCCCCGCTGCCGTCACCGAGTGACGGCTGAGCGGGGCTGAGGGCAGCCGGAGAGCCCGCCCAGCTGTCACTCGGTGATCGGCTGGATGGCGGGCGCCGGGACGGCCGGCTCCCCGCGACCCTGAGCTGCCGGACCAGGGTCGGATCCGGGCGTTCCCCGATGCCGGCGGGGCGCCGCCGGGCGCAGGCTCGTGTCATGACCGAGACGGTGCACACCCAGACCCCGCAGACCGAGACCCCGCAGATCGAGACCCCGCAGCTCCAGGCCGGGACGCCGTACCGCGCCGCCGAGCGTCCGCCGTTGCTGCGCGACCGCACCGACCTGCTGGTCGGTGGCGTCGCCGCCGGGCTGGCCCGACATACCGGCATCGACGCGCTGCTCTGGCGGCTCGGGTTCGTCGCGCTCGTCTTCGCCGGCGGCGCCGGGTTGTTCCTCTACCTGGCGCTGTGGCTGCTGATGCCGACCGCGCCGGCCACCCCGCAGGACCGCACGAACCTGCTCGACGGCTGGGTCGAGCGGCTCCGCGGCACCGTCACCCGCCAGCGCACGCGCTGACCCGGCGGGCGTCAGCGCCCGGCCGCCCGCCACAGCGCGGGCACCCGTTCACCGATGACCGACTCCGGTGGCGACGGCCGGATGCGCGCAGACGACGGACGGACGACGGGACGACGGGACGGCGGGGACGCCGGTCAGCCGAGGAGGCCGCGGGCGGCGGCGATGGCCACGGCCTCGGCGCGGCTGGCGGCGCCGAGTTTGGCCAGGATGTTGCTGACGTGCACGCTGGCGGTCTTCTCGCTGATGAACAGCTCGGCCCCGACCTGCCGGTTGGTGCGTCCCTGGGCGACCAGCGCCAGCACCTCCGCCTCCCGCGGGGTGAAGACGGTGGTGGTCGCGGTCAGCACCCCGGGGAGCTCGAGCCGCCCGCGCCGGGCCAGCGCCTCGACCGTTGTGCGCAACGGCACCGCGCCCAGCCGCACGGCCACCTCGTGCGCGGCCCGCAGCTCTTCGGCTGCGCCGGTGCGGTCGTCGCCGGCCAGCAGCGCCTCGGCCAGCCGGAACCGGGAGCGGGCCTGCTCGAAGACGTGGCCGTAGCCGAACTCCTCGACCGCCTGCCGCCACTGCTCGACCGCGGCCTCGCCGCGCACCCGGGCCAGCTCGGCCGCCAGCCGCGTACCCCAGGCGCGCGCCTCGATGCCCACCGGCCAGGGCGTCCGGGTCGCTGCGCGGCCGATCTCGGCCAGGTCCGCGGCCGCCGCCACCCAGCGGCCCACGGCATCGTCGTCCCCCGCGCGCCGAGCGGCGACCGCCGCGTCGCCGACCGCCGCCAGCGCGGTCGCGACCAGCCGCACGGAGGCGAGCCGCTCATCGCCCCACAGCTCCCGGAGCCGGCGGTCGGCCCATCGGGCCCGCTCCGCCGCCGTGGCGGCGTCACCGGCCTGGCCGGCCAGCTCGATCTCCGCGGCGACCGTGGCCAGCATGAGCAGCACGTGGTTGTCCCAGCGGGCGGCCGGCCCCTGCGCCCAGCTCAGCCGCTCGGCCGCCCGGGGGTCACCGCGGCCGACCAGCACCAGCAGCCCGTCGGCACGCACGTGCGCGGCCATGTCGGGCACCCGGGCCAGCGCATCGGCGGCGGCCAGGCTGCCGTCCCAGTCACCGAGGACGTAGCGGGCCAGCACCTCCAGGTGCCGCAGCTCGGCGCCGTAGAACGACCAGTCGACCCCCAGCGCCCGGGCCCGGGCCAGCCCCGCCGTCGCGTGGTCCAGCGCCTCGGCCATGTCGCCGGCGTCGTGGGCGGTGACCGCCTGGCTGAACCACACCCGCATCTCGACGTCGGCGTCCCCGGACCGCTGCGCCCGGGCCCGGGCCTCCGCGAACCGCGCCCGCACCGCCTCCCGGTCGCCGACGCCCGAGCCGCGGACCAGGGAGACCGCGGTGTCGGCCCACGCGCTGTCGAGCCCCAGGGCGTCGGCCGCCGCGAGCGCCTCCTCCGCCGCGGCATCGGCCTCGGCCACCAGGCCCAGGCTGTAGCTGGTGCGGGCATGGGTGGCCGCCGCCCAGGTGCGCACCACCGAGGGCGGGTGGGCCGGCACCAGCGCCATCGCCGCCGCGCTCTCGCGGTGCGCCTCGGCCGCCTCCTCGATCCGGCCGAGGACCTGGGCCGCCGTGTAGTGCACCCGGGCCCGCGCCTCGGGGTCGCCGTCGGCGCCCAGCAGCTCCTGGGCCGACCGCAGCAGCGCCACGGCCCGGTGCAGGTCACCGACCGCGCGGGCCGCGGCGGCGGTGTCCAGCAGCACCGCCCACTGCTGCCGCCCGGCTCGCCCAGCAGCGTCGGGCACCGCCGACCAGAGGCTGAGCACCGCCTCCAGGTGCTGCAGCCGCTCAGCCGGTGCGCCCACCCGGCGGGCGGCGTCGGCCGCCTCCAGCGACGCGCTCAGCGCACCGGGCAGGTCGTTGCTCTCCCGCAGGTGGTGGGCCCGCTCCGCCGCCGTGCCGGCCCCCGGCTCGGCCGCCAGCTGGGCGGCGATGGCGGCGTGCAGCCGCACCCGCTCGCCGGGCAGCAGGTCGGCGAGCACGGCCTCGCGCAGCAGCGCGTGCCGGAAGCGGTAGCGGCCACCCTCGGAGACGACCAGCAGGTGGTGGTGCACGGCCTCGGCGAGCGCCTGCTCGAGCGCGCCGTCGGCCTGCCCGCTCACCGCCGCCACCAGCTCGTGCCGCACCCGGCGACCGGCGACCGCCGCCACCCGCAGCACCTGCTGGGCGGCCGGGCTCAGCTGCTCGACCCGGGCCAGCAGGACGTCGGAGAGCCCGCCGGGGAGCACCTCCCCCGCCAGCCCCGCGGCGACCAGCTCCTCGGCGTAGAAGGCGTTGCCCTCGGCGCGGGCCACGACGTCCTCGATCGTGGCGGCAGCGGCCCCGCCGGACTCGGCGGCCAGCCGGCGGACCAGCTGCTCCACCTCGGCGTCCGGCAGCGGGTCGAGCTCGAGCCGCTCGACACCGGGCAGCCGGACCAGCTCGGCCAGCAGCGGGCGCAGCGGGTGCCGGCGGTGCAGGTCGTCGGTGCGGTAGGAGGCGACGACGGTGACCGGCTCCTCGACGTGCCGGTCGACCAGCCGGGCCAGCAGGTAGCGCAGCAGGTCGCGGCTGGACCGGTCGGCCCAGTGCAGGTCCTCCAGGACGACGAGCAGCGGCTGGTGGGCGGCCAGCTCGCCGAGCAGGGCGGCGACCGACTCGAACAGCTGGAGGCGGCCGTCGTCGTCCGGCGGGCGCAGCCCCGACCCCGGCAGCGACCGGCCCAGCTCGGCAGCGGCGCTCTCGGGCACCACCGCACCGGGCCGGCCGGTCAGCGGGCCGGTGAGGACCGGGTGGCCGGCCAGCACCGGCGCGAGCGCCGGGTCGGCGACCACCGGGCGGAGCAGGTCGACGAAGGGCAGGTACGGCAGGCCCACGTCGCCGAGGTCGACGCAGTGGCCGGTGAGCACACGCACCCCGCGGGCGGTGGCCTGGCGCGCCAGCTCGTCGAGCAGCCGGGTCTTGCCGACCCCGGCGTCGCCGGAGACCAGCACCGCCGACGGGCCACCGGGCCCCGCCCGCTCGACGTGCGCCACCAGCCGGGCCAGTTCGTCGGCCCGGCCGATGAGTGGTGAGTCCTCCCAGCGCCGCACGGCGCCGATCGTGGCAGAGCCCACCGACAGCACCGCCGGTGCCGCGGCGGCCGGCGACCCGCTCAGTGCGCTCGCCGCCGCCCCAGCCAGGAGCCCCGGCGGCTCCCGCTGCGCCGGGACGCCGACCGGATCAGCTCGTGCCGGTAGGCCAGCTCCGCTTCCAGTGCCGGGTTCGGGTACTGCGTCATGACGTCTCCTCGTGCCGTTCGATCGGGACGAGGAGGACGTTCGTCCTGAGGGGGTGGCCGGCACATCGGTCGACCACGCAGTGGTGCACCCCTCAGGTGGGCCCCAGCGGTCTGAGGCCCCTCAGGTCAGCGCAGTTCGGTGCCCTTGGTCTCGCGCAGGGTGAGGATCGCGCAGAAGGCGATCGCCGCCGCCACCGCGACGTACCAGAAGAACCACAGCGGGTGCCCGGCCTCGGACAGCGCGGTGATCACCAGGGGTGCCGTCCCGCCGAAGACGGCGACGGTGAGGTTGTACCAGGCGCCGATGCCGGTGGCCCGCAGCTCGGTCGGGAACAGCTCGCTCATCACCGCCGGGGCGATCGAGGCCAGCAGCGCGTAGAGCACCAGCCCGGTGCTGAAGACGACGACCAGCGAGCCCAGGTCGTCCTGCACCAGGAACGACAGCGGCACGATGAGCAACGCGATCCCGGCCGCCCACACCAGCATCTGCGGCTTGCGGCCGAACCGGTCCGACAGCGCGCCGAACGGGTAGCAGCAGGCCACGAACAGCGCCGTCCCGATCGAGAGCGCGACGAAGACGTCGCTGGCGTCGGCGTCCCGGAAGTTGATCGCGAACGGGGTCAGGGCACTGAAGAACGTGTAGTACGACAGCGTCGACAGCATCGTGAACGCGCACAGCTGCAGCACCGCCCGCGGGTGCTCCTTGACCGTCATCCACAGCGGGTTCTTCACCGCCCGGGCCTTGGCCGCGTTCTCCTCGAACTGGTCGGTCTCCGACAGCGAGCGGCGCAGCCACAGCCCGACGAAGCCCAGCAGCCCGCCGATGGCGAAGGCGATCCGCCAGCCGTACGAGCTCAGTTGGTCGTCGTCGAGCACGTTGGTCAGCAGCACGCCCAGCAGCGAGGCGGCCAGCAGGGCGGTGCCGGTGGAGATGTAGAAGAACGCCGAGTACCGGCCGCGCCGGGCCGGCGGGGCGATCTCGGCGAGGTAGGCCGAGGCGTTGGAGACCTCACCACCCAGCGACATGCCCTGGGCGATGCGGGCCAGCAGCAGCAGGATCGGCGCCAGCCAGCCCACCGCCTCGTAGGTGGGCAGGACCGCGATGACCAGCGAGCCGCCGGCCATCAGCAGGATGGTCAGCAGCATGCCGGCCTTGCGGCCGCGCAGGTCGGCGAACCGGCCGAGCAGCCAGCCGCCCAGCGGCCGGAAGAAGAACGCCAGCGCGTAGGTCGACGTCGCGCCGATCAGCGCCAGCGCCTCGTTGTCGCTGGGGAAGAACTGGGTGGAGAAGTAGACGACGAACGTCGCGTAGACCGTCCAGTCGAACCACTCGACCGCGTTGCCGATGCTGGCCGAGACCAGCGTCCGGATCGGCAGTCGGTGTCGCTCGGTCGTCCCGGTGACCTGTTCTGTGGTGCCGGCCATGGGGCTGCCCTCCGTCGGTGCCGCGGCGTCCGGCTCACCGTAGTGAGCCGGCTCACCTCCGGCATCCCGAGGGGATCAGCGCACGTCGTAGTCGGCGTCCTCCGAGACGTCGCCGTCGTCATCTCCGTCGTCATCGCCCTCGTCGTCGGAGTCGGGCACCTGCTGGTCGATCGCCGGGTCGAAGGTGCCGCTGTCGTCGGTGTCGCCGTAGAGGGTGGCCTCCAGGTCGGTGTCCTCGGTCAGCACCGGGGACAGCGGCACCTGGACGTCGGTGGACTCCCCGGCCGGCAGCGCGACGGTGCCCACCAGCAGGTCGTCGGTCCCGTCGTCCCCGTCGTCGGCCGTGATCACCACGAAACCGGCCACCGGCAGGACGACGCGGGCCACGACGGCGGAGTCACCGGCGCCGGACTGGTCCTCGAACGCGACGTCGGCGACCTCGCCGGTGGCCGCCGCGCTGCCGGTCGCGGTCGCCGACGAGGCGGCCGCCGAGTCACTGGCGAAGGTGGTCCCCACGGCCGGGGCCGGGTCGCCGTCCTCGTCGCCCCCGCCACAGGCGGAGAGCACGAGGACGGTGGCGGGGGCGAGGAGGACGGCGGCGCGCAGACGGGTCACGGTCTGCCCATGCCCCGGATCCCCCGGTGCGGAACCACGGTCAGCCGAGGCTGTACCGGGCGTCGTCCTGCACCGGGTCGGAGAGCTCGGAGACGTCGTCGTCGGTGTCCCCGCCGTCGATCGGCGCGGGCACCACCTCGTCGGCCTCGGGGTCGAAGGACCCGTCGCCGTCGGTGTCGGCGTACAGCGTCGCGACCAGGTCGGTGTCGGCGTCCAGCGGCGGGTCGAGGGTCACCTCGACGTCGGCCGACGTGCCGACCTGGACCTCGGACCAGCCGAGGACGGCGTCGTCGGCGCCGTCGGCGGTGAGCACGACGAAGCCCCCTTCCGGCGCCGAGACGGTGCCCACGACCACGGTGCTGCCGTCGCCGGCCTGGTCCTCGAACTCGAGTTCGGCCTGCTGTCCGCTGCCGGCCTCCCCGTCCGGCGCCACCGTCGTGGCCCCGGCCGTGGCCGGTGAGGACGGCGACAGCTCGTCGCCGGCGACGGAGGCGCCGTCCCCGGACCCGCAGGCGGAGGAGAGCGCGACCGCGGCTGCGATCGCGACGGCGGGCAGGGCACGATGGTGTCGGGTCACACCGGGACTGCTGCCCGGGTGTCCGCGGTTCCACACCACACGAGCTCCACGGGTCGTCCACCTCACCGGCGTGGGGACCAACCGCTGGGGACACACGAACCACTGGACGGCGCCCCGCGGCGCCCATCGAGAGGAGCCCCGTGTCCGACACCGGGACGACGAACGACCTGACCCCCACCGTGTTCGTGCTGTACGGCGCGACCGGTGACCTGGCCCGGCGGATGGTGCTGCCGGCCTTCTTCCAGCTGGCCCAGCAGGGCCTGCTGCCCGACGAGTGGCGGCTCATCGGCAGCGGCCGCGGCGAGCGCACCGACGAGGAGTTCGTCGAGCACGTGCGCGGCGCGCTGGAGGAGTTCGGGCCCGCGCCCGACGACGGGCCGTGGGACGAGTTCCGCACCCGGCTGCGCTTCGCCGGCGGCGGCTTCACCGCCGACGACCCCGGCCAGCTGCTGGACGTCGTCGGGAAGGCCCGCGCCGAGGTCGGCGAGGACGCCCAGCTGGTGCACTACCTGTCGCTGCCGCCCAAGGCCTTCACCGGCTACACCGAGGCGCTGGGCGCCCACGGGCTGGCCGAGGGCTCGCGGGTGGTCTACGAGAAGCCCTTCGGCGACTCCCCCGACGGCTTCCGCGAGCTCGACGGCGTCGTGCACTCGGTGTTCGACGAGGAGCAGGTCTTCCGGATCGACCACTTCCTGGGCAAGGAGGGCACCCAGGACCTGCACGTGCTGCGCTTCGCCAACGGGCTGTTCGAGCACATCTGGAGCCGCGAGCACGTGGCCCAGGTGCAGATCGACGTCCCCGAGGACCTCGACGTCGCCGACCGTGCCGACTTCTACGACGCCACCGGCGCCACCCTGGACATGCTGGTCACCCACTTGTTCCAGGTGGCCGCCGAGGTCGCCATGGAGCCGCCGGTCAGCTTCTCCGCCGACGACATCCTCTCCGCCCGCGAGTCGGTGCTGAAGAACTTCCGCCCGCTGGCCCCCGAGGACGTCGTGCTGGGCCAGTTCGACGGCTACCGCGAGCTGGACGGCGTGCCCGACGACAGCCAGACCGACACCTTCGTCGCCGCCCGGCTGTTCATCGACTCCGGCCGCTGGCGGGGCGTCCCCTTCCTGCTGCGCACCGGCAAGCGGATGGCGGCCAAGCAGCAGCGGGTCAGCCTGGTGCTGCACCGGCCGAAGGGCCCGGTGAACGGGGTGCCGGCGAACGGCAACGTGGTCTCCCTGTCGCTGGCCGGCGCCGGCGCGGTCGACATCGACGTGATGGCCAAGCGCCCCGGCCCCGACCTGGCGATGGCCCCGGCCCGGGTGTCGCTGGACCTGTCGAAGATCCCCGGCGGTGAGCCGCTGCCGCCCTACGTGTCGCTGATCCACGACGTGCTGGTCGGTGACCGGTCGCTGTTCACCACCAGCGAGGGCCTGGCCCAGACCTGGCGGGCGCTGCAGCCGGTGCTCGACGACCGGCCCGAGGTGCAGCCCTACGAGCCCGGGTCCTGGGGCCCGGCGGCGGCCAACGAGCTGGCCGGCGAGCACGGCTGGCTGCTCGGCCAGACGGAGGACTGAGAAGCGCGCAACGGCCCCTCTCCGACCAGGAGAGGGGCCGTTCTGCGGAGTGGGTCCGGACCGAGCGCTGGTCGCCTCGCGGCGGTTTGCACATCTGGGGCTCCAGGCCCCCGACCGGAGTCGGGGCGGTGTTCCCCAGCGGCAGTTATCTAGTGGAGCCCGGGGACACAGGTCGCCCGGCCCGGACGTCGTTCACCGTACCCGCGAGGGTCGGCCCGACACACATGGCGGGGGCCTCAGTCGAGGCCGCGCCGGTCCTGCTTGAGCGCGGTGTCCACGGTCAGCGCGGCCGCCAGCACCAGGCCGGCCAGCGGCTCCTCCAGCCGCCGGTGCACCTGGACGACGTACCGGTCCGCGGTGGTGAACAGCGTCCGGGCCAGGCCTTCCCACCGCTTGGTGATCCGGGCGACCTCGACCCCGCCCGCGTCGGTGATCGCGAAGTCCCAGGCCCGCCAGTTCTCCGCCTGGACCGCACCCACCAGCTGACCCCCAGCCACGAGGTCGAAGCGGATCCGGCCGAGCACGGTGGCCTGCACGATCTCCCCCACCGGGCGGCCGTCGGGCCCGGTCACCAGGACCCGGGAGCGCACCAGCTTCGCCGGCCGGGTCAGCACCACCACCACGCCGGTCGGGTCGCGCACCTCCAGCCGGTGGGTGAGGAACTGGTCGTACCGGGAGACGAACCGGAAGGCCTTGCGCAGCGCGCTCTGCCCGATCTGGACGACGGCGCCCAGCTGCTGGCCGTTCCCGTCGGACACCGCGTACTCGTTGGTCAGCTCGACCAGCTTCGCCCGCTGCTCGACCACGAGCACAGGCTGCTCGAGCAGCACCGACCGCGGCCCGCCGTGCGGCTGGGGCGGCTGCACGTGCGCCGTCCAGTCCCGGCCGTCCCACCAGCGGACGCCGCCGCCCCCGGCCGGGTCGGGGTACCAGCCGGGCGGCGGCGGGGGTGGCTGCGTCACGCGCCGACGGTAGCCATGCCCGTTCGCCAGCCATGCCCGTTCGCCAGCCATGCCCGTTCGCCCAGCCGTGCCAGACTCGCGCCCATGAGCGGCGTCGGCTTCGAGGACTGGACGGCGCTGGCCGGGGACTCCGAGACCTCGCGCACCGAGTGGGCCGCGCTGGTGGGCGCCTGGTCCGAGCCGCACCGCAGCTACCACGACCTGGCCCACCTGGCCGCCGTCCTCGGCATCGTCGACCAGCTGGCCGGGCACGCGACCGACCCCACCGCCGTCCGGCTGGCCGCCTGGTACCACGACGTCGCCTACGACCCGGAGCGCAGCGACAACGAGGAGGTCAGCGCGGCCCGCGCCCGGATCGGGCTGCTCGGGCTGGTCCCCGACGCCACGGTCGCCGAGGTGGAGCGCCTGGTGCTGCTCACCGCCGGCCACGACCCGGCGGACGACGACCCGAACGGGGCCGTGCTCTGCGACGCCGACCTGGCCGTGCTGGCCAGCCCGCCCGCGGCCTACGCCGGCTACGCCTCCGCGGTGCGCGCGGAGTACGGCCACCTCTCCGACGCCGACTTCACCGCCGGGCGGATCGCGGTGCTGGAGCAGCTACTGGCCCTGCCGCAGCTGTTCCGGGTACCGGCCGCGGCCGAGCGGTGGACCGAGCCGGCCCGGGCCAACCTGACCGCCGAGCTCACCCTGCTGCGCGCCCGCAGCTGACCCGGTCCACCCGATCGGGTGATCATCGGGTCGCGCCGGGCGCGCCCCTGGTCCAGGGTGGCCCGGCGACCCGCCGCCGACCCGGCGGCTCCCGTCCGGGACCGGTCGCCTGACGGAGGAGTTCCTCGTGCGCCTCGGTACCGGCATCTTCCTGCTCGCTCTCGGCGCCATCCTCACCTTCGCGGTGAGCGCCCAGGTCAGCGGCGTCGACCTCGACGTCGTCGGCTGGATCCTGATGGCCGTCGGCGCGCTGGGCGTCCTCGTCGAACTGGCGGTCTGGGCACCGCGCCGCCGCCGCGTGGTGCGCACCGACGGGTACGAGGGCGGCCCGGTCCGCCGCTCCACCACGGAGGAGTCCTACTAGGCCCGGGCCTTCTTGCGGCGCAGCCCGGCGGCCATCAGCCGCTGGAGCAGCTCCCGGCTGCCCACCGGCTCGGCGCCGGCGGCGACCGCCCGGGCGTACAGCTCCTCCGGGACGTCGTAGTGGTCGCCCTGGAACGCCCGGCGCGGGATGTCGAGGTGCTGCTGGACGAAGGCGTGCAGCTCGTCGTAGCCGGTGTCGCTGACCAGGTGCGACCACCGCCGCCCCCGCCAGGGCCACACCGGGGTGTCGATCAGCAGTGCCACCCCGACAGTCTGCCCCGGCTACGGTCAGGGCGTGACTGAGGAGATCCGCTGGGGAGTCGTCGGGCCGGGCCGCATCGCGGAGAAGGTGGTCGAGGACTTCGCCGTCGTCGACGGGGCGCGGGCGGTCGCGGTCGCCTCCCGCTCGCTGGACCGCGCCCGGGACTTCGCCGGCCGGCACGGCATCGACCGGGCGCACGGCTCCTACGCCGAGGTCCTCGCCGACCCGGACGTCGACGTGCTGTACGTCGCCACCCCGCACCCGCAGCACCACGCCGTCGCGCTCGCCACCATCGAGGCGGGCAAGGCGCTGCTGGTGGAGAAGGCGTTCACCGCCACCGTCGCCGGGGCCCGAGAGGTCGTCGAGCGCAGCCGGGCCGCCGACGTCTTCGTCATGGAGGCGATGTGGACCCGCTTCCAGCCGGCCGTCGTCCGGCTGCGGGAGCTGGTCGCCGACGGCGCCATCGGGGAGGTGCGCTCGGTGCAGGCCGACCTGGGCGTGCAGCGCGAGTTCGACCCCACCGACCGGCTGTTCGCGCGTGAGCTCGGCGGCGGCGCGCTGCTCGACCTGGGCGTCTACGTCGTCTCCTTCGCCCAGATGCTGCTCGGCGACCCGGACACCGTCACCGCCACCGGCTCGCGGTTCGAGACCGGCGTCGACGCCGAGGCGTCGTTGCTGCTCGGGTACGCCGACGGTCGCTCGGCGACGCTGATGACCTCGCTGCGCAACGCCCTGCCCGGCCAGGCACGGGTGTTCGGGACGGCGGGCTGGATCGACGTCCTCCCCCGCTTCCACCACCCGCAGACGATCGTGCTGCACCGCGCCGGGGCGAACGCTGAGGAGATCACCCTCCCGCAGCTGGGCGGCGGTTACTCGCACGAGCTGATCGAGGTCACCGAGTGCCTGCGCGCCGGCCGCACCGAGAGCGCCGTGATGCCGCTGGCCGACACCCTCGCCGTGCAGGCGGTGCTGGAGCAGGCCGCCGGTCAGCTGGGCGTCGCCTTCGCCGAGGACCCCGCCGTCCTCTGACTCCGCGGGGGCGGCTTGGGCGGCCAGGCCGCGCCGCTGGCCTGCGCCATCGTCGGCACCCGGGTGTGCGTGCCGCCGGCGGCCCGGACGGCGTCGGCGAGGGTGACCGCGTCCCGGGTGGCCGCACCGCCCGGGTCGTTGTTGAGGTAGACCAGCACGTCGTCGTCGCCGTAGGTCTCCTGCAGCCGCTGCGCCCACAGCTGCAGGGTCTCGGGGCGGTAGTCCCAGCCGTCGCGGCCGGTGTGCAGCCGCAGGTACCCCCACTCGGCCGTGCGCCACAGCGGCGCGACCGGCTGCTCGCCGCGGTCGGCCCAGCACAACGCCGCCTGGTACCGCTCCAGCAGCGCGCGCACCTCGTCGGTCCACCAGCTCACGTGCCGCGGCTCCACGGCCACCCGGGTACCGGCCGGGAACTGGCCCAGGCACTCGTTGAGCAGGTCGACGTCGGCCTGCAGCGTGGGTGGCAGCTGCAGCAGGACGACGTCCAGCCGGTCGCCCAGCCCGACGACCCGCTCCATCAGCCGGGCCACCGGCTCGGCCGGGTCGCGCAGCCGCTTGAGGTGGGTGAGGAACCGGGAGGCCTTCACCGCCCACCGGTAGTCCGGCGGGGTGCGCTCACGCCAGCGCTCGAAGGTCTGGCGCTCGGGCAGCCGGTAGAAGGCGTTGTTGCTCTCCACGGTGGCGAAGTGCTCGGCGTGGTGCTCCAGCCACAGCCGCTGCGGCAGCACCGGCGGGTAGAAGCGGCCGCGCCAGTCGCGGTACTGCCAGCCCGACGTCCCGATGACCACCGTCACCGGAGCCGCCTACCCTGCTCGGCCATGACCGACTCCCCCGCCCGGTTCCTGGACCTGTGCCTGGACGCCGTCGACCACCAGGCGCTGGCCGACTGGTGGTGCGCCGCGATGGGATACACCCGGCACGCCCCGCCCGGTGCGGACCTCGCCGGCCCGGTGCTGATCGTCGACCCGGCCGGCGCCGGGCCACGGATCTGGGTCAACCCGGTGCCGGAGCCGAAGACGGTCAAGAACCGGGTGCACCACGACGTCGTGGGCGACACCGCCGCGCTGCTCGCCCTCGGCGCCACCGTGGTGCGCGCCCGGGACGACGCCGATCACGCCACCGGCTCGATCAGCTGGGACGTGCTCGCCGACCCCGAGGGCAACGAGTTCTGCTGCTTCGCCCCCGACGGGTCATGAGCGACCCAGCCAGCACCCGACGTGATCACCACGGGCTGAGCGGCGTCTCACCCGGCCGGTGACCCCCGTCAGCCCGAGGTGATCACCGACGTGTCGCGGCCGGCTGGAGTCGGACCCAGCCACGGACGCCGACAGGGGCGGCCCCGCGGAAGCGGGACCGCCCCTGCCGGGCAGTGCTGGTGCGGCTACGTCGCAGGGACCCGCGGCGCGCGGAGCGCGTCGTGGGGGGCGACGTGGTCCTTCGTCAGAAGTCCATGCCGCCCATGCCACCGTCGCCGGCACCGGCCATGGCCGGGGCGTTCTTCTCCGGCTTGTCGGCGATGACGGCCTCGGTGGTGAGGAAGAGCGCCGCGATGGAGGCGGCGTTCTGCAGCGCCGAGCGGGTGACCTTGGCCGGGTCGATGATGCCGGCCGCGACCAGGTCCACGTACTCGCCGGTGGCGGCGTTGAGGCCGTGCCCGGTCTCGGAGTTGCGGACCTTCTCCGCCACGACGCCGCCCTCGAGGCCGGCGTTGACGGCGATCTGCTTCAGCGGGGCCTCGAGCGCGACGCGCACGATGGCGGCACCGGTGGCCTCGTCACCCTCGAGGTCGAGCTTCTCGAAGGCGACGGCGGTGGCCTGCGCCAGGGCGACGCCACCACCGGCGACGATGCCCTCCTCGACGGCGGCCTTGGCGTTGCGCACCGCGTCCTCGATGCGGTGCTTGCGCTCCTTGAGCTCGACCTCGGTCGCGGCACCGGCCTTGATGACGGCGACGCCACCGGCCAGCTTGGCCAGGCGCTCCTGCAGCTTCTCGCGGTCGTAGTCGGAGTCCGACTTCTCGATCTCGGCACGGATCTGGTTGACGCGACCCTGGATCTGGTCGGCGTCACCGGCGCCCTCGATGATGGTCGTCTCGTCCTTGGTGGTGACGAACTTGCGCGCCCGGCCCAGCAGGGACAGGTCGGCGTTCTCCAGCTTGAGGCCGACCTCCTCGCTGATGACCTGACCACCGGTGAGGATGGCGATGTCGGCGAGCATGGCCTTGCGGCGGTCACCGAAGCCGGGGGCCTTGACGGCGACCGACTTGAAGGTGCCACGGATCTTGTTGACCACCAGGGTCGCGAGGGCCTCGCCCTCGACGTCCTCGGCGATGATGGCCAGCGGCTTGCCCGACTGCATGACCTTCTCCAGCAGCGGGAGCAGGTCCTTGACCGAGGAGATCTTGCTGTTGACGACCAGGATGTACGGGTCGTCGAGCACGGTCTCCATGCGGTCGGTGTCGGTGACGAAGTAGGCCGACAGGTGGCCCTTGTCGAAGCGCATGCCCTCGGTGAGCTCGAGCTCGAGCCCGAAGGTGTTGCTCTCCTCGACGGTGATGACGCCTTCCTTGCCGACCTTGTCCATCGCCTCGGCGATGAGCTCGCCGATGGCCGGGTCCGCGGCGGAGATCGAGGCGGTGGCCGCGATCTGCTCCTTGGTCTCGACGTCCTTGGCGGTGGTCAGGAGGTACTCGGAGACCGAGGCGACGGCCTTCTCGATGCCCTTCTTCAGGGCCATCGGGTTGGCGCCGGCGGCGACGTTGCGCAGCCCCTCGCGGACGAGGGCCTGGGCCAGCACGGTGGCGGTGGTGGTGCCGTCACCCGCGACGTCGTCGGTCTTCTTGGCGACCTCCTTGACGAGCTCGGCCCCGATCTTCTCCCAGGGGTCCTCGAGCTCGATCTCCTTGGCGATGGAGACACCGTCGTTGGTGATGGTGGGGGCGCCCCACTTCTTCTCCAGCACGACGTTCCGGCCACGGGGGCCGAGGGTCACCTTGACGGCGTCGGCGAGGGTGTTCATCCCTCGCTCGAGGCCGCGGCGCGCCTCTTCGTTGAACGCGATCATCTTGGCCATGTGGTGATGTCCTCCGAGCGTGGATCGCTGCACGGCCGGCTCCGGCGCCCGCGACGGACGGCACTGGTGGCGTGGACGCTCCTGCGGCCCACGTCCCGGTACCTCACCGTTCCGACCTGGTTGGCACTCGACAGGCGTGAGTGCCAAGAAGGAGTCTGGCACTCGGCCTGTGCGAGTGCAAGAACGGGGGGTCGGCTCCGGCTGTTCCCGCAGGCAGCAGGCCCGGTCGCGGAACACGACGAGGCCCGGCCCCCGAGGGGGACCGGGCCTCGCTGCGCCGCCGGTGAGGGCGGCGGTGGTGCCGCCGGTCAGGCGCTGCGGACGGCGTCCGCCTGCGGCCCCTTCTCGCCCTGGACGACCTCGAAGCTGACCCGCTGGCCCTCGTCGAGGCTCTTGTACCCGTCCATCTGGATGGCCGAGTAGTGGACGAAGACGTCCTGGCCGCCGTCCACGGCGATGAAGCCGAAGCCCTTCTCGGCGTTGAACCACTTCACGGTGCCCTGTGCCACGTGTGCTCCCACGTTCGGTGCGTGCGGACGACCCCCCTGCATCCGGGAGGTCGGGTCTCGCCCTTCCGCCCGCCGATCACGAACGTGGAACTGAAACCGCGCGGAACGGTACAGGAACGGGGTGTTCTTGGTCACTGGCCCGCGCGCGGGTCACCCGCTGGTGTGTTAAGGGACCCCGTCCCCCTCACCCCTCGCACGCTCGGGGCGACCTCCGGACGGGGCCTAGGCGATGAGGCCGGCCTCGCGGAGCGACCTCAGCGACGGCTGGACGTGGTGCGAGGGGCCGACCACCGGGAGCAGCGGGTCCAGGGTCTTGAGCCCCTCACCGGTGTTCAGGACGACGGTCTCCTTCGCCGTGTCCAGCAGCCCCTTCTCCACCAGCTGCCGCAGCACCGCGGTGGTCACGCCGCCGGCGGTCTCGGCGAACACCCCGGTGGTGCGGGCCAGGTCGCGGATGCCGGCGACGATCTCGTCGTCCCCGACCCGGCCGACCGAGCCACCGGTGCGCCGGATGGCGTCCAGGGCGTAGGGCCCGTCGGCGGGGTTGCCGATGTTCAGCGACTTGGCGATGCCGGTGGGCTTGACCGGCTTGACGACGTCCCAGCCGTTGTCGAACGCGGTGGCGATCGGGTCGCAACCGGCCGACTGGGCGCCGAAGACCCTCCACTCGGTGTCCTCGACGATGCCGGCGGCGACCAGCTCGCGCCAGGCCTTGTCGACCTTGGTCAGCAGCGAGCCCGAGGCCATCGGGATGACCACCTGGGCCGGGATGCGCCAGCCCAGCTGCTCGGCGATCTCGTAGCCCATCGTCTTCGAGCCCTCGGCGTAGTAGGGCCGGACGTTCTGGTTGACGAACGCGGTGTCCTCGAACTCGTCGGTCTCGGCGAGCTCGCTGGTCAGCCGGTTGACGTCGTCGTAGTTGCCGTCGACGGCGACCAGCGCCTGCCCGTAGACCGCGGACTGGGTGATCTTGCCCGGCTCCAGGTCGCTGGGCACGAACACGAACGAGGGCAGCCCCATCCGGGCGGCGTGCGCGGCGACCGAGTTGGCCAGGTTGCCGGTGGAGGCGCAGGCGATCTTGGCGTAGCCGAAGGTCTTCGCCGCGGTCGCGGCCAGGCTCACCACCCGGTCCTTGAACGAGTGCGTGGGGTTGGCCGAGTCGTCCTTGACCCACAGCCCGCCGGTGAGGCCCAGCTCGGCGGCGAGCCGGTCGGCCCGCACCAGCGGCGTCATGCCCGGGTCGAGGGTGACCCGGTCGGCGGGGTCGTGGCCCACCGGCAGCAGGGCCACGTACCGCCAGATGTTCTGCGGGCCGGCCTCGATCTGCTGGCGGGTGACCGCCCGCAGGAGGTCCTTGTCGTAGTCGACCTCGAGCGGGCCGAAGCACTCGGCGCAGGCGTGCTCGGCGATCAGGCCGAAGGTGGCGCCACAGTTGCGACAGACCAGGCCCTTGGCCGGGTTGGGCGGCACGGGGCCACCGGCGTGCACGTCTGCCTGGGCGGAACCGGGAGCGGTCAGGGTCATTCGACGACTACCTCCTCATCTTCCCCGCGTCGGGCCGTCGAGCCGCGCAGGACGGAATTGGCACCTCCCGCTGCGCATGCGCACAGACGGCGGTTGCCGGGGCTTCATCGGGCCGTGTCCCTCTGCCCCTCTGGATGAGTGGAACGTCACCGACTCTACCCGGAGCACCCCGGCCCGCCCGGCACCGACAGGATGGGCCCGTGGCCACCCGCATCGTCTACACCGACCTCGACGGCACGATGGTCGGCCCGCGCGGTTCCTTCTGGCACACCGCCGACCGCGTGCCGACCGCCTCCCCCGCCGCCGCGCTCCTGGAGCTGCACCGGGCCGGCGTGCCGTTGGTGCTGGTCAGCGGCCGCACCCACGCCCAGCTGCTGGAGGCCGGCCGCATCTTCGCCGCCGACGGCGCGATCGCCGAGCTCGGCTCGCTGGTCAGCTGGGCCGGCGGCCGGGAGACCCACCTGCTGACCGGCGACCTGCCCGCGCAGTACGCCGGCCGGACGCCGATGGACGTCATGGCCGAGCTCGGCGTGGTGGCGGAGCTGATCGCCGCCCACCCGGGCCGGATCGAGTGGCACGAGCCCTGGCACGCCACCCACTCCGCCGACGCGCTGCTGCGCGGCCGGGTGGACGCCGCCGCGGTCGACGCCTGGCTGGCCGAGCGCGGCTGGGGCTGGCTGACCATGAACGACAACGGCGCGGTGCCGGCCACCCCGCGGATGACGCTGCACGCCGACGCGCTGCCGCCGCACGTCTACCACCTGATGCCGCGCGGGATCTCCAAGGGCGAGGCGATCCGCTGGGACCTCGCCCGCCGCGGGTTGGGCCCCGAGGACGCGGTGGCCGTCGGCGACAGCGTCAGCGACCTGGAGATGGCGCCCGCGGTCGGCCGGCTGTGGGTCACCGCCAACGGCGCCGCGGTGGCCGGGATGGCCGACCGGGTCGCCGCCGTCCCGAACGCCACCGTCACCGACGCCCCGATGGGCGAGGGCTGGGCCCAGGCGGTGCTCAGCAGCCTGTGAACCCGCGGCTCCCACGTGGTCGGCCCCGCTGCGGGGTCCCGGGCCGAGCTCGCGAGGTCCGGGGGGCAGCGGGGTCCTTCCTCAGCTGGTGACGTCCTTGCGGGCGAAGTGCCGGACGGCGAGGGCGGTGAAGACGGCGGAGTAGACCAGCCCCTGGACCACGCCGCGGAACAGGTCACCGGAGTCGACCGGCGTCTGCAGCAGGTCGGTCCAGGCGTAGTTGAACGCGGTGGGGAACCAGTCGCGGACCCCGCCCAGCTGCTCGACCTGCTCCAGCACGGCGAACACGACGGTGGTGAACACCGCCCCGCCGACCGCGGCCAGCGGCGCGTCGGTGACGGTGGACAGCCAGAACGCCAGCGTGCCCACCACCAGCAGGTGGACGGCGAGGTAGCCGACCATCCCGGCCAGCCGCACCAGCGCCGTCCCCTGGTCCAGCGCCAGGCCGACCGGGGTCTGCACGTCGCCGAAGCCGAAGGCGATGCCGCCGGCGACCACCGAGACGGCGACCAGCAGCACCATCGCGCCCACCGACAGCAGCAGTGCGGCCAGCCACTTCTGCCGCAGCAGCCGGGCGCGCGGCACCGGGGTGGCCAGTGCGTAGCGCAGCGACCCCCAGGACGCCTCGCTGGCCACTGTGTCGCCGAAGAAGAGCGCGAAGACGACCACCAGGAAGAAGCCGGTGGTGGCGAACAGCGTGAACAGGGTGAGGTTCAGCCCGCTGGCCGAGGCGACGTCGACCAGGTTGACCCGGGTGTTCTCCGACGCCTCCTCGGTGCCGCCGAGCTGCAGCGCACCGATCAGGACCAGCGGCAGGGCCGCCATCAGCGCGAAGACCCCGATGGTCCGGCGGCGCTTGAACTGGCGGCGCAGCTCGACCCCCAGCCGCAGCGTCCGCTCCGGCCGGTACCCGGCCGCCGCCCCCGTCCCGGTTCCGGCCGTGGTGGCCACCACGGCCGGCTCGTCGGTCGCGTGGCTCATGACTCCCCCACCAGTGACAGGAACGCGTCCTCGAGCCGGCGGCGCGGGGTGAGCTGGTCGACCCCGATGCCGGCCTCGACCAGTGCGGCCACCGCGGCGGCCCGGCCGGTCGTCCCGAGGTCGGCGACCAGGCCCTCGGCCGTCCGCTCGACCTCGCCGACGCCGGGCAGCCCGGTGAGCACGGCGACCGCCCGGTCGGTGTCGGCCGGGTCGGCGAGGCCGACGAGCACCGCTCCCCCGGTGCCGACGATCTCCTCCACCGTGCCCTGCACGATCTTCTGACCCTTGGCCATGACGACGACGTGGCTGCAGGTCTGCTCGATCTCGCTGAGCAGGTGGCTGGAGACGATCACCGTGCGGCCGGTCGCCGCGTAGGAGCGCAGCACGTCGCGCATGGCGTGGATCTGCGGCGGGTCCAGCCCGTTGGTCGGCTCGTCGAGCACCAGCAGGTCGGGCAGGCCGAGCATCGCCTGGGCGATCGCCACCCGCTGGCGCATGCCCTGGCTGTAGCTGCGCACCCGCTTGTCCAGCGCCGCGCCCAGGCCGGCGACCTCGATCGCCTCGTCCATGTGCGCATCGGCCAGCGGCCGGCCGGTGGCCGCCCAGTAGAGGGTCAGGTTGTCCCGGCCGGACAGGTGCGGCTGCAGCCCGGTCCCCTCGACGAACGAGCCGAGCCGGGACAGCACCGGAGCGCCCGGACCGGCGGCGTGACCGAACACCTCGATCCGGCCTTCGGTCGGCCGGATCAGGCCCATCAGCATCCGCAGGGAGGTCGTCTTGCCCGCTCCGTTGGGCCCGAGCAGGCCGAGCACCTGGCCGCGGCGCACCTCGAAGGACAGGTCCCGGACGGCGACGAAGCCGTCGGAGTAGGCCTTGGTGACCCCCTCGAACCGCAGCGGCACGTCCTCGCCGTCGGGTGAGGACTCCGACACCCGTCGGCGCCGGCGCCGGCCGAGCAGCACCGTCGCCAGCCAGCCCAGCAGCCCCAGGGCTGCCAGCACGCCGAGCAGCACCCACCACCGGCCCGACCCGGCGGTCGCCTGCACCTCGCCGTCGACCTGCGGGACGGCGAGCGTCGTCCCCTCCGCCGGCCCCACGGTCGACACCGCCGACGCCGTGGGCAGGGCGTAGGCCTGGTCGGTGGAGGAGACCAGCACGCGCATGGTGTGACCGACCTCGAACCGGTGCACGATCGCGGGCAGGGTCACCGGCACCTCGGTCGGCTCCGCGGACAGGCCGGTCAGCGCGAGCGGCGCGACCAGGCCGCTGGGCAGCGTCATCGTGCCGTCGGGGGCGACGTCGTAGAGCTTGGCGAACATCGTCGCCGTCCCGGCCGGCGCGGCGACCGAGAGCGTGACGGTGGGCGCGCCGACCACGTCGACGGCCTCGGTGAGCTCGGCGCTGTCGAAGGCGGCGAACTGGCCGGGGATCTCCAGCGTGCTGCCGCCCAGCGCCGCCGACACCGCGCCGAGGCCGGGCACGGTCGACAGGGCCGCGGGGCTGCCGCCGGCCGGGGTCACCACCGGCTGGGTGCCGCCGCGGAGCTCGATCCGCCGCTGCCCGACCGGGGCCGCGCCCTCGATGCCGGGGTACTCGGCGGCGGACACGGTCTGCGAGCCGCCCTGCGCGCTGAGCCCGCCGGCCAGCCCGGTGGGCGCCGGGTACCGGAAGCCGCCGTCCGCGCCGGCCCCGCCGTCGCGCAGGTGCCGGTCGAACCAGCCGGCGACCTCCTCGCGCAGCTCGGCGGTGACCCGGTCGGAGGCGGCGCTGTCGTGGCCGCCGGCGTACCAGACCACGCGCACGTCGGTGCCGTTGGCAGCGATCCCCCGGGCGTTGGCGTCGGCCTCACCCAGCCCGAACAGCGAGTCCTGGGTGCCCTGCACGAGCAGGGTCGGTGCGGTGATCCGGTCCAGCACGCCGGCCGGGCTGCTCCGGTCCAGGACGGCGGCGACCTCCGGGGTGAGCGTGCCGGTCGAGGCGGCCTGCTCGTAGGCCGCGCAGACGTCGGCCCGGAACCGGCCGCAGGTCAGCGCCTGCACCGCGGCCGGGTCGACGCCGTCCGCCTGGGCCGCGGCGTCGGCCGGGGTCGCGCCGTCCGCCGTGCCGTCGCCGGTCCGGCCCCCCAGCAGCCCGCCGCCGGGCACCGAGCCGGTGCCGAAGAACAGGCCGGCCCAGGTGCGCTTGAACACCCCGGCGTCCTCGGTGCGCGGGACGGCGGCCGGGGTGCCGGCGTCGGCGAC
Organism: Modestobacter lacusdianchii; assembly: GCF_054177765.1. Lineage (NCBI taxonomy): Bacteria > Bacillati > Actinomycetota > Actinomycetes > Geodermatophilales > Geodermatophilaceae > Modestobacter > Modestobacter lacusdianchii. The sequence continues at coordinate 79,786 of NZ_JBJJTJ010000009.1, read as the reverse complement.
CACGCCGGTCTGGTCGGGGAAGAAGGCGGTGGTCAGCGAGTTCCAGGTGATCTGCGGGGCGATCGCGTCGACCCGCTGGTCGTAGGCGGCGGCCAGCAGCGAGAGCGCACCGCCGTAGGAGGCCCCGGCGACCCCGGCCCGCGGGTCACCCGGAGCGTCGAGCAGCACGTCGTCCCGCTCGGCCAGGACGTCGAGCAGGGTGCTGACGTCGGCGACCTCGTACCGCGGGTCGTCCAGCCCGATCTGCCCGGTGCTGGCCCCGAAGCCGCGGGCCGACCAGGCGAGCACCACGTACCCCCGGCCGGCCAGGTCCCGTGCGTCGGTGGCCACGGACTCCTTGCTGCCGCCGAAGCCGTGGGCGAGCAGCACCGCCGGTGCCGGCTCCTCGGCCGTGGCCGAGGCGGGCACGTACAGGGTGGTGTCCAGCTCGACCGCGTCCGCCCCCGCGCCGGAGGGGACGGTCGCCTCGGTGGTGGTGACCTCCTCGGCCGCCCGCGCGGGCAGGGCGGTGCCCACGAGGAACGGGACGGCGAGCAGGAGGGCGAGCAGGGCGGCGGGGAGCAGCCGGGCGCCGGAGCGCGGGCCGATCCGCGCCGGCCCGGAGGCGGTGCGCACGGAGGCGGCAACGGACGGCGCGGCGGAGTGGTTCCGCTCCGGGCCGGACGGGGTCAGGGCTGCCAGTTCCCGGTGGCCACGACGACCAGCCCCGGGTCGGCGACGCCGGGCACCTCGAAGTAGCGGGCGACCGGGCCGGAGACGTCGGGGAACTGCTCGACCAGCTGGGTCGCCGCCTGCTGCTGCACCGTGTTGCCCTCGCTGAAGTACACGGTGGTGGTGGCGACGTCGTCGACCGGCGACGCCCCGGTGTCGAGCACCTCCCAGCCACCGGCGGCGAACTGCTCGCCGACGTCGGCGGCCAGGCCGTTGATGGTGGTGCTGTTCAGCACCGTGATCGGCGCGAAGACCGGGCCGACCGGGGCCGGGGTGATCTCCGGTGCGGGCGCGACGCTCTCCTGCACCGGGGGAACGGACGGCGCGGGTGCACTGCTGGGGGCCGGGGTCTGGGCCGAGGTCTCGGTGGTGCCCGGCGAGGCGAACGACCACCAGCCCAGCACCGCGAGCGCCACCACCACGACGGCGACCAGCCCCTGCGCCAGCCGGCGGGGGCCACGCCGCGCGTCCTCCGCGGGGGCGTCGTCCCGGTCGAGCCGTGGCTGCGCCGACGGCGCCTCGGCGTCGGGGCGTCGGGTGCCGGACTTCTTGCGGGCCGCCTCGGCCGCCTGGCGCTCCAGCCGGAGCGCGGCGCGTCCACCCACGGGGACGTCGACGGCGCGCCGGGCCGGGGCCGCCGGCTCCTCGACGGCCTCGGCGCGACCGGCGGCCGGCAGCTCCGGCACGGCGGGGGGCGGCGTCGCCGGACGCCGGCCCGCGGCCGGCGGCGCGGCGGCCGGCCGGCCGGTGCGCGCGGCGACCGGCGGGGTGGGCGCGACAGCGGGCGGGGCGGTCGTGGGTGAGGCGGCCGCGGGCGGGACCGCGGTGGCCGCCGCTCCCCACGCCGACTCGGCCGGCGCGGACCCGGAGACCCGCTGGGTGACGTCCAGGGGCAGTGGGGCCGGCTCGGCCGACCGGCCGGGCGCCCCGCTGGTGCGTGCGCCGGGCGGCGTGGCCGGGGCCGCGGGCGGCGTCGGGCGCGGGGTGGCCGTCGTCGCCGGGGCCGAGGGGTCGGCGGCCGGGCGGGGCGCACCCGGGCGGGGCGCGGCCGACGTCATCGGACCGGAGACCGGCGGCGCCGTCCGCGGGGCGGGCGTCCGCTCCGCGGTCGGCAGACGGTCGGGGCCGGGTGCCGCGGCGGGCAGGTCGGTGCGACGGCGGCCGGCGGCCGGCGCCGGCGTCTCCGGGCGCGCCGGCGGGCGGCGCACCATCGGGTCCTCACCGGGAGGCAGCAGCCCCTCGCGGCGCCGCTCGGCCCGGCTCTGCCGCGGCATCGTCATCGCGGCACCGCTGTCCGGCCCGGTGCTCGCCGTCCGCTGCATGGCCCCGGTGGCCCGGGACTCCAGTGGCGCGTCGGCCTCCGGCGGGCCGGGGACGGCGTCCTCGCGACGCGCGTCGGCGCGGCGGCGACCCGTCGGTGCGGACACCTCGGGCGGCGCGCTCCCGTCACTGCCTGGTGCCGCATGCCTCCCCACGGTGAGAGAGGCTAGTCGCGCGCGGGGTCCGTGCCCAGGACCCGACCGGAGCGCTGACGCTGCCGGGCGCCACGCAACCGGCGGAGCCGGCGCACCAGCAACGGGTCGGCCGCGAGCGCCTCCGGCCGGTCGATCAGGGCGTTGAGCACCTGGTAATAACGGGTGGGGGTCATGCCGAAACGTTCCCGGATGGCTGCCTCCTTGGCCCCGGCGAACCGCCACCACTGCCGTTCGAAGGCCAGCACCTCCCGATCACGTGCGGGCAGGTCCGCAGCCGTGTCGTCACCAGGCGCCCCACCCGTCACACCAGCCCCACCCCCGGCGGTCTCCGTCGCGGTGCCGGCGCCGACGGCCGGCGGGGCCGGCACGCCGTCCGGCGCCGGGCCGGCGGTCGGGGCGGGCTCGCTGTTCACGGTGACGTGCCTCCGGTCGATGGGGCGTCGGGCGGCGCACGGCGCGCCGCCCGGGGAGGTCCGGACCCCGTCGACGGTAGCCGCGTCCGGTCGTCCGCGGGGCTCCCCACGCCCCGGGCCGGCGGACGGGTCCCGATGCCGCCGGGCGGGCCTCAGATGCCGGCCGGCAGGGGGTCCGGCACGGTCCGGCGGTGGGCCCGGGCCTGCCGCAGGCTGTCCACGGTGAAGACCGCCAGGGCCAGCCAGACGATGGCGAAGCCGGCGAGCCGGGCCGGGGGCATCGGCTCGTCGTAGACGAACACGCCGATGGACAGCTGCATCAGCGGGGTCACGTACTGCAGCAGCCCCACCGTCGACAGCGGCACCCGCCGGGTGGCCGCGGCGAAGAGCAGCAGCGGGACGGCGGTGGCCAGCCCGGAGCTCACCAGCAGCAGGGCGTGCCCGGCTCCCTCGTGGGCGAAGGCGGCCTGCCCGTCGGCCTGCAGGAAGCCGATGACGACCAGCGCCGGGACGAACACCACCGCCGTCTCGACGAAGAGGCCCGGGGCCGCCTCGACCCGCACCAGCTTCTTCATCAGCCCGTACAGGCCGAAGCTGAGGGCGAGCGCGAGGGCGATCCACGGCGGGCTGCCGTGGTCCACGGTCAGCACGCCGACCGCCACCACGGCGGTGCCGACGGCGACCCACTGCAACCGGCGCAGCCGCTCCCGGAAGACCACCACGCCCAGCACCACGCTGACCAGCGGGTTGATGAAGTAGCCCAGTGACGCCTCGACGACGTGCCCGGAGTTGACCGCGTAGACGTAGACGAGCCAGTTCAGCGCGATGAGGACGGCGGCGGCGGCGAGCACGAGCAGGGCACGCCGGTCGCCCACGGCCCGCCGCACCTGCCCCCAGCCACGGCGCACGCTCAGCAGCAGCCCGACGAACAGCAACGACCAGGCGACGCGGTGGGCGACGATCTCCAGCCCGCCGGCCGGCTCCAGCAGGGGGAAGTAGAGCGGGAACACACCCCACAGGGAGTAGGCGCCGAGGCCGGCGAGCACCCCCACCCGGCGTTCGTCCACCGGCGCACCGTACGCCTGCCGCGACCGGGCCCCGGCCGGGCCGCCGGCGGCCTACCGTGGGGCCGTGCACGCTGGACGACCGAACCCGGCCCAGTGGCTCTGGTACGCCTACGGCGGAGGGCTCCCCCGCTCGCTGTCGGACTGGGTGCTCGACGACACCACCCGGCACAGCTGGGTGCTGCGCCACCTCACCCGCGCGCTCGTCCAGCTCGCCCCGGTGATCGTGCTGTGCCTGCTCGTCCCGCCGGTGCCGCTGGAGTTCCGGGTGACCGCAGCCGGTGGCGGGCTGGTCATCGGGCTGATGTTCTCCCTCGCCTACATGACCGAGACGACCGAGCACCGCGCGGTCAAGGCCGGCTGGCCACCCGGGACGACGGCGGCCCGCCGCGCGGAACGCACCGAACGCGAGCGGATCGAGAAGCGCGCCCGGTACCGGTCGGGTGGCGCCGGCAGCTACGACTGAAGGCCCTCGGGCCCCCACCACTGGCGAGCAGGAGGCGACCCCCGGCACGGGGGCCGTCAGTCCTCGACGCGGAAGCCGATCTTCATGGTGACCTGGAAGTGGGCGACGTCGCCGTCCACGACCTGGCCGCGGATCTCCGTGGTCTGGAACCACTCGATGTTGCGCACCGTCTGCGAGGCCTTGCGCACCGCCGTGCGGATGGCGTCGTCGACGCTGGTGGTCGAGCTGCCGACGATCTCGCTCAGCCGGTAGACGTGGTCGCTCACGGGGGCTCCTCGACGCAGGCCGCCCTGGTCGGCAGCGCTCCCGTCGAGCCTGGCACGCCGGGGCACCGGCCGCAGGTGGAGCCCCATGTCCGGATTGAACGGACGACCTTCCGCTTACAAGGCGGGTGCTCTACCACTGAGCTAATGGGGCGACCCGGCGAGGTTACCGGGCCGCCTCCTCGGACACGTGGCAGCGCCCTGCCCGTACGGCCCGACCGTGCCGGTCAGCCGCCAGCCGGGCGGCCGGCCCGCCGCACTGCCGCGCCGGCGACGACGGGTGAGGATCGGGCCATGACGAACCCGGTGGTGGCGGTCCTGGGCACGGGCACGATGGGCGCGGGGATGGTGCGCTCCCTGCGCCGGTCCGGCATCCCGGTGCGGATGTGGAACCGCGACCCGGCCCGCGCGCAGGCGCTGACCGACACCGGAGCCACGGCGACCGGCTCCCCCGCCGAGGCGGTCGCGGGCGCCGACGTCGTCCTGACCATGCTGTTCGACGCCGACGCGGTGGTCGACGTGCTGCGGCAGGCGGCCCCCTCGGCCGGGACGACGTGGCTGCAGTGCAGCACCGTGGGGGTCGAGGGCGCCGACCGCACCGCGGCGGTGGCCGACGAGCTCGGCCTGGTGCTCGTCGACTGCCCGGTGCTGGGCACCAGGGCCCCCGCCGAGCAGGGAGCCCTCGTGATGCTCGCCTCCGGGCCGGAGCACACCCGCGAGCTCCTGGCCCCGGTGCTCGACGCCCTGGGGTCCAGGACGCTGTGGCTGGGCGAGGCCGGTGCGGGCAGCCGGCTGAAGATGGCCTGCAACGCCTGGCTGTTCATGGTCACCGCCGGGGCGGCGCAGTCGATCGCGCTGGCCCGCGGGCTCGGTGTCGACCCGCAGGACTTCCTGTCGGCGATCGCCGGCGGCCCGCTGGACACCCCCTACGCCCACGCCAAGGGCGCCCAGATGCTCACCGGGGACCACCCGGTCAGCTTCGGCCTCACCGGGGCGGCCAAGGACGCCCGGCTGATCCAGGCGGCGCTGCGCACCGCGGGGGTCTCCGACCGGCTGGACGCCGCGGTGGTCGCGACCATGGAGGCCGCAGCGGCCGCCGTGGAGGACCCGACCGCGGTCGACGTCAGCGCGATCGTCGCCGGGCTCTGAGGCCCGCCCGGCCTCAGGCCGCGTCGGACCCGGCCGCCGGGTCGCCGGAGACGTACTCCGCCGGGTCGCTGTCCACCGTGGCCCCGTCGGCCAGCCAGCGAGCGAACCCGGCCGGGTCCCGGCGCTCCAGCTCGTCGAGGGCCTCCTGGCGCCGGCGCACCAGCTCCTGGCGGGCCACCGGGTCGCCCGTGGCCGGGAGGGCCGCCGAGCTGCGCACCCACTCCTGGCCCAGCGCCCGCACCGACAGGCCCCGCGCCCAGCTGCCGTCCACCGCGTGCAGCGGCACGACCGGCGCCAGCCCCGCGCCGCGCGACCGTCGGGCCGCCCGCAGCGCCCAGCGGGCCAGCAGCGCGCCCAGGACGGCGGCGGCCAGCAGCAGGGTGACCGCGCCACCGGCGACCACCACCGACCCGCTGAGCACCAGCAGCGCCGCCACGGTGAGCGCAGCGGTGCGCCAGGCGGCGTCCAGCGCCCTCTGGCGGGACGGTGGACCGTCGCCCTCCCGGGCGGTCCCGGCGCCCAGGCAGCCGGCGACCACCGCGGCCAGCACGACCGCGACCAGCCCCGACGGGCCGAGCGAGACACCACCGACCGCGGCGAGCGCGCCACCGGTGAGCACCAGCAACGCGAGCCCGGTCTGGGCGAGGAACGAACGAGCGGGCACCGGCGGCCTCCGGGGCGGTGGGGCGGGAGCGGGCGCGGCGGGCGCCGACCGCCCCTCCCTTCCCCACCGGGTGCTTGATCACCCACCGTCCCCGGCGGACGACCCGCCGTCGCCCCCCGCGCTCCGGCGGGACGCCGGCCGGGCACGATGACCCGCCGTGGGCAGCTCCGTCGTCGACCTGGGACCGGGGCTCGTCGTCGCCCTCCTCGCGCTGACCGCGCTCGCCGCCGCGGTGGGCGCCTGGTCGGGTCTGGGCCAGGACCGGCCGGTCCTGCTCGCCGCGCTCCGGGCGACGGTCCAGCTGACCGTGGTGTCCGCCGTCCTGGTGGTGGTGCTGCGGTCCCTGGCGCTGTCGGCGGCGTTCGTGCTGCTGATGCTCACCGTCGCGGCCGTCACCGCGGCCGGCCGGGTGACCGGCCTCCCGCTGCGCGCCCCGGGCGCCCGGCACCGGGCCGCCGCGACGGGGCTGGCGATCGTGGCCGGGAGCGCGCCGGTGGTCGCCCTGGTGCTGCTCAGCGGCGCCGTCCCCCGGCACGGGGCGGCGGTCGTGCCGATCGCCGGCATCGTCATCGGCGGCGCGATGACCGCGACCTCGCTGGCCGGACGGCGGCTGCGGGACGAGCTGACCCAGCGGCGCGGCGAGGTGGACGCGGCACTGGCCCTGGGGTTCCTGCCGCGCGACGCCGTCCTGGAGGTGGCCCGCCCGGTCGCCGCCACCGCCCTGGTGCCCGCCCTGGACCAGACCCGCACGGTCGGCCTGGTCACCCTGCCCGGCGCCTTCGTCGGGGTGCTGCTCGGCGGGGGCAGCGCGCTGCAGGCCGGCGCGGCCCAGCTGCTGGTGCTGGTCGGCCTGCTCGCCGCCGAGGCGATCGCCGTGTGGGTGGTGACCGAGCAGGTGGCCCGCGGCACCCTGCACGACTGAACCGACACGTCCAGGGAACTCACAGCGGACCACCAGCGACGGACCAGTACCAGGACGCACAGTGGTGTCATCGCGGCGGGGAGGTCCTGCCGTGGGGAGGGACCAGATCGTGAGCGAGCAGAACCGCCCGGCCGACCAGACCGGACACGGCACCGACCGGAACGGCGACGTCAGCTGGGCCGCGCAGCAGCCCACCGCTCCGGCGACCCCGCAGCAGTTCCCGGCGCCGGGCGCCCCCGCCGACGGTCGTGCGGCCTCCGGCCAGCCGACGCAGCAGTTCCCGGTCGGCGGTGGGCCGACCGGCTCGGGCACCCAGCAGTTCCCTGCACCGGCGCCCGCGCACCAGCCGTGGCCGCCGTTCGGCTGGGGCTCCTCCACCGGTCACACCAGCGGCGCCCCGGCGGGTGCGCCCGGTGCGGTGCCGCCGGCCTTCCAGGCTGCGCCCGCTCCCGCGGCGCCGGCCCGCGCCGGTCGCTGGCGGCTGGGCGTGGCCGGGCTGGTCGCCGGTGCGCTCATCGGCGGCGGTGCCGGCGCCGGCGTCGTCGCGCTGACCGACGACGACACGGTCGTCACCGCCAGCGGCGCGACCACCCAGCCGGTGGTGATCAAGGACGCCGAGACCGCCACCAGCACCACCGCGGCCGCTGCGGCCGCCGCACCCAGCGTGGTCACCCTCTACGTGAGCGCGGCCGCGGGTTCGGGGTCCGGGTCCGGCGTCGTCCTCACCGAGGACGGCTACGTGCTCACCAACAACCACGTGGTGAGCCTGGACAGCAGCACCAGCGACGTGACGGTGCAGGTGCGCACCTCCGACGGGACGCTCTACGACGCCACCGTCGTCGGCACCGACCCGTCCTCGGACCTGGCCGTGGTCAAGCTCGCCGACGCCGGCGGGCTGAGCCCGGCGACCTTCGCCGACTCCGACGAGGTCCAGGTGGGCGACCTCGCCGTGGCGATCGGGGCCCCGCTGGGGCTGTCGAACACGGTCACCGACGGGATCATCAGCGCCACCGACCGCGCCGTGCAGACCGGCTCGACCCAGGACGACAGCACGGTGATCGACGCCCTGCAGACCGACGCGGCGATCAACCCGGGCAACTCCGGTGGCGCGCTGGTCAACGCCGACGGCGAGGTGGTCGGCATCAACACCGCCATCGCCTCGGTGGCCAGCACCGGCCTGCCCGGTCAGGAGTCGCAGAGCGGCAACATCGGCGTGGGCTTCGCCATCCCGTCGAACACCGCTCAGCGGATCGCCCAGCAGATCATCGACACCGGGTCGGCGTCGCACGCCCTGCTGGGGGTCAGCGCCCGGACCGCGGCCGAGTCCGGCTCCGCGGTGGGCAGCGGCGCCGAGCTGGTCTCCGTCCAGGACGGTTCCGCCGCCGCCGACGCCGGGCTGCGGGCCGGCGACGTGATCACCGCGGTCGGCGACCGGCCGATCACCACCTCGACGGAGCTGACCGCCGCCATCCGCAGCGCCCAGCCCGGCGACACGGTGACGCTGACCGTCCGCCGCGGCCAGGACAGCTCCGAGGTCGACGTCACCCTCGACGAGACCTCGGACTGAGGCCGGCCCCGCTGCAGGGGCCCCTCCTCCGACCGACGACCCCGGTGCCGACCCCGCGGCCCCGGGGTCGTCGCACGTCCGGCGACGGACCCGCCCCGGCCCGACGCCTAGGCTCGGTCGGGTGCCCGGACCCGAGCTGACCGCACCGCTGGCCGAGTCCCTCGACGACCCCCAGCGGGCCCGTGACCTGGCGAAGATGAAACGGCTGGCCACCGGCCTGTTCGTGCTCGCCGCGGCGGTGTTCCTGGGCTGTGTGCTGCTGGGCGAGGAGGCCGGCGCCTGGGTCGGCTACCTGCGGGCCACCGCCGAGGCCTCGATGGTCGGGGCGCTGGCCGACTGGTTCGCGGTCACCGCGCTCTTCCGCCACCCGATGCGGCTGCCCATCCCGCACACCGCGATCATCCCGCGGAAGAAGGACCAGATCGGCGCCAGCCTGGGCACCTTCGTCCAGGAGAACTTCCTGACCCGGGCGGTGGTCGACGAGCGGCTGGCCGCCGTCGACGTCCCGGGCCGGCTGGGCGCCTTCCTGGAGTCACCCGGCCGCGCCGAGCGGCTGGCCGGTGACGCCGGCGCCGCGCTCGGCGCACTGACCGACCTGCTCAAGGACGACGAGCTGCAGCCCGCCGTCGCCGCGCTCGTGGACCGCAAGCTGCGGGAGACCCCCGCCGCCCCGGCCGTGGCCCGCGGCATCGAGCTGGTGATCGAGGGCGACCGGCACCAGGAGGTGCTGTCGGCGGCACTGACCGGGCTCGCGACGTTCCTGTCGGACAACCGGGTGGTGTTCCGCGCCCGGCTGGGCGACGCCTCCCCCGCCTGGGTGCCCGACTGGGTCGACGACCGCGTCTTCGACCGGGTGTTCGACCTGCTGCAGGGCTTCCTCGCCGAGGTGGGCGCGGACTCCCGGCACGAGCTGCGGCGCAGCTACGACAAGCGGCTGCGGGCCTACGTGCACGCGCTGCGCACCGACCCGGCGACCGCGGCCCGGGTCGAGCGGTTCAAGGAGGAGCTGCTCGACCACCCGGCGGTGCGCACCTGGTCGGGCTCGCTGTGGAGCACCGCGAAGACCGCCGTCGTCACCGCCGCCGCCGACCCGGACTCCGAGCTGCGCACCCGCGTGGTGCGGCTGATCCGGCACGCCGCCCGGCTGCTGCAGACCGACCCGACGATCCGCGAGCTGGTGCAGCGGCAGTCCCAGCGGGCCGCCGGCTACGCCGTCGAGCGTTTCGCCGGCGACGTCGCCGACCTGGTCGGCACCACCGTGGCCCGCTGGGACACCGAGGAGACCAGCCGCCGCATCGAGCTCCAGGTCGGCCGGGACCTGCAGTGGATCCGGGTCAACGGCACCGTCGTCGGTGGCCTCGCCGGGCTGGTCATCTACACGATCGCCCAGCTGCTCGGCTGACGAGCGCCGTCCGCCCGGCCGTGCGCTCCCGGCTCAGCTCACCGCCGGGCGGAGGCCGCCGCGAACAGCGCGATCCCGGCCGCGACGCTCACGTTGAGCGACTCGGTGTCCTTGGTGATCGGGATGGACAGGACGACGTCGCAGCGCTCCCGCACCAGCCGGGACAGCCCCGCTCCCTCGGCCCCGACCACCAGCGCGATCGGGTCGGCGAAGCCGTCGTAGTCGTGCACGCTCATGTCGCCGTCGGCGGCCAGCCCGACCGTCTGCAGCCCGGCCTCCTGGTAGCCGGCCAGCGACCGGGCCAGGTTGACCGCTCGGGCGACCCGCAGCCGCGCCGCGGCACCGGCGCTGGTGCGCCAGGCCGAACCGGTCATGCCCACCGACCGCCGCTGCGGGATGACCACGCCGTGGGCGTCGAACGCCGCAGCCGAGCGGATGATCGCCCCGAGGTTGCGCGGGTCGGTCACGCCGTCCAACGCGACCAGCAGCGGTGGGCGGCCGGAGTCGCGGGCGATGTCGAGCAGGTCGTCGGGGTGCGCGTAGTCGTAGGGCGGCACCATGAGCCCGATGCCCTGGTGCAGCGAACCGTCGGACATCCGGTCGAACTCGGCCTTGCCGACCTCGAGCAGCGGCAGCCCGCGGTCGGCGGCCAGCTGCACGGACTCGGCGATCCGCTCGTCGGTGCCGCCACGGGTGGTGTCCCCCGTGACCACGTAGAGCGCCGTCGCCGGGATGTCGGCACGCAGCGCCTCGAGCACCGGGTTGCGGCCCAGCAGCAGCTCCGGGGACTCCTCGTTGCGGCGCTGCACCCGGGCGCGGGTGTCCCGCCGGGCGGCCGCCGCCTGGGCCTTCCTGTAGGCCGGGTGGTTGGGCCGCGCCGCGGCCGGCGGGGTCGCCCCCCGGCCGGCCAGCGACCGGCGGTTCTTGCCACCGGTGCCGGCGGTGGCGCCCTTCTTGCTCGCGCCGCTGGTGCGGCCCCGTCGTTGGCTGTTGCCGGCCATCAGGTCAGCTCCCATCGTGTGCCCTGGGGGGTGTCCTCGACCTGCACGCCCAGGGCACCGAGCTGGTCACGGATGGCATCGGCGGCCGCGTAGTCCTTGCGGGCGCGCGCCGCGGCACGCTGCTCCAGCGCCAGGCGGACCAGGCCGTCGGTGGCCTCGGCCAGGCGGCGGTCGCCACCGGCGTCGGCCCACTGCGGGTCGAGCGGGTCGAGGCCGAGGACGCCGAGCATCCCCCGCACCTCGCGGAGGGCCACGGTCACGCCGTCCTCGTCGCCGGCGGACAGGGCGGTGTTGCCCCGGGTGACGGCGTCGTGCACGGCCGCGACCGCGGCCGGGGTGCCCAGGTCGTCGTCCATGGCCGCGACGAACGGCTCCGGCAGGACGTCGGAGGTGATCGGCGACTCCCCCGGCGACCCGCCGGCGACCCGCTCGTGCGCGCGGGTCACGAACGACTCGATCCGCCGGTAGGCGACCCCGGCCTCGGCCAGCGCCGCCTCGGTGAACTCGATCGTGGAGCGGTAGTGCGGGGCGACGAGGTAGTAGCGCAGCTCGACCGGGCGCACCCGCCGGACGACCTCGTCGACCAGCGCGGTGTTGCCCAGCGACTTGCTCATCTTCTCGCCGCCCATGGTGACCCAGCCGTTGTGCAGCCAGTAGCGGGCGAACCCGTCACCGGCGGCCTGCGACTGGGCCCGCTCGTTCTCGTGGTGCGGGAAGCGCAGGTCCAGCCCACCGCCGTGCACGTCGAACTCCGCGCCCAGGTACTTCTCGGCCATCGCCGAGCACTCCAGGTGCCAGCCCGGCCGGCCACGCCCCCAGGGGGTCGGCCAGGAGGCGGTGAGCGGCTCGCCGTCCTTGCCGCCCTTCCACAGCGCGAAGTCGCGCGGGTCGCGCTTGCGCTCGTCGGTCTCGGTGTCGGCGGCCGGCTGCAGGTCACCGAGCTTCTGCCCGGTCAGCTCCCCGTACCCGGGGAACGACCGGACGTCGAAGTACACGTCGCCGTCGACGGCGTAGGCGTGCCCACCGGCGATCAGCCGCTCGATCAGCTGCACCATCTCCGGCACGTGGCCGGTCGCCCGCGGTTCGTAGGTGGGCGGCAGCGTGCCGAGGACGTCGTAGGCGCGGGTGGCCGCCCGCTCGTTCTCGTAGGCCCAGGCCCACCACGGCACCCCGGCGGCGTCGGCCTTGGCCAGGATCTTGTCGTCGACGTCGGTGACGTTGCGGACGTAGGCGACCTCGTTGCCCCGGTGCACCAGCCAGCGGCGCAGCACGTCGAAGGCGAGGGCGAACCGCACGTGCCCGATGTGCGGCGGCCCCTGCACGGTCAGGCCGCACACGTACATGGAGACCCGTCCGGCACGCAGGGGCGTGAACTCACGCACGGCGCGCGCGGCCGTGTCGTACAGGCGGAGGGTCACCGGGCCGATCCTACGGGCGGCGACGACGTGCTCCGGACCACGAGCGCGGTGGCCACCGCCGCCCGCCCCTCGCCCCGGCCGGTGAGCCCGAGGCCGTCGGTGGTGGTGGCGGTCAGGCTGACCGGGGCACCGAGCGCCGTGGAGAGCACCGCCTCGGCCTCCGCGCGCCGCGGCGAGGCCTTCGGGTTGTTGCCGATCAGCTGCACCGAGGCGTTGCCGATCGCCCAGCCGGCGGCGGTCAGGACCTCCCGCACGTGCTCGAGGACGGCGGCGCCCCGGGCCCCGGCCCAGCGGGGGTCGTCGGTGCCCAGCAGCCCGCCGATGTCGCCCAGCCCGGCGGCGGACAGCAGTGCGTCGGTGAGCGCGTGCGCGACCACGTCGCCGTCGGAGTGCCCCGCGCAGCCGTCGACGCCCGGCCACTCGAGCCCGGCGAGCCAGCACGGCCGGCCGGCCTCTATCGGGTGGACGTCGGTGCCGATGCCGACCCGGGGCAGGTTCACGAGCGCACCTGCAGCTCGGCCAGCGCGAGGTCGTGCGCGACGGTGATCTTGGCGGCCCGCTCGTCACCGGCGACGGTCTCGACCGGGACGCCGGCCGCGCGGACCACCGAGGCGTCGTCGGTGAACTCCGCGGCGGTGCCGTGCGAGCGTGCGTAGGCCGCCACGAGGGTCGCCCGGTCGAAGCCCTGCGGGGTCTGGACGCGGCGCAGCGAGGCCCGCGGGACGTCGGCCTCGACCACCCCGTCGGTGTCGACGACGACCGTCGTGTCGACCACCGGCAGCACCGGGACGACCGCGCGGGCGCCCGCGGCCAGAGCGGCGAGCACCCGGGCCACGACGTCCGGTGGCGTCAGCGGGCGGGCCGCGTCGTGCACGAGCACCGCATCGGCCTGCTCGCGGGCGGCGGCCAGGGCCGCGCGGACCGAGGCGGTGCGGGTGTCGCCGCCCACCACGACGTGCACGTCGTCCGGGAGCACGGCGGTGAAGGCGGCCTGCTGGGGCGCCGGGACGGCGACGACGACCTCGTCCACCCCGCCGGCGCGCAGCCCGTCGACCGCCCAGCAGACCAGGGGCCGGCCGTCGAGGGCGACCAGTGCCTTCGGCAGCTCTGCACCCAGACGCAGACCACTCCCGGCCGCTGCGACGATGCCGACAGCGTGCACGGGAGTGGTCCGGGTGTCTCGGGGGTGGTGCTGGTCGATCAGGAGGCCAAGACCTCGTCGAGGAGGACCTCGGCCTTGTCCTCGTTGGTGCCCTCGGCGAGCGCGAGCTCGCTGACCAGGATCTGCCGGGCCTTGGAGAGCATGCGCTTCTCGCCGGCGGACAGGCCGCGGTCCTTGTCGCGGCGCCAGAGGTCGCGCACGACCTCGGCCACCTTGTTCACGTCACCCGAGGCCAGCTTCTCGAGGTTGGCCTTGTAGCGGCGCGACCAGTTGGTCGGCTCCTCGGTGTGGGGGGCACGCAGCACCTCGAAGACCTTGTTCAGGCCCTCCTGGCCGACGACGTCGCGCACGCCGACGATCTCGGCGTTGTCCGCCGGGACGCGCACGGTGAGGTCGCCCTGGGCGACCTTGAGCACGAGGTAGGCCTTCTCTTCGCCCTTGATGGTCCGCTTCTCGATCGCCTCGATGAGCGCAGCGCCGTGGTGCGGGTAGACGACGGTCTCGCCGACAGTGAAGCCCATGTGTGTGTGACCCCTTTCGCTCACCCCAGGTTACCACGGGAGAATGCCGTCCGGCTCGGCAGACCGTGACAAAAGTGCTGGTCAGGGGCCTGACCGAGGTCAGCGAGGGGTTGACAGGGAGGTGGTCGGTGTGCAGTCGACAGGCACCGGAGGGCCGTCCCGGCCGCTCGCGAGGGCGGCGGCGATGGCCCGCGCGACCCACCTCGAGCCCGCGCTGGCCGTGACGGCGGTCGCCGTCCTGCTCGCGGTCGCCGCGGGCGTCACCCCCGGCCGGACGGCGCTGGTCGGGGTGGCCGTCCTGGCAGGTCAGGCCTCGATCGGCTGGTGCAACGACTGGCTGGACGCCGACCGCGACCGGGCCGTCGGCCGCACCGACAAGCCCGTCGTCCGCGGTCTGGTCAGCCCGGCACTGCTGCGCAACGCCACCGCGGTCGCCGTCGCGGTCGCCGTCCTGACGTCGCTGGCCCTGGGCGTCGTCCCGGGGCTGCTGCTGCTCGTGCTGGTCGCCAGCGGCCTGGCCTACGACGCCGGCCTGAAGCGGACCGCCCTGTCCCCCCTCCCCTACCTGACCGGCTTCGGCGCACTGCCCGCCGGCGTGGTCGCCGCCGCGCCCGGCGCCCCCCTCGCCCCGTGGTGGCTGGTCGCCGCAGGGGCCGCACTCGGCGGGGCCGCCCACGTCGCGAACGTCGCCCCCGACGTCGCCGACGACCTGGCCACCGGTGTCCGCGGGCTGCCGCACCGGGTGGGTGCGGTGCCCTCCGCGGTCGCCGGCGCGCTGCTGCTCGGCGCCGCCACCCTGCTGCTCGTCCTCGGCCCGGCCGGCGCCCCCTCCCCCGCCGGCTGGATCGCCTGCGTCGTCGCCGCCCCGGCCGTCGTGGTCGCGGCGATGGCCGGCGACCCGCGGGCCCGGCGGCTGGCCTTCCCCGCCGTGCTGCTGCTGACCGTGCTGGACGTCCTCCTGCTGCTGGCCGGGGGCGCGGCGCTGACCTAGGGCGCCTGCGTGCCGCGCAGCTGCTCCTGCTCCACGACCAGCTCGAGGTCCGCGAGCCGGCCGAGCCCGTTGAGCGGCTGGCGCATCCGCTGGTTGCCCGCCAGCCGCTCCCGGTTGCGCTCCAGGAACGCCCAGTACCCCGCGGTGAACGGGCAGGCGTCCTCCCCGACCCGCTTCCTCGGGTCGTACCGGCAGCCACCGCAGTAGTCGCTCATCCGGTCGATGTAGGCGCCACCGGCCGCGTACGGCTTGGTCGCCAGCACCCCGCCGTCGGCGTGCTGGCTCATGCCCACGACGTTGGCCACCATGACCCAGTCGTACCCGTCGACGAAGAGCCGGTGGAACCAGTCGGTCATCGCCAGCGGCTCGATCCCGCGCTGCAGCGCGTAGTTGCCCAGCACCATCAGCCGCGGGATGTGGTGCACCCAGCCGCGCTCGCGGACGTCGGAGAGCACCGAGGAGAGGCAGTTCGCGTCCACCGCCTCGGCCTCCAGCTCGCCCATCCAGCCCGGCACCTCCTCGTGCGCCTCCAGCGCGTTGCCGTGCCGGTACTCCCGGCCCAGGTGCCAGTAGAGGTGCCAGACCCAGTCCCGCCAGCCCATCACCTGGCGGGTGAAGCCCTCGACCGAGTTCAGCGGCAGCGGGTCGCCGTCGGCGACCGAGTCGCGGTGGGCCTGCTCGGCACGGGCCACGACGTCGGCCGGGTCGACCAGCCCGAGGTTCATCGGGGCGGACAGCATCGAGTGGGCCAGCCACGGGTCGCCGGCGAGCATGGCGTCCTCGTGCGGCCCGAAGGCCCGCAGCCGGTGCGTCAGGAAGTCCTCCAGGCGCTGCACCGTCTCGGCGTGGGTGACCGGGAAGAGCCGGGGGCCGTCCTCGCCGACGAAGGCGACGTCCCCGGCGGCCTCCCACGCGTCCAGGTCGGCCCGCACCTGCTCGTCGATCTCGTCCTCCACCGGCCACTCCGGCGGCGGGGCGGGCACCCGACCGTCGGCCGGCGGTGGCTCCCGGTTGTCGTGGTCGAGGTTCCAGGTGCCACCGACCGGCTCGGCGCCGTCCATCAGGACGTCGTGGGCGCGGCGGGCCGCGCGGTAGAAGTCGTCCATCAGCAGCCGCTGCCGGGACCGCCCCTCGGCCCAGCGCCGGAAGTCCGCCTGCCGGGTCACGAAGCCGCGCGCCTCCAGCACCGTGACGCCCCTGCGCTGCAGCACGAAGTCGCGGGCCGGCCAGGTGGTCGGCGCGCAGACCGAGAGCGGCTCGGTGACCTGGTCGAGCGCCTCCGCGTAGCTGTCGGTCCGCAGGAACACGGCCTGGTCGCCGAGCTCGGCGGCCCGGTGCCGCAACGCCGAGAGCAGCAGGTGCGCCTTCTGCCGGTGGAAGCGCCGCCGGCGGAACACGCCGCGCGACTCGACCAGCAGCACCGGCTGCCCCGGCGCGTCGAGGAAGTGCGGGCCGAGCTGGTCGGCGAAGCACCAGCGCCTCGTGTCGGGCGCGTGAGCTGGGAAGTCGGCCAGTGCCGGGTCTCCCACCGCGGGCCCCGGACCTGCCTGCGGGGCAGACCGCCGTGCCGCCATCGACCTCACCTCCCAGCGGACATCCTCAGGTGACCGTTAGGCTCTGCGCGACTCGTCCACCGGCGTCCTCGGTGGCCGATCACGTCTCCTGGAGGTCGACGCTGTGAACCGCGCACTGCGCGCTGCCGCGATGGGTGCCCTGCTGCTGTCCCCGGTCGTGCTCACCGCCTGCAGCGCAGGCCAGGTGGCGCAGACCAACACCCAGGAGCAGAACATCGGCAACAGCGCCGACGTGGGTGCGCTGAGCCTGCGCAACCTGCAGCTCCCCTACCCGACCGGCGGGCAGTACGCCAGCGGCAGCGACGCCCGGCTGGTGGGCGCGGTCGCCAGCACCGCCTCCACCGACGACACGCTCGTCTCGATCACCGGTGAGGCGTTCGACGACGTCGAGGTCGTCGACCCCTCCGCGGAGGCCGCGGCGGCCGACGGTGCCGCGAGCGACGACCTCGGTCTCACCGTCCCCGCCGACGGCGTGCTGCACATGAGCGACGGCTCGGGCCCTGCGGTCACCCTGATCGGCCTGTCGGAGGAGATCGGCGTCGGCCAGTACGTCGACGTCACCTTCACCTTCGAGGAGGCCGGCGAGGTCACCGTCGCCGTCCCGGTCGGCATCGCGTCCCGCGACCTCCCCCGCGGCGAGGGCTTCGACTTCCACCACGGCGAGGGCGAGGAGGCCGGCGGGTCCGAGTGACCTGCTGGTCGTCCGCTCCCCCCGGACTGTCGTACCCCGCCGCCACCATGGCGGCGTGCCAGCATCCGGTGTGAAGTCCGCCCGTCCTGCCCACCGGTGCTCCGAGTGCGGCTACACCTCCCCCAAGTGGGTCGGTCGCTGCCCGGAGTGCCAGGCCTGGGGCAGCATCCAGGAGGTCGGCGCGGTCGCCTCCTCGCTCCGCGCCGTCTCCGCCGGGCCGGTGAGCGCCAAGGCGCGGCCGATCGCCCAGGTCGAGCTGGCCGGTGCCCGCGCCGTGCCCACCGGGATCGCCGAGTTCGACCGGGTGCTGGGCGGCGGGCTCGTGCCCGGGGCCGTCCTCCTGGTCGCCGGCGAGCCCGGCGTCGGCAAGTCCACCCTGCTGCTGGAGGTGGCGCACCGGGTCGCCGCGACCAACGGCCCGACCCTGGTCGTCTCCGGCGAGGAGTCCGCCGCCCAGGTCCGGCTGCGCGCCGAGCGGATCGGCGCCCTGCACGACGACCTCTACCTCGCGGCCGAGACCGAGCTGTCCGCCGTCCTCTCCCACGTCGACGACGTGAACCCGTCCCTGCTGGTGCTCGACAGCGTGCAGACCGTCCGCTCCCCCGCCGTCGACGGCACCGACGGCGGGGCCACCCAGGTCCGCGCGGTGGCCAGCGCGCTCACCGCGGTGGCCAAGGGGCGCGGGATGACCACCATCCTGGTCGGCCACGTCACCAAGGACGGCGCGATCGCCGGCCCGCGCGCGCTGGAGCACCTGGTCGACGTGGTCGTCTCCTTCGACGGCGAGCGGCACTCGACGCTCCGGATGGTCCGGGCCACCAAGAACCGGTTCGGCCCGGCCGACGAGATCGGCTGCTTCGAGATCGGCGACGGCGGCGTCGTCGGGGTGCCCGACCCCTCGCACCTGTTCGTGTCCCGCCGGTCGGCCCCGGTGCCCGGCAGCTGCGTCACCGTCACCATGGAGGGCAGCCGGCCGCTGCTGGCCGAGGTGCAGGCGCTGGTGGCCACCGCGGGTGGCGGCGGCTCGCCCCGGCGGGCGGTGAGCGGGCTGGACTCACAGCGGGTGGCGATGGTCAACGCCGTGGTGGAGCGACGGGGTGGGGTCCGCCTGGCCGACGCGGACGTGTTCGCCGCCTCCGTCGGGGGCGTGCGGATCGTGGAGCCGGCCGCAGACCTGGCGCTGGCGCTGGCGATCGCCTCGGCGTCCAAGGACCGCCCGCTGCCGCACGGCATGATCGCCCTGGGTGAGGTGGGGCTGTCCGGCGAGATCCGCCGGGTCGGGGGCACCGGCCGCCGGCTGGCCGAGGCGGCCCGACAGGGCTACACCGCCGCGCTCGTGCCCGAGGACTCCGGCCCGGCGCCGAAGGGCCTGCGGTTGATCGAGGTGCCCGACATCGGTGCCGCGTTCGCCCGGCTCTGGTGACGCTGTGCGACCGGCACCACCTCGCGTCCGCCCTCCGGATGACCCGAGGTGGTCAGCGCCGCACCCCCGCCCCGTAAGATCGGACGCAGGACCACCGACCGTCAGGAGCGCTCGTGCCCCCCGCTGTGGACTCTGAGGCCGCACTGCGGGAACTGCTCGGTCGGATCGCCCCTGGTACCGCCCTCCGGGACGGCTTGGAGCGGATCCTCGCCGGCCGCACCGGGGCGCTGATCGTGCTCGGCTACGACCGGGTGGTCGAGTCGCTGTGCACCGGCGGGTTCGCCCTGGACGTCGCGCTGTCGGCCACCCGGCTCCGCGAGCTGGCCAAGATGGACGGCGCGGTGATCGTCTCCTACGACGGCACCCGGATCGTCCGCGCCGGGGTGCACCTGATGCCCGACCCGACGATCCCCACCGAGGAGTCCGGCACGCGACACCGCACCGCGGAGCGGGTGGCGCTGCAGACCGGCTTCCCGGTCATCTCGGTCAGCCAGTCGATGCACATCATCTCGGTGTACGTGGCCGGCCGCCGGTACACCCTCGAGCACCCGACCACGATCCTCGCCCGGGCCAACCAGGCGCTGGCCGCGCTCGAGCGCTACAAGCTCCGCCTCGACGAGGTCGCCAGCACCCTCTCTGCCCTGGAGATCGAGGACCTGGTCACCGTGCGCGACGCGATGAGCGTCAGCCAGCGCCTGGAGATGGTCCGCCGCATCGCCGACGAGATCGAGGGCTTCGTCGTCGAGCTGGGCACCGACGGCCGCCTGCTGGCCCTGCAGCTGGACGAGATGCTCGCCGGCGTCGAGGAGGACCGCGGTCTGCTGGTCCGCGACTACCTGCCCAGCGGTCGCCGGGAGCGCACCGGCGAGGAGGTGCTCGGCGACCTGCGGGCACTGTCGGCCACCGAGCTCCTCGACCTCTCCGCCGTCGCCCGCTGCTACGGGCTGCCGACGTCCCCCGACGCCCTCGACTCCCCGGTCAGCCCGCGCGGCTACCGGCTGCTCGCCCGGGTGCCCCGGCTGCCGGCCAGCATCATCGACCGGTTGGTCAGCCACTTCGGCGGGCTGCAGAAGCTGCTGGCCGCCACCATCGAGGACCTGCTGGCCGTCGAGGGCGTGGGCGAGGCCCGGGCCCGGGGCATCCGCGAGGGCCTGTCCCGGCTCGCAGAGACCTCGATCCTCGACCGCTACAGCTGACGGAGGGCCCGCAGCGAGCCTGACGACCCCCGCGCCCGTCAGGTCAGGGTGAACGCGGCGTCGGCGCTGGTGTCGGTGTCCAGCCGCGCGCGCAGCACGTAGTCGCCAGGCGGCGGTGTCGCCCGGTCGCCGGTGCAGCCCGGGACGCTGGTCAGTCCGCCCCAGAGCACCGGGAAGACGGCGGTCTCGCCCGGCTGCAGCGTGCGCTGGTCGGTCGTGGTCTCCGGGAAGCAGTCGTTGCTGCCCCACACCCGCGTGCCCGTCAGGTCCAGCAGCACGATCTCCTGCAGCGCCTTGTCCAGGTCGCGGACGCAGGACACCGGCGAGGTGTTCGTGACCACCAGGTCGAACGTCGGCTTGCTGCCGACGGGTGCGCTGGCCGGGTCGGGGCGCACCTCCACCGCGATCATGTCGTCGCCGCACGGACCACCGGCCACCTGCGCCGGCGGCGCGGGCACCTCATCAGCGGCCGGCTCCGGCGCGGGCGGCGCCGGTGCGGTCGTCGGCGGGACGGTGGGCAGCTGGACGGCGGCCAGGGCGGGCACCACCTGCTCCAGGCCCGGGATGGGTGCCGCTGCCGCCGCGGCCTCCCCGGCGACGTCGGTCGATGTGTTGGCGTCACCGGTCGCAGCGGCCACGGCCACCCATCCCCCACCGCCGAGCACACCCAGGGCGCAGCCGAGGGCCAGCAGACGCCGCCGCCAGTAGACGGAGGCTGGCAGCGGGCCGACCGGGTGCAGCACGCCGCGACGCTAACCGGCTGTCCGCTCCACGCAGGCACGCCACGCCACGCATCCCGAGTGCTCGTCGATCAGGGGCGCGCCGCCCGCCGCCGACGCCCGGCGCTTGGTGACCCAGCGTGGCGGCAGGACCCACCCACCACCGCACCGGCAGCCGCACCGTCGGGGGCAGACTGGACGCCTGTGAGCACTCCCCTGCCCGAGGCCGGCCCCGTCGACGTCCCGGTCGGTGAGGTGGTCGTCGACTGGTACGCCGGCGCGGCCCGGGACCTGCCGTGGCGTGCGCCCGGCACCGACCCGTGGGCGGTGCTGGTCAGCGAGGTGATGCTGCAGCAGACCCCGGTCGCCCGGGTCGAGCCGGTCTGGCGCGCCTGGCTGGAGCGCTGGCCGACCCCCGCACACCTGGCCGCCGCCACCCCGGCGGACGTCATCCGCGCCTGGGGGAAGCTGGGCTACCCACGGCGCGCCCTGCGGCTGCGGGAGGCCGCCGTCGCGATCACCGAGCGGCACGCCGGCGTGGTGCCCGCAGACGTCGCCGAGCTCGAGGCGCTGCCGGGGGTCGGCACCTACACCGCGCGGGCGGTCGCCTGCTTCGGGTACGGCAGTCGCCAGCCGGTGGTGGACACCAACGTGCGCCGGGTGGTCGCCCGGTTGGTGCACGGCCGGGCGGAGGCGGCGTCGGCCCGTGCGTCCGACCTGGCCGACATCGCCGCCCTCGCTCCGGTCGACGACGCCCGCGCCGTCCGGTTCTCGGTCGCGGTCATGGAGCTGGGGGCGCTGGTCTGCGTCGCCGGGACGCCGCGGTGCGGGGTCTGCCCGGTGCGCGAGCGCTGCGCGTGGCGGCTGTCCGGCTCCCCCGCTCACGACGGCCCGGCACGGCGGGTGCAGAAGTTCGCCGGAACCGACCGGCAGGTCCGAGGACGGCTGCTGGACGTGCTGCGCGCGGCAGACGGGCCGGTGCCGGCCGAGGCCCTGACCGCGACCTGGGACGACGCCGTGCAGCGGTCCCGGTGCCTGGACTCGCTGCTGGTCGACGGCCTGGTCGAGCAGACCCCCGACGGCCGGTTCGCGCTCCCCCACTGACCCCCGTCCGCCCTCACCACAGCGCGCGGGCTTCATCGCGCGAAAGCGCGGAGCTTCATCGCGAGAAAGCGCGGGGCTTCATCGCGCGAAAGCACGGAGCTTCATCGCGCGAAAGCACGGAGCTTCATCGCGCGAGAGCGCGGGGCTTCGTCGCGCGAAAGCGCGGGGGGCGGTCACGCGCGGGGGTTCGGGCGGTCCGGGGGGCATGACAAAGGGCCGCCCCCCGCTCGCGCGGGGGACGGCCCTTGGTCATGACCCGTCCGGAGACGGGCGTGGTGTCACTCGGCCTGGGCTGCCGCCGGGCCGTCGTCCTCGCCGTCGGCGCCGGTGAGGGCGACGGGCGGGGTGTCGGGCAGGTCGATCGGCTTGGCCTCACCGCGGAAGGTGAAGGTCGAGGCGGTCGGGTCGGCGTTCTCCTCGACGTCCACCACGATGATCTGACCAGCGGCCAGCTCGCCGTAGAGGATCTTCTCCGAGAGCGCGTCCTCGATCTCCCGCTGGATGGTCCGGCGCAGCGGCCGGGCACCCAGGACCGGGTCGAAGCCACGGGCGGCGAGGAGCTTCTTCGCCGCCGGGGTGACCTCCAGGGACATGTCCTTGTTCGACAGCTGCGTCTCCAGGCGGCCGAGCATGAGGTCCACGATGTGGATGATCTCGTTCTCGGTCAGCTGGTGGAACACGACGATGTCGTCGATGCGGTTGAGGAACTCGGGCCGGAAGTGCTGCTTGAGCTCCTCGTTGACCTTGAGCTTCATCCGCTCGTAGTTGCTCTGGTTGTCGTTCCCGGCCTGGAAGCCGAGGCCGACGGCCTTGGAGATGTCCCGCGTACCGAGGTTCGTGGTCAGGATCAGGATCGTGTTCTTGAAGTCCACGATCCGGCCCTGACCGTCGGTCAGCCGGCCGTCCTCCAGCACCTGGAGCAGCGTGTTGAAGACATCGGCGTGCGCCTTCTCGATCTCGTCGAAGAGGACCACCGAGAACGGCTTGCGCCGCACCTTCTCGGTCAGCTGGCCACCCTCGTCGTAACCGACGTAGCCGGGAGGGGCACCGACGAGCCGAGACACGGTGAACTTGTCGTGGAACTCGCCCATGTCGATCTGGATGAGGGCGTCGTCCTCGCCGAAGAGGAACTGCGCGAGCGCCTTGGCCAGCTCGGTCTTACCGACACCCGAGGGGCCGGCGAAGATGAACGAGCCACCGGGACGGCGCGGGTCCTTGAGGCCCGCCCGCGTGCGCCGGATCGCCTGGCTGACGCTCTTGATGGCCTCTTCCTGGCCGATGATCCGCTTGTGGAGCTCGTCCTCCATGCGGAGCAGACGCGAGGTCTCCTCCTCGGTGAGCTTGAACACCGGGATGCCGGTCCAGTTGGCGAGGACCTCGGCGATCTGCTCGTCGTCGACCTCGGCGACGACGTCCATGTCGCCGGCCTTCCACTGCTTCTCGCGCTCGGCCTTCTCGCCCAGCAGCTGCTTCTCGGTGTCCCGGAGGGCAGCGGCCTTCTCGAAGTCCTGGGCGTCGATCGCCGACTCCTTCTCGCGGCGGATGCCGGCGATCCGGTCGTCGAACTCGCGCAGGTCCGGCGGGGCGGTCATCCGCTTGATCCGCATCCGGGCGCCGGCCTCGTCGATCAGGTCGATCGCCTTGTCCGGGAGGAAGCGGTCGGAGATGTACCGGTCGGCCAGCGTCGCGGCAGCCACCAGGGCGCTGTCGGTGATGCTGATCCGGTGGTGCGCCTCGTAGCGATCGCGCAGGCCCTTGAGGATCTCCACCGTGTGGGCGAGGGTCGGCTCGCTGACCTGGATGGGCTGGAAGCGGCGCTCGAGCGCGGCGTCCTTCTCCAGGTGCTTGCGGTACTCGTCCAGCGTGGTGGCGCCGATGGTCTGCAGCTCACCGCGCGCCAGCATCGGCTTGAGGATGCTGGCGGCGTCGATCGCGCCCTCGGCGGCGCCCGCCCCGACGAGGGTGTGGATCTCGTCGATGAACAGGATGATGTCGCCGCGGGTGCGGATCTCCTTGAGGACCTTCTTCAGCCGCTCCTCGAAGTCACCGCGGTAGCGGGAACCGGCGACGAGGGCGCCGAGGTCGAGGGTGTAGAGCTGCTTGTCCTTCAGCGTCTCGGGCACCTCGCCCTTGACGATGGCCTGAGCCAGGCCCTCGACGGCGGCGGTCTTGCCGACGCCGGGCTCACCGATCAGCACCGGGTTGTTCTTGGTGCGGCGGGACAGCACCTGCATGACCCGCTCGATCTCCTTGGCCCGCCCGATGACCGGGTCGAGCTTGGAGTCGCGCGCGGCCTGGGTCAGGTTGCGGCCGAACTGGTCGAGGACCAGCGAGGTCGACGGGGTGCCCTCGGCGGGCCCGCCGGCGGCGGCCGGCTCCTTGCCCTGGTAGCCGGACAGCAGCTGGATGACCTGCTGGCGGACGCGGTTGAGGTCGGCGCCGAGCTTGACCAGGACCTGGGCGGCGACGCCCTCGCCCTCGCGGATCAGACCCAGCAGGATGTGCTCGGTGCCGATGTAGTTGTGGCCGAGCTGCAGCGCCTCGCGCAGCGACAGCTCCAGGACCTTCTTGGCGCGCGGCGTGAAGGGGATGTGGCCGGACGGGGCCTGCTGGCCCTGGCCGATGATCTCCTCCACCTGCTGGCGGACGCCCTCCAGCGAGATGCCGAGCGACTCGAGCGCCTTGGCGGCGACGCCCTCACCCTCGTGGATCAAGCCCAGGAGGATGTGCTCGGTGCCGATGTAGTTGTGGTTGAGCATCCGGGCCTCTTCCTGGGCCAGGACGACCACCCGACGGGCTCGGTCGGTGAACCGTTCGAACATCTGCTGCTTCTCCTCTGACCGGCTGGACCTGCTGTGCTCGTGCCCCTCGAAGGGGACGGTGGACACCCGACGTTCGTCGGCGCGCTGGGGCACCGGTCGCTCCACTGTAGTTCGCACCACCCGATCGGCGTCGAGACCAGGCCGTCGGACCGGATCGGGGGCTCGTAGGAGTCAACTGTCGTCCCACTGGCACTGTTCCGCCGCGGTTACGCCGACAGCGGACGCACGACGGCCCGGCACCTCGATGAGGTGCCGGGCCGCAGGCGAGGGGATGAAGGACGTCGTCCTCCTCGCGACGCGCTCCGCGCGCCGGTGACGTGCTGGAACGGCCCCCTCGCAGGGCCCCGCCGCGAGCTTGCTCGTGGTGGGGGGCGAGGGGAGGAAGGACCTCGTCCTCCTCCCGACGCGCTTCGCGCGCCGCGAGCCTCCGGATGAGGCCTTAGTGCGCGGCCTCGTAGGCCTCGACGACGCTGGCCGGGATGCGGCCGCGGTCGCTGACCTCGTGACCGTTCTTGCGCGCCCAGTCGCGGATCGCGCCGGCCTGCTCGCGGTCCATCCGGCCACCGCCGCCGGTCGCGCGGGAACGGCCGGCACCGGAGGTGCGGGTGCCCCGGCTGCTCACCTTCCGCGCCGCCGAGACGTACTTCCCGAAGACGTCACGCATCTCCGAGGCGTTCTTCTCCGACAGGTCGATCTCGTACGTCGTCCCGTCGAGGGCGAAGGTGACCGTCTCGTCAGCGGGGATGCTGTCGTCGAGGTCGTCGCTCAGGATCACCTGGACCTTGCGTGCCATTTGTCTGCTCACTCCTGTTGCTACGGGCATGTGGACCGTCGAAATTGCTGCCCCGTGTTCGACGCCGGTCATTGCACCACAGTCGGTGTCAATTCCGCCAATCCCGTTGCATTTCCCCAGGAGAATGACCCGGACAGGTGACCTATTGGTGCAGTGGGCGCACCAGAGGGAACAGGATCGTCTCCCGGATGCCCAGACCGGTGAGGGTCATCATCAGGCGGTCGATCCCCATGCCGACGCCCGCGGTGGGCGGCATCCCGTACTCGAGCGCCTCCAGGAAGTCCTCGTCCAACTGCATCGCCTCGGGGTCGCCGGCGGCAGCCAGCAGCGCCTGCTGGGTGAACCGCTCCCGCTGGACGACCGGGTCGACCAGCTCGGAGTAGCCCGTGCCGCGCTCGATCCCGCCGATGTAGAGGTCCCACTTCTCCGCCACACCGGGGTCGGTGCGGTGGGCGCGGGTCAGCGGCGAGGTGTCGATCGGGTAGTCGATGACGAAGGTCGGCGACTGGAGGGTGTGCTGGACGAGGGCCTCGAACAGCTCTTCCACGACCTTCCCGGGCAGCCACGCCGGGTCGACGCCGACCTCGTGCCGCTCGGCGATCTCGCGCAGCCGCTCGACCGGGGTCTGCGGGGTGACCTCCTCACCGACGGCATCCGAGACCACCGAGTACAGCTTGACCTGCGGCCATTCTCCGGAGAGGTCGACCTCGGTGCCGTCGTTGTGTCGTGCCACCTGGTCGCCGAACAGGGCCTCGCAACATTCCTGGATGAGTTCCCGGGTGATGCGGGCACCGTCGGTGTAATCGCCGTGGGCGGCATAGAACTCGAGCATCGCGAACTCCGGCGAGTGCGACGAGTCGGCACCCTCGTTGCGGAAGTTGCGGTTGATCTCGAAGACCCGGTCGAGCCCGCCGACGATGCAGCGCTTGAGGAACAACTCGGGGGCGATGCGCAGGTAGAGGTCGAGGTCGAAGGCGTTCATGTGCGTGCGGAACGGCCGGGCGGTGGCCCCACCGTGCACGGTCTGCAGCATCGGCGTCTCGACCTCGAGGAACTGCCGCCGGGTCAGCCCGGCGCGCAGCGTGGCGTTGACGGTGGCCCGCTGGGCGACGGTGCGCCGGGCCTCGTCGCGCACGATCAGGTCGACGTAGCGGCGGCGGACCCGCAGCTCCTCGCTCATCGGCTTGTGCGCCACCGGCAGGGGCCGCAGCGCCTTGGCCGCCAGCTGCCAGGAGTCGGCGAACACCGACAGCTCGCCGCGGCGCGACGTCCCGACCTCGCCGGTGACGAGCACGTGGTCGCCGAGGTCGACGTCGGCCTTCCAGGCGGCGAGCGCCTCCTCGCCGACCCGGTCGATCGACAGCATCACCTGCAGCTCGGTGTCGCCCTCGCGCAGCGTCGCGAAGCAGAGCTTGCCGGTGTTCCGGGAGAAGATCACCCGCCCGGTCACGCCGACCTGCTCGCCGGTCATCGTGTCCGGCTCCAGGTCGGGGTGCGCGGCACGGACCTCGGCCAGGCCCGTCGTCCGGGCGACGGTCACCGGGTAGGGGTCGATGCCGGCCTCGCGCAGCCGGTCCAGCTTGGCCCGCCGGACCCGCAGCTGCTCCGGGAGCTCGTCGTCGGGCAGGCTGGGCGGTTCTCCACTCACGGCTGCGAGCCTACGGGCGCCGGGACGACGTCCCGCCACCGCTGGCCCGATCGCGGGCGAAGGCCAGCCGCAACCCGTGCACGGTGAGATCGGGCTCACGCTCCCCGATCGAGCGGCAGCTGTCGGCCACCAGCCGGTGCAGCCCGCCGGTGGCCACGACCACCGGGGCCGACCCGAACTGCGCGACCAGCTCCGCGGCGATCCGGGCGACCAGGCCGTCGACCAGCCCGGCGAAGCCCAGGACGAGACCGGACTGCAGCGCGGCCACGGTGTTCTTGCCGATCGCCTGCGGTGGCACGGTGAGCTCCACCGACCGCAGCTGCGCGGCCCGGGTGGCCAGCGCCTCCAGGCTCACCTCCACCCCGGGGGCCAGCGCCCCGCCGAGGAACTGCCCGTCGGGCCCGATCGCGTCCACGTTGGTCGAGGTGCCGAAGTCCACGACCACGACCGGCCGGCCGCTGCCGTCGGGGCGCCGCCCGAAGAGCTCGTGGGCGGCCAGCGCGGTGACCACCCGGTCGGCGCCCACCTCGCGGGGGTTGTCGACGTGCAACGGCACCCCGGTGCGCACCCCCGGCCCGATCAGCGTCACCGGGACGGCGAGCCGGTCCAGCAGCTGGCGCAGCGCGGGCAGCAGCGCCGGGACGGTCGAGCAGGCGGCGACGCCGGTGACCTCGGTGTCGCGCAGCAGCGCCCGCCAGAGCATGTGCAGCTCGTCGGCGGTGGCGTGCGGGGCGGTGGTCACCCGCCAGCAGTCGACCCGCCGGTCGCCGTCGAAGGTGGCGAGCACGGTCTGGCTGTTGCCGACGTCGACGGTGAGCAGCACGTCAGTCCGTTCGCAGGTCGAGCGCGAGGTCGAGGATCGGCGCCGAGTGGGTCAGCGCCCCGACGGAGAGGTAGTCGACGCCGGTGTCGGCGACCTCCCGGGCGACGTCCAGGGTCAGCCCGCCGGTGGCCTCCAGGTCGACGTCCAGGTCGCCGACCAGCGTGACGGCCTGCCGCAGCTGGTCGGGGGTCATGTTGTCCAGCAGCAGGAAGTCCGCGCCCGCGTCGATCGCCTCGCCGACCTGGTCGAGGGTGTCGCACTCGACCTGCACGGTGACCCGGGGCGCCCGCTCGCGGACCAGCGCGACGGCGGCGGCCACCGACCCGGCGGCGGCGACGTGGTTGTCCTTGACCATCGCCACGTCGTAGAGGCCCATCCGCTTGTTCGACCCGCCGCCGCAGCGCACCGCGTACTTCTCCAGCGGCCGCAGCCCCGGCGTGGTCTTCCGGGTGTCCAGCACGACGGCGCCGGTGCCGGCCACCGCATCGACCCAGGCCCGGGTGGCGGTGGCGATGCCGCTGGCCCGGCTGGCGATGTTCAGCGCGCTGCGCTCGGCGGCCAGCAGCGCCCGCACCGGCCCGCGCACGGTCAGCAGCACGTCGCCGCGGCGCACCCGGTCGCCGTCCGTGGCGCCCGCGGTGAGGGTGGCCCCCGGGGCGAGCCGGGTGAACACCCGGGCGGCCACCGGCAGGCCGGCGACGACGCCGTCGGCGCGGGCGACCAGGTCGGCGGTGCCGAACCGGGTGCCGGGCACGGTGGCCGCGCTGGTCACGTCGTAGCCGACGGCGACGTCGGGGGCGCTGGGCAGCGGCGCACCGCCGGTGAGGTCCTCGGTGAGGGTGCGCTCGACCAGCTCGTCGACCCAGCCGGCGGCCAGGCCGGTGCCGGTCAGGTCGGTGGGGTCGGTGGGCAGCGATCGGCTCGCCGGTGTGGTCACCGGGTCATGCTCGCTCACCAGTCCACCGCCACGGCAGTGCCGACCGGACGGCGGGTCAGCCGGACCCCGCCCTCGGCGTCCAGCCGGACGTCGAGGTGCACCCGCCAGTCGTCGGCGGCGTCGGGGTGGTCCTCCCGCCAGTGGCAGCCGCGGGTCTCCTGCCGCGCGGCGGCCGCAGCGGTGATCGCGGTGGCCACGGTGAGCAGGTCGGTGGTCTCCCAGCCGGGCACCCCCGGGACGGCGGTGGTCCGCTCGGCCAGCGCCGCCAGCCGGCCGGCCGCCTCGGCGAGCCCGGGACCGCTGCGCAGCGCGGCGACCCGGGCCGACATGGTGGCGGTCAGCGGCGCGCGGGCGGCGACGTCGACCAGGCCCTCGGGCCGCTCGTCGGCGGGCGCGGCGGGAGCGGGCACCGGCAGCTCCCGGGCCAGCGCCGCCCCGATCCGGCCGGCGAAGACCAGGCCCTCCAGCAGCGAGTTCGACGCCAGCCGGTTGGCCCCGTGCACGCCGGTGCAGGCCACCTCCCCGCAGGCGTAGAGGCCCGGGACGGTGGTGCGGCCGGTCAGGTCGGTGGCCAGCCCGCCGGAGGCGTAGTGCGCGGCCGGGGTGACGGGCACCAGCTCGGTGACCGGGTCGATCCCGGCCTCGCGGCAGCGGGCCACGATGGTCGGGAAGCGGTCCGCGAGGCCGGGCACCGCGCGGGCGTCCAGCCAGACGTGGTCGACCCCGTCGCGCAACTGCACCCGGGTGATCGCCTTGGCGACGACGTCCCGGGGGGCCAGCTCGGCGAGCTCGTGGACGCCGGTCATGAACCGCTCGCCGGCCCCGTCGCGCAGCACCGCGCCCTCGCCGCGCAGTGCCTCCGAGACCAGCGGCTGCTGACCGCGGGCCGCCGGGCCCAGGTACAGCGACGTGGGGTGGAACTGCACGAACTCCAGGTCGGTGGCGACCGCCCCGGCCCGCAGGCCGAGCGCCACCCCGTCGCCGGTGGAGACGCCCGGGTTGGTGGTCGCCGCGTACACCTGCCCCATGCCGCCGGTGGCCAGCACCACCGCGCGCGAGCGCACCGCGCCGACGCCGTCCGCGCTGCCCTCGCCGAGCACGTGCAGGGTGACCCCGGCGGCCCGCCCGTCGGCGTCCCGCACCAGGTCCAGCACCATCGCGTGCTCGACCAGCGTGACCCCGGGGTCGGCGGCCACCGCGTCGCGCAGCGCGCGCTGCACCTCCGCACCCGTGGCGTCACCACCGGCGTGCACGATCCGGTCGGTGGAGTGCCCGCCCTCCCGGGTGAGCAGCAGCCGGCCGGACGGGTCGCGGTCGAAGGCAGCGCCCCAGCTGATCAGCTGGTGCAGCCGCGCCGGCCCCTCGGTGACCAGCGCCTGCACCGCGGCCGGGTCGCAGAGCCCGACCCCGGCCACCTCGGTGTCCCGGGCGTGCGCGGCCGGGGTGTCGGCCGGGTCGAGGACGGCGGCGATACCGCCCTGCGCCCAGCGGGTCGAGCCGTCGTCCACCTCGACCTTGGTGACCACGGCGACCGACAGCCCGGCGGCGCGGGCGTGCAGCGCCACGCAGAGGCCGGCGACCCCGGAGCCGACCACACAGACGTCGGCGGTCAACTCCCAGCCCGGCTCGGGCGCGCGCAGCCGCAACGGCAGGCCGGTCACCGGCTCCGCGGCGAGGGTCACCGGATCGGGACGCCGAGCGGTGGAAGGACCCCGTCCTGCCCTCCACTCGCAGGCTCGCGAGGGAACCCGGGACGGGGCCGAGGACGCTCGACCGCAAGCGGGCTGCGTTCGTGGTCGTCGGCACCGGGCACCGGGGCGGAGGGGTCGGCACCGAGCTCGACGACGCGGTTGTCGGCGTCGACGTGCACCACCCTGGGCAGGTACGACTTCGCCTCGGTCTCGTCCATCAGGCCGTAGCTGATCAGGATCACCAGGTCGCCGGGGTGCACCAGGTGCGCAGCGGCGCCGTTGATGCCGAGCACGCCCGTGCCCCGCTCGCCGGGGATGACGTAGGTCTCCAGCCGGGCGCCGTTGGTGACGTCGACGATCGCCACCTGCTCACCGGCCAGCAGGTCGGCGGCGTCCATCAGGTCCTCGTCGACGGTGACCGACCCGACGTAGTGCAGGTCGGCCTGGGTCACCGTGGCCCGGTGGATCTTGCTCTTGAGCATGGTGCGCATCATCGGGGGCTCCCCAGTTCTACGGCCGTGTTGTCGATCAGTCGGGTGCTGCCGGCGCGGGCGGCGACCAGCAGTCGGGCGGGGCCGGTGGCGGGCGCCGGTCCCAGGTCTGGATCGGTCAGTTCCAGGTAGTCCTGGAGCAGACCGGGCGCGGCGGCCAGCACCTCGCGGGCGGCAGCGAGGACGGCGCCGGCGCCCTCCGGTCCGGCTGCGGTTCCGGCCCGCA
Source organism: Modestobacter lacusdianchii (assembly GCF_054177765.1). Taxonomy (NCBI): domain Bacteria; kingdom Bacillati; phylum Actinomycetota; class Actinomycetes; order Geodermatophilales; family Geodermatophilaceae; genus Modestobacter; species Modestobacter lacusdianchii. The sequence goes on along the minus strand of NZ_JBJJTJ010000009.1, from coordinate 48,459 downwards.
GTGCTCTGGACAACGCCGCCGCGGTGCTGCGCTGTTCCGCGGAGAGGTAGCGGTTGCGGGAGCTCAGCGCCATGCCGTCGTCCTCGCGGACCGTGGGCACGCCGACGACCTCCACGCCCAGGGCCAGCTCGCGGGCCATCGCCCGGATCAGCGTCAGCTGCTGGTAGTCCTTCTCGCCGAACACCGCGACGTCGGGGCGGACCAGCCCGAACAGCTTCGCCACGACGGTGAGCACGCCGGCGAAGTGCCCGGGCCGCACGGCGCCCTCGAGGACGTCGCCCAGCGGGCCGGGCTGCACGGTCACGCCCAGCGACCCGGGCGGGTAGACCTCGTCCACCGGCGGGTGGAACACCAGGTCGGCGCCCTCCTCGGCCAGCGCGGCGAGGTCGGCGTCCCAGGTGCGGGGGTAGCGGTCGAAGTCCTCCCCCGGGCCGAACTGGGTGGGGTTGACGAACACCGAGACGACCACGCTGCCACCGCGCTCGCGGGCGGCGCGCACCAGCGTGCGGTGCCCCTCGTGCAGCGCGCCCATGGTCGGCACGAGCACCACCGGGCCCGGCAGGGCGGCGCGGCGGGTGTGCAGCTCGGCGGTGGTCTCGGCGACCGCCGGGCGGGTCGTGGCGGTCATCGGGCGGTCTCCTCGGCCGAGTCGAGCAGGTCCAGCAGCGGCGTCCCCTCGTGCCGGCGGAGCCGGCCCGACGCCAGCGCCCGCTCGGTGGTCCGCCGGGCCATGGCCACGTAGGCGTCGACCGAGGACGGCGCCCGTTCGGTGAGCGTCTGCAGGTGGGCGGCGACCGTGCCGACGTCCCCCCGGCTGACCGGACCGGTGAGCGCCTGGTCACCACGGCGCAGACCGCCCTCCAGCGCGGCGGTCAGCAGCGGGGTCAGCACCCGGGCCGGGTCGTCGACCCCGGCGGTGCGCAGCAGGTCGGCGGCCTCGGCGACCAGGGTGACCAGGTGGTTCGCGCCGGTGACCAGGGCCGCGTGCCAGAGCCCGCGGTCGGCCTCGGCGACCCAGACCGGCTCGCCGCCCATCTCCAGCACGAGGGTCTCGGCGACGGCCCGGTGCTCCGGCCGACTGGTCACGCCGAAGGGCGCGGCCACGAGCCGGTCGCGGTCCTCCGGGCCGCCGGTGAAGGTCATCACCGGGTGCAGGGCGAGGGAGAGGACGCCGGCGCGCTCGGCCGGCTCGAGGACGGCCAGGCCGTGCGCGCCCGAGGTGTGGAAGAGCAGCTGGCCGCGGCGCCACGCGCCGGTCTCGGCGAGCCCGGTGACCAGCCCGGGCAGCGTGTCGTCGGGGACGGCGAGCACGACCAGGTCGCTGGTGGCGACCACCTCGTCGGCGGGCCGCAGCGGGACGCCGGGCAGCAGCCGGGCGGCGCGCCGCTGCGAGTCGCTGGACAGGCCCGAGGCGGCGACCACGTCGTGTCCGGCGGCGGCGAGCGCAGCGCCGAGCACCGCACCGACCCGGCCGGCGCCGACGACGCCCACGCGGAGGCGGGCGGGGGCGGCCGCGGCCGGGAGCAGCCCGGCGGCGGGGACGGCGGGGCGCGCGCGGTCGGCCGCGCGCGGGGGACGGTTCGACATCCCGGTGCACCTCTCGTTCCAGTCCCTGGCGGGTACCGGACTCGGATCGCGTCGGCCCACGTCGTCGTGGACCGCAGGTGGAGCTGGTGGTGCGGTGTCGCTGGCGAGCCGGCGGCCCGGTCCGCTGCGGCCACCGGGAGGTGTGCCACGCGGGGGTGCCGCCGGAGGCGAGTCTGTGCCTCCCCTGCGCCCCCGGCAACGCTGCTGAGGTGTGTCCTGACTCACCCGGGTGCCCGGACGGGCCACCGCACGGCCGGTTACGTTGAGCCGGCGCCGGCAGCGGAGCCGGCTCGGACCAGCAGGAGGAGCACGGTGAGCAGCTTCGAGGGACGCACCGCACTGGTGACCGGTGCGAGCCGGGGCATCGGTCTCGGCATCGCCCAGGCACTGGTCGACCGCGGCGCCCGGGTGGTGATCACCGCCCGCAAGCCCGAGGCGCTCGCCGAGGCGGTGGAGACCCTGGGTGGCCCGGAGAAGGCGGTCGCCGTCGCGGGCAACGCCGGGGACGCCGAGCACCGCGCGGAGGCCGTCCGCACCGCCATCGACACCTTCGGCAGCCTGGACGTGCTGGTCGGGAACGTCGGCATCAACCCGGTGTTCGGGCCGCTGATGGACGCCCCGCTCGACGCCTTCCGCAAGATCCTGGACACCAACGTCGTCTCCAGCCTCGGCCTGGTGCAGGAGGCGTGGAAGGCGTGGATGTCCGAGCACGGCGGCTCGGTGCTGATCGTGGCGTCGGTGGCCGGGCTCAAGTCCAGCGAGGGCATCGCCGCCTACGGGGTGAGCAAGGCCGCGCTGATCAACCTCACCACGCAGCTGGCCGTGGAGCTCGGCCCCAAGGTGCGGGTCAACGCCGTCGCCCCGGCCGTGGTGAAGACGCGCTTCGCCGAGGCGCTGTTCACCGGCCGCGAGGACGAGCTCGGCGGCCAGTACCCGGTGGGCCGGCTCGGCGTGCCCGAGGACATCGGCGAGGCGGCCGCCTACCTGCTCAGCGACCAGGCGGGCTGGGTCACCGGGCAGACGCTGGTGCTCGACGGCGGCGCGCTCTCCCGCGGCCCCATCTGACGAAGGACCCCCCTTGCCCCCCACCACTCGCGAGCTCGCGGCGGGGCCCTGCAAGGGGGCCGGGCGAGGTCGGGGGCGGGGGCCGGGGGCCGGCTACCGCTGGCCGAGCACCCGGGCGAGGACGTCGTCGCCGGCGTCCTCGCCCTCCTCGCGGTAGCGCCGACGGCGGGACCGTCCGCCGCTGGGCGCCTCGACCCCGCTCTGGGCCAGGATCTGCTCCAGCCGGGCGTGCCCCTGCGGCGCCGGCTCCGGTGCCGGGGAGGACGTGGCGGCCGGCCGCTCCGCCGGCGCCGGCGACCAGGCCGGGGTGGACCACAGGTCGTCCGCCGGGCCGCCCGACCAGGACGTCCCGGACGACGGGGCGTCGCCCGCGGTGGTCGTCCCGACGGACCCGGACGTCCAGGACGGCGTCTCATAGGACGGCACCTCATAGGACGGCACCTCCGGGGACGGCGCCTCGTGGGACGGCGCCTCCGAGGACGGGGTCTCGTCGAGGTGGGTCCGGTAGGACGACGACTCCCACGACGGCACCTCGTGCGCCGCAGCCGCGGGGGACGGCGCCTCCCCGGACGGCTGCTCCCAGGACGGCTGCTCCCAGGATCGAGCCGGCTCCCAGGACGACCCGACGGACGTCGACGCACCGGTCGACGTCCCCTCGGACGTCGACGGCAGGGACGTCTCCCACCAGGGGGTCTCGACCGGCGGCTCGGCAGCGCTCACGCCCGGCAGCTCCCCCGCGTCGCGGTCCATCGGCTCGGCGGAGCTGACCGGCGGTGTCCAGGTCGCCCAGGCCGCCTGGTCGGCCGCGGAAGTCGACGGCACGGTCTCCTCCGCGGCGGCGTGGCTGCGGCGGCGGCCGGCCGGGCGCACGTCGTCCTCGTCGTCGGGCTCGGCGGCCCGGCGGTGGCGACGCGGCGACCCGGTCGTGGGCACCGGCGGCGGGGACGGTGCGGGCATCGGGACCACCGGCAGCTCACCGGTCGGCCGACCGGCGTCGTCCAGCAGTGCCCGGTCCCCCAGCCACTGCAGCGGCGACCTGGGGCTGGGCTCGACCCACGGCTCCAGCACCGACTCCTCGACCAGCCACTCGAGGGGCGAGGGCGGCCGGGGCGGCAGGTCGGCCTCCGTCGGCGGGGTCTCGGCTGCGCGCGGGGGCACCGGCGGCGGTGTCGCGATCACCCGGGGCGCGGGCTCGGCCGGTGCCGGTGCCGGGAGGTCGGTCCGGGTCGACTCCCAGTGGTCGACGTCCCAGGCCACCGCGGGTGACTCCCAGGGTGAGACGTCCAGCGTCCGGGGGCTGCCGGCGTGCGGGGACGGCTGCGCGGGCCCGCGGACCGACTGGGCGCGCATGACCATGCGCTCGACCAGCAGCTCACCGGACAGCTGCTCGGTGAGCTCGCTGCGCATCCGGCCCAGGTCGGCGCGCAGCTCCGCGAGCCCGGCGAGCTCGGCGCGCACCTGTCCGAGCCCGGCCAGCTCGCCGCGGACCTCAGTGAGCGCGGCGAGCTCGCTGCGCAGCTCCGTCACAGCGGCGAGGTCCTGCTCCAGCCGGGAGAAGCCGGCGAGCTCGCTGCGCAGCCGGGTCAGCTCGTCCCGCATCCCCTGCTCGGCCTCCTGCCGCAGCCGGCTCTCCAGCTGCAGCTGGTGCTCGTGCCGGGCGGCGACCTCGCGCTCCAGTTCGAGCTCGTAGGCGTGCCGGAGCTCGGCCTCCCGGCCGGCGGCGGCCACCTGGTCGGCGCGGCGACTGCCCGCCAGGAACGCGGCGATCACGAAGGCCCAGCAGACCGCGAGCAGCGCGACGCGCAGGTACACCGGGTCGTCGGTGAAGAAGACGGCGGCGGTGGCACCGCCGGCCAGGACCAGGCCGCCGGCCAGCCAGCCGCGCCGGCTCGACGGGGTCGCCGGGTCGTCGCCGGGCTCCTGCAGCTCGGGCAGGGGCCGGTCGACGGCAGGACGGCCCACACCGGCTCGGCCGACGGCCGGGTGATCGGCTCGAGGACGGTCGGCGACGGGGCCCGGGACGGGACGGGCCGCTCCCGGACGCCGCGGGACCGGTGGGAGGTCCCCTCGACCGGGACCGCTGTCGTCCCGACGACCTGCCATGGTCCTCACCTTACGGTGACCGACCGCGTTCAGGCGGTCATCCGCGCCGGTGTGCGGCGGGTCAGCCGCCCGGGCGGTGGCAGGCTGGGCCCGGTGACCCTCTCCTTGCTGGACTGGCGGCGCCGGGTGGCCGCGCTCTACACCGACGTCCGGGCCGCCGACGACCCCGAGACCGGCTGGCACACCTGGCGGGCCGGCCGCGACGCGCTGCTCGCCGACCACCCCGACTCACCGCTGGGCGCGACCGCCCGGGGTGCCTTCGCGGGGTTGCCGTTCGCCCCCTACGACCCCGACCTGCGCTTCGTCGTCCCGCTCGACACCGACGTCGACCCCGAGCGCCGGGAGGTGCCGACCGCCGCCGACGGTGTCGTGGTGCTGGACCGGATCGGCTGGGTGACCCTGGGCGACGTGGGCCGGCTGGACGTGTGGTGGATCGGTGGCTACGCCGGCGGGCTCTTCCTGCCGCTGCGCGACGGCACCGCCGGGACGACGACCTACGGCGGCGGCCGCTACCTGCTGGACACGATCAAGAGCGCCGACCTCGGCGGGTCCGGCGGCCGGCTGGTGGTCGACCTCAACTTCGCCTACCACCCCTCGTGCGCCTACGACCCGCGCTGGACCTGCCCGCTGGCCCCGGAGGGCAACCGGGTGACCACCCCCGTCACCGCCGGCGAGCAGCTGCCCCCCGGCGGCTGGTACTAGACACACCGGGCCCGGCACCGCGATGCGGTACCGGGCCCGGTGTGTCGGCCAGGTCGTTCCTCAGCCCTGGGCGAGCGCGCCGTCGGAGCTGAAGACCAGGCCGATCGAGACCTCACCCTGCTGGATGGCGGCCTTGGTCAGCGGGCCACCGGCGTCCAGCTCGCTGAAGCTGGCGAAGTCCAGGCCGTAGGTCTCCTCCAGGCCCGGCTGGCACTGCGGGCGCTCCGGGCACTCGCCGGGCCCACCGAGCACCAGCGAGCCGTCGCCGCAGGCGTCGGCCAGCTCGGAGAGCGTGCTGACCCCGAGGGAGTCGGCGAACTCGGTGGTCACGGCGAAGGCGTTCTGGTCGGCGGCCTCGGCCGGCTCGCCGAACACCAGGCCGGCCTGCTCGGCCAACGGGGTCAGCGCCGCGACGGTCTCGTCGACGTCACCGGAGGCGACCTGCGTCGCGTCGTCGGCCTCGATGAACTCGGTGACGGTGGCCAGGTACTCGGGGAACGCCTGGATCTCCCCGCGCTGCAGCGCCGGCAGGTAGAGCTCCCGGTTGCCGACGGTCTGCACGGTGGCCGAGAAGCCGGCGGCGTTCAGCACGTCGGCGTAGACGTTGGCCAGCACCTGCGACTCGGTGAAGTCGGCGGCGCCGACCACGATCGGCCCGCTGCCACCGGAGACGCCGGCGTCCAGCCCCTGCTCGGCGACGTAGGCCGCGGCGACGTCCTCGGCGCTCTGCCGCTGCACGTCGACGGCGGCGTTCATCTCGATCAGCTGGTCGGTGGTGAGCACCTCGGAGACGCTGTCCAGCGTCTCCAGCAGCGCCGGGTTCGCCGCGGCGGCCGCGGCGTTGACCGCCGGGATGATGTTGTCGGCGTTCTGCAGCTGCTGGTCGTCCTCGAGCACCACCAGCTGGTCGCCGGCGACCGGCGCGCAGGCGTCGCCGGAGGCGCCCGACCCGCCGGAGTCGGCGCTGCCGCCGGTGCCCGAGGAGCCGGACTCACCGCACGCGGCGGTGGTCAGGACGGCGGCGAGTGCGAGAGGGGTCAGGAAGTGGGCGCGTGCGCGCATCAGCTCCGCCTTCTGTGTCCCGTGGCGCCCGCTGTCGGACGGCCACGCGTGTCTGGCGGGAGGTCTCCCGCGGCCGTTGATCCAACTCCCCGGACCGCCTCGTGGCAAGTCCGTTGTGCACCACCGTGCTGACCTGCGGTGGAGCGGTCAGCGCGCGGCGGCCGCCCCGGCGACGGCGGCCCGGCGGGCGCGCACCCGGCCGAACGGCAGCCGCTTCTCCCCCGGCGTGAGCGCCCAGCTGACCGCGGCGAGCAGCAGCTCGGTGAGCACCGCCAGCGCCGCCACCACGATCGCCCCGGCCAGCACGGCGCCGTAGTCCTGCTGGCGGAAGCCCAGGGTGATGATCCGCCCCAACCCGCCGCCGGCCACCAGCGCGGCCAGCGTTGCCGTGGCCACCACCTGGACGGCGGCGGTGCGCACCCCGGTCATCATCAACGGGGTGGCCAGCGGCAGCTCGGCGCGCAGGAGCACCTGCCGCCCGCTCATCCCCATCGCGCGGGAGGCCTCGACGACGTCCCGGTCGACGCCCCGGAACCCGACGTAGGTGTTGGTGAGCACCGGCGGGATGGCGAACAGGGCGAGCGCGATGGTCGTCGCGGTCGGCCCGAAGCCGATCGGGGTCACCGCGAACACGGTCAGCAGCGCCAGCGTCGGGACGGCGCGCGAGACGTTGGACAGCGCGACCGCGAAGCCGCCGCCACGCCCGACGTGCCCGAGGACGGCCCCGACGGGGATGCCGATCGCCATCGCCGCCAGCACCGCCAGCGCCGAGATGCGCAGGTGCTGGCCGAGCAGCTCGAGGATGCCGTTCGCCCGGGTCCAGTTGAACGGGTCGTTGAGGTAGCGGACGGCGTCCTGCAGCAGGTTCACGACCGTGCTCCACGGGCCCAGGGGGTCAGCGCACGGCCGACCCCGGCGAGCAGCAGGTCGGCCAGCAGGGCCAGCAGCACGCAGCCGACGGCGCCGGTGACGATCTCGGCCCGGTAGAAGTTCGCCGCGAACCCACCGGTGATCAGCTGGCCCAGGCCGCCGTGGCCGACGATGACGCCGACCGTCACCAGCGCGACCGTGGAGACGGTGGCCACCCGCAGGCCGGCCATGATCGAGGGCAGGGCCAGCGGCACCTCGACCTGCCAGAGGGTGCGCGCCCTGCCGTAGCCCATGCCGAGCGCCGCCTCACGGACGTCGGCCGGCACCGACTGCAGCCCGGCCAGGAAGTTCCGCACCAGGACCACCAGCGAGTACAGCACCAGCCCGACCAGCACGGTGGTGGCGGTGAGACCGGTGACCGGCGCGACGAAGGCGAACATCGCCAGCGACGGGATCGTGTAGATCAGCGTGGACAGCCCGAGCACCGACCCGGCCAGCCACCGGCTGCGCCGGGCGAGCAGCGCCAGCGGGAACGCGAGCAGGGTGCCGAGCGCGACCGCGGCGACGGTGAGCCGCACGTGCTCGCCCAGGAGGGGCAGGATGGAGCTCCAGTTGCCCGACACGTAGGACGGGTCGAACCACGGGTTCGGCGCCGCATCGACTGCGAGGACCATGGTGCTCGCCGCGCTCAGCATGGGGCGCCTGCCAGGAAGGCCACGCCGTGGACGCTACTGCTCCCTCCCCCGAGCTCGCACCGCCCGCCGGTTCCGGCGCCGAGGAGATCCGGCTCGAGGGCGTGAGCAAGGTCTACCCCGACGGCACCGTCGGGGTGCGTGAGCTCGACCTGACCTTCGCCGCCGGCGAGCTGACCGTGCTGGTGGGCCCCTCCGGCTGCGGCAAGACGACCACGATGAAGATGATCAACCGGATCATCGAGCCCAGCAGCGGCCGGATCCTGCTCGGCGCCGACGACGTCACCCGGGTCGACCCCGTGCAGCTGCGCCGCCGGATCGGCTACGTCATCCAGAACGTCGGCCTCTTCCCGCACCAGACGGTGCGCCGCAACGTGGCCACGGTCCCCCGTCTGCTGGGCTGGGACAAGGCCCGTACCCGGGACCGGGTCGAGGAGCTGCTGCAGCTGGTGGGGCTCGACCCCGCGGCGCACGGGGACCGCTACCCCCACCAGCTCTCCGGCGGCCAGCGGCAGCGCGCCGGCGTCGCCCGGGCGCTGGCCGCCGACCCGTCGGTGCTGCTGATGGACGAGCCGTTCTCCGCTGTCGACCCGATCGTCCGCGAGCGGCTGCAGTCGGAGTTCCTGCGGCTGCAGGAGACGGTGCGCAAGACGATCGTCTTCGTCACCCACGACATCGAGGAGGCCGTGCGGCTCGGCGACCGGATCGCGGTGATGAGCGAGGGCGGCACGGTCGAGCAGTTCGCCGCGCCCGCGGAGCTGCTGGGCTCTCCGGCCACCCCGTTCGTCGCGGACTTCGTCGGCGCCGACCGCGGCCTCAAGCGGCTGGCGGTGACCGGCATCGACATGGCCGACCTCGAGCAGCCGCCGGTGGTGCACGTCGACGACCGGCTGGCCGATGCCCGCACCGCGCTCGACCGGTCCGGCGCCCGGTGGGCGGTCGTGCTCGACGACCGGCAGGCGCTGCACGGCTGGATCTCCCTCGAGCGCGCCGCCGGCAGCGGCACCGTCCGCGACGCCGCCCGGCGGATGGAGGCCTGGGTGCCGATCGACGCGACCCTCAAGACGGCGTTCTCGACCATGCTGCAGCTGGAGGCCGGCTGGGTCGCGGTGCTCGACGGCGACCGGTTCTGCGGCGTCCTCACCCCGGAGTCGCTGCACGCGGCGCTGCGCCGCTCGGTCGAGGGCAAGGTGCCCGAGACCGCCGGCGCCGTGGTCTGACGCTGCGCCGGCGCGGCGGCTGCCCGGGTCGACCCACCCGAGCCGATGTGAGGCCGCGCCATGGCACGGCTCCACCTCAGGTGAGGCGGGTCAACCCGACCGTCGACCAGGCGCGGACCCCGTTCCCGGGTCCTCGTCGTCCGAGTCCGGGGGCACGCGGCAGACGTGCTCCAGCCACAGCGCGGCGACGGCGAGCCCGATGGCCAGGAGCACCCCGATCACGCCGGTAGCCGTGTCGCCGCGGGCGTAGGCGAGGCGACCCAGCGCCGGCACGGTGTGCAGCAGCAGCCCGGCCCAGGCACCCGCGAGCACGGCGCCGACCCAGGCGCTGGCCTGGGCGAGCACCGCCACCCGGGCCACCAGCAGCGGCTCCACCGGCCGGGCCGCCGCCGCGGACCTGCCCGGGGCCGGGCGCCCCTCCCGCTCGGCGGACAGACGGGCCCGCAGCGTGCGGGCACCGAGCGCCTCGGCCACGGCGAGCACGCCCAGCGGCACCGGCAGCCACCACCGGAAGGGCGGCAGGTCCCCGTAGGCGGCACGCACCACGAGCCAGACGGCGACCGCGACGGCCACGCCCAGGAACACCAGGTCCCGGCGGCGCACCGGCGTCATGCCAGCTGCTCCCAGCGGGTCACCGCGGCGACCTCGTCGGCCGGCAGGGCGGCGACCAGGTCGGCCACCCGACCGTGCCCGGGCAGGGTCGCGGCCGGGTCCAGCGCCAGCCACGGGACCAGCACGAACGCCCGCTCGTGCGCCCGCGGGTGCGGCAGGGTGAGCACCGGGTCGTCCGAGCGCACCGGCGTCCCGTCGTCCCCGGTGACCGTGACGACGTCGACGTCCAGCGTGCGGGCGCCCCAGCGCACCTCCCGGGTGCGCCCGGCGGCCTGCTCGAGCTCGTGCGCGAGCGCGAGCCAGCCGGCGGCGTCCCGGTCGCCCCGGACGACGGCGACCGCGTTCAGGTACGGCGGCTGCTCGACCGGCCCCCACGGCGGGGTCTCGTACAACGTCGAACGGGCCACCAGCCCGTGGCCGGTCAGCGCGACCAGTGCCCGGCGCAGGGTGGCCGCGCGGTCACCCAGGTTGCCGCCTAGGGACAGGACCGCCCGGCTCACCGGCGCTCGCGCCGGATCGCGACCGTGACGTCGGCGGCGGGGACCCCCAGGTCGGCCTCCGGCTTGTGCACGGTGATCTCGACCGCCTCGACCAGGGGGTGGGCCAGGCACAGGTCGGCCAGCCGCTGGGCCAGCGTCTCCAGCAGGTCGACCGGCTCGCCGACCAGCACGGCGTGCAGCCGCTGGGAGAGCTCGGCGTAGTCGACCGTCCGGGTGAGGTCGTCGGAGGCCGCGGCCGGTGCGGTGTCCAGCTCCAGCACGGCGTCGACGCGGAAGGTCTGACCGCGCTCGCGCTCGGCCGGGTAGACCCCGTGGAAGCCGTGCCCGGTCAGGCCGTGCACGGTGATGCGGTCAGGCACGTTCTCCTCCTCCAGCGCGGCGGGCCGCCTGCACGGCGGCCACGGTCGCGATCGCGTCGAGGGACTGCACCGGGTCGTGCACCCGCACGCCCCAGGCCCCGGCCTGCGCCGCCAGCACCGAGATCGCCAGGGTCGCGGCCTCCCGGCCCTCGACCGGGCGCACCTGCCCGTCGGGGGCGGCCAGGAGCCGGCCGAGGAAGGTCTTGCGCGAGGCGCCGACCAGCACCGGCAGGCCCAGGGCGACGAGCCGGTCCAGCCCGGCCAGCAACGCCCAGTTGTGGTCGGCGTTCTTGGCGAACCCGAGCCCGGGGTCGAGGACCAGCTGACCGGGGTCGACACCCGCGGCTACCACGTCCTCCACCCGGGCGGTCAGCTCCGCCGCCACCTCGGTCACGACGTCGCCGTAGCGCGCCGCGGCGTACATCTCCCGGCTGTGCCCGCGCCAGTGCATCAGCACCCACGGGACGCCGGACTCGGCGACCAGCCGGGCCATGCCCTCGTCGGCCAGCCCGCCGCTCACGTCGTTGACCAGCGCGGCCCCGGCGTCCAGAGCGGCGGCGGCCACCTCGGCGCGGGTGGTGTCCACGCTGACCCGGACACCGGCGCCGGCCAGCTCGCGCACCACCGGCACGACGCGGCGGCACTCCTCGGCCGCGTCCACCCGGTCGGCGCCGGGGCGGGTCGACTCCCCGCCCACGTCGACGTAGTCGGCACCGGCGGCGTCCATCTGCAGGCCGTGGGTGATCGCCGCCCCCGCGTCGGCGTAGCAGCCACCGTCGGAGAACGAGTCGGGGGTGACGTTGAGGACGCCCATCACCAGGCACCGACCCGGCCGCGGCAGGAGGGCGCTCACCTGCCCAGGATGAGGCTCATCGCCTCGCTGCGGGTGGCCGCGTTCTCCCGGAAGATGCCGCGCACCGCCGAGGTGATCGTCGTCGACCCCGGCTTGCGGACCCCGCGCATCGCCATGCACAGGTGCTCGGCCTCGATGACCACGATCACGCCCCGCGGCTGCAGCACCTCGAACAGGGCGTCGGCGACCTGCCGGGTCATCCGCTCCTGCACCTGCGGACGCCGTGCGTACACCTCGACCAGCCGGGCCACCTTCGACAAGCCGGTCACCCGCCCGTCGGCACCGGGGATGTAGCCGACGTGCGCCTTGCCGTGGAAGGGCACCAGGTGGTGCTCGCACGTCGAGTACATCGGGATGTCCTTGACCAGCACGAGCTCGTCGTGGTCCTCGTCGAACGTCGTCGCCAGGACGTCGTAGGGGTCCTGGCCGAGACCGGCGAAGGTCTCCGCGTAGGCGCGGGCCACGCGGGCCGGGGTGTCCACCAGACCGGGCCGGTCGGGGTCCTCGCCGACGGCGAGCAGGACCTCCCGGACAGCTGCCTCGATCCGGGCGGTGTCGACCCGGCCGTCGGCCAGGTCGGCCACCGGGTCACCGGTCAGCCGGTCCTGGCCCAGACCGTCGACCCGGTCGGCGAGCTGCCCACCCGCCGGCCCCGGCTGCTCCGCTCCCCCGGTACCGGCGCTCACCGGCCCTGGACCGGCGCGCCGACGTCGCCGACCGGGGACGGCGAGGACCCGTTCACGTGCGCACCGGTGCCGTTGGCCGCGGCCACCTCGGCGGGGGTGAGCACCGGCGGGCGCTCCGACGGGGTGCGCTTGCCGAAGCCGTTGTACGGGGCCATCGACGGGCGCTTCACGACCCCGGCACAGATCCGGTCCATGTCCTCGCGGGACAGGGTCTCCTTCTCCAGCAGCTCCAGCACCAGCCGGTCGAGGGTGTCCCGGTACTCCACCAGGATCTCCCAGGCCTCGTCGTGCGCGGCCTCGATGAGCGCGCGCACCTCGCCGTCGATGTCGGCGGCGACGGCGTCGGAGTAGTCCGGGCGCGAGCCCATGTCCCGGCCGAGGAACGGCTCGGAGTCGGTGCTGCCGTACTTCACCGCACCGAGCTTGGCGCTCATCCCGTACTGGGTGACCATCGCGCGGGCCACCGAGGTGGCCTTCTCGATGTCGTTGCCGGCACCGGTGGTCGGCTCGTGGAACACCAGCTCCTCGGCGGCGCGACCACCCAGCATGTAGGCCAGCTGGTCGATCATCTCCGATCGCGTCTGGGTGTACTTGTCCTCGGTGGGCAGCACCAGGGTGTGCCCGAGCGACCGGCCGCGCGGCAGGATCGTCACCTTGTGCACCGGGTCGGTGTTCGGCAGCGCGTGGGCCACCAGGGCGTGCCCGCCCTCGTGGTACGCGGTGACCTTCTTCTCCTTCTCGCTCATCGCCCGGGTCTTGCGCTCCGGGCCGGAGAGCACGCGGTCGATCGCCTCCTCGAGGGTGGCGTCGGTGATCAGCGTGCCGCCGTTGCGGGCGGTGAGCAGCGCCGCCTCGTTGAGCACGTTGGCCAGGTCGGCACCGGTGAAGCCGGGGGTGCGCCGGGCCAGCGTCATCAGGTCGACGTCGTCGGCCAGCGGCTTGCCGGTGGCGTGCACCTCGAGCACGGCCACCCGGCCGAGGAGGTCGGGACGGTCGACGGCGATCTGCCGGTCGAAGCGGCCCGGGCGCAGCAGTGCGGGGTCCAGGACGTCGGGCCGGTTGGTGGCGGCGATCATGATGACGCCGCCCTTGACGTCGAAGCCGTCCATCTCGACGAGCATCTGGTTCAGCGTCTGCTCGCGCTCGTCGTGCCCGCCGCCCATGCCGGCACCGCGCTGCCGGCCGACGGCGTCGATCTCGTCGATGAAGATGATCGCCGGGGCGTTCTCCTTCGCCTGGGTGAACAGGTCGCGCACCCGGCTGGCGCCGACACCGACGAACATCTCGACGAAGTCCGAGCCGGAGATCGAGTAGAACGGCACCCCGGCCTCGCCGGCGACGGCGCGGGCCAGCAGCGTCTTGCCCGTGCCGGGCGGGCCGAACAGCAGCACGCCCTTGGGGATCTTCGCGCCGATCGCCTGGTACTTGACCGGGTTCTGCAGGAAGTCCTTGATCTCGTGCAGCTCCTCGATGGCCTCGTCCGCCCCGGCGACGTCGGAGAACGTCGTCTTCGGGGTGTCCTTGCTGACCACCTTGGCCTTGGACTTGCCGAAGGCCATGACCCCGCGGCCACCGCCCTGCATCGAGTTGAACAGCCAGAACAGCAGGAGGAGCAGCAGCACGAAGGGCAGGAAGCTGACCAGGACCGAGACCAGCAGGTTGTCCTGGGTGACGTTGGTGTCGAAGGAGCCGGCGCCGCCGTCCTCGTCGCCCGCGCCGCGGACGAGGTCGAAGACGTCGTCGGAGGCGCCGAGCGGGTAGGAGGCGGTGATCTGGGTGCTGCCGTCGACCGCGTTCTCCAGGTCGAGGTCGAGCGTCTGCTCCTTGTCGTTGATCGTGACGGAGGAGACGTTGCCGCTGGCGAGCTGGTCCAACGCGGTGGACGTCGACACCTCGTCGTAGCCGCCGTTGCCCCGGAAGAAGCTGGAGCCCACGAGGCCCAGCACGACGACGATGGCGATCCAGAACCAGACGTTCCGGACGATCTTCTTACGTTCCATACACCGTGGCCGGGCACCGGGGACGCCCGGCTTCGCCCGTCGACCCTCCTGATCGTCGCGGGACGCCGCCCGCGACCGGCGGGGAACACCCCGTCACGGGGCGACGTCGTTGGGCACGAAGGTACACCGCAGGACCTGTGCAACAGCTGCGCGCACGGCCCCCGGCCACCCGTCCCGCTGCCGGGTCCCGCCCCGGGTTCGGGAGGGTGGGGGGCAGCGGGTCCTCCTCAGGAGGAGTAGACCTCGGGCTTCAGCGTGCCGATGTAGGGCAGGTCGCGGTAGCGCTCGGCGTAGTCCAGGCCGTAGCCGACGACGAACTCGTTGGGGATGTCGAAGCCGATGTAGCGCACCGGGACGTCGACCTTGACCGCGTCGGGCTTGCGCAGCAGGGTGCACACCTCCAGCGACGCCGGCCGGCGGCTGCCCAGGTTCTTCAGCAGCCAGGACAGCGTCAACCCGGAGTCGATGATGTCCTCGAGCACCAGCACGTGCTTGTCGGCGATGTCCCGGTCCAGGTCCTTGAGGATCCGCACGACGCCCGAGGAGCTGGTGGAGCTGCCGTAGGAGGAGACCGCCATGAACTCCATCTGGGTCGGCAGCTGCAGGGCCCGGGCGAAGTCGGACATGAACAGCACCGCGCCCTTGAGGACGCCGACGAGCAGCACCTCGCGGCCGGCGTAGTCGTGGGCGATCTGCGCGGCCAGCTCGGTGATCTTGGCCTGGATCTGCTCCTCGGAGAGGAGCACGTGGTCGATGTCCGGGCCGTAGCCGTGGTCGGGGCCCAACGGTCCTGGTGCCTGCGCTCCGGTGGTGGCGGGCTCGCTCACGGGTGTCAGGGCTCCTCTGGGGGGAAGTCGTCAGGAGACGCGGCGCGGCGACCAGGGCCGGGCTGCACCGTCAGCCTGCCAGACGCCCGGACCACCCCGTGACCACCCGGCAGGTCCGCCCGCCCCTGCCCCCTCCAGCGGGTGAGCAGCGCGTCGACCGCCGCGAGGTGCGTCGCCTGCAGGTCGGGCACCCCGGCGCCGCGCAACCAGCCGCGCAGCACCCGGCGGCGCAGCGCGGCCGGGAGCTCGGCCAGCGGCGCGGCCGGGAGCCCGCCGTCCGGCCCGACGAGCGCGTCCGCCTCGGCGGCGGCCAGGGCGTCGAGGGCGTCCAGGTCCTCCCGGACCATCCCGGCGGTGCGGGCCAGTGCCGGGGCGACCCCACCGCCGAGCACCTCCTCCAGCAGCGGCAGCACCTCGGTGCGCAGCCGGACGCGGGTGTAGGCGGGGTCGGTGTTCCACGGGTCGTCCCAGACCGGCAGCTGCTGGGCGGCGCAGGCCGCCCGGGTGGTCTCCCGGCGCACGCCGAGCAGCGGGCGCCAGAACGGCGGCCGGTGCTCGACCATGCCGGCCACCGACCGCGGCCCCGACCCCCGGGCCAGCCCGAGCAGCACCGTCTCGGCCTGGTCGTCCAGCGTGTGGCCGAGCGCGACCGTCGCGCCGTGCGCGGCCGCCGCGGCGGTCAGCGCCGCGGTGCGTGCGGCACGGGCGGCGCCCTCGGGCCCGCCGTCGGTGCCCACCGAGACCGGCACGACCAGCACCGGGGACAGCCGCAGCGACTCCAGCAGCGCCGCGGTGCGGCGGGCCTGGTCGGCGGAGCCGGCCTGCAGGCCATGGTCGACGGTCACCGCGCCCACCGCACGCCCGGCCCGCGGCGCCTCGAAGGCGAGGGCCGCCGCGAGGGCCACCGAGTCCGCTCCCCCGCTGCAGGCGACCAGCACCGGGCCGGTGCCCACGGCCAGCCCGGGGCGCACCGCGGTGCGCAGGGCGGCGACGGCGGGATCGGGTCCGGCCATCCCGGAGCTCCTGGCCGCCGGCTCAGGCCGGGAAGGCCGGCCGGGTCTCCAGGACCCGCGTCACCCAGCGGGCGGGGTCGGTCAGCTCGTCCTTGAGCGGCAGGTTCTCCGGCCCGGCCCACACCTGGTTGAACCCGTCCATCCCGACCAGGTCGACGACGCCGGCGACGAACACCCGGCCGTCGGCGTACTGCTGCATCTTCTGCTCCAGGCCCAGCAGCCGGCGCAGCACCCGGTCGATCGGGCCACGGCCCTTGCGCCGCTGGGCGAACCGCTTGCGCAGCGTGCGGACCGAGGGGACGACGTCCGGCCCCACGCCGTCCATGACGTACTCGGCGTGCCCCTCCACCAGGCTCATCACCGCGGTCACCCGGTCGAGGGCGGCGCGCTGCTCGGGGTCGCGGACCAGCGCCATCAGGCCCTGCGGCGCGTCGTCGTCCTGCCCGCCACGGACGGCGTCGCCGAGGCCGCGCACCAGGTCGGTGAGCCGGTCGCGCAGCACGTCCGGCGTCAGGTCGGTGGCCTCGGCGAAGGAGGCGATCTGCTCCTCCAGGTAGCTGCGCAGCCAGGGGACGGCGGTGAACTGCAGCTGGTGGGTGACCTCGTGCAGGCACACCCACAGCCGGAAGTCGCTGGGCTCCACGCCCAGCCGGCGCTCGGTCTCCACGATGTTGGGCGCGACCAGCAGCAGCCGGCCACCCGAGCCGAACACCTCGTACTGCCCCAGCACCCGGGTGCAGAGGAAGGCCAGCACGCCGCCGGCCTGGACGCCGGTGGCGCGGGAGCCGATCGCGGTCGCGAGCGGGCCGGGCGTGCGGTCCTGCCCCCTCTGCAGCGCGTCGGACAGCGGGTCCAGCAGCGCGGCCATGCCGGCGGTGTTGGCCTCGACCCAGCCGGGCCGGTCGACGACGGCGACGGTGGGCACCGGCCCGCCCGGCACCGGCCGCAGGCCGGTGAGCGCCTCCACGTGGGCGACCGCGGTCGCGGCGGCCTCGTGCAGCTCGGCCACGACGGCGGCCGCCTCGGCGCGCGAGGTCTCCGGACCGGAGCTGACCAGGCGCCGGGCGGTGCGGCCGGCGAGGTCCCAGTCGACCAGTGACGAGGCTCGGCTCATGGCCCGACCGTACGCGGCGCAACCGCTCGCCGTCCGGCCCTGCTGCAGGGGCCCACGTCCGACCCTGCTGCAGGGGCCCACCCCGAGCCTGCGAGGGGTGGGGGGCAGCAGGGTCCTTCGACTAACGGCAGCCGCAGCCGGCCAGGGCGGCGGCCACCTCGTCGAGCGCCGCCTCGGCCGCGCCGATGGTGCCGGCGGCCCCGTCGGCCAGCACGGAGAAGGCGAGCAGCCGGCCGTCGGCGGTCTGCACCGTGCCGGCCAGGTCGTTGACGCCCAGCAGGGTGCCGGTCTTGGCCCGCACCGCGCCCGGGCTGCCCGCCCCGTCCGCGGTGCGCTCGGCCAGCGTGCCGTCGTAGCCGGCCACCGGGAGGCCGGAGAGCAGCACATCGGCGTCCGGGATGCTCCCGTCGGCCGCCGCCTGCACCACGTCGACCAGCAGCCGGGCCGGTGCCCGGTCGTCCTGGGAGAGCCCGCTGGCATCGGCGAGGCTGAGCCCGGTGGTGTCCAGCCCCGCCTCGGCCAGCGCGGCGGTCACCGCAGCGCCCGCCCCGTCGAACGTGGCCGGCAGCCCCCGCGCGATGGCCACGTGCCGCGCGAGGGTCTCGGCGAGCAGGTTGTCGGACGCGGTGAGCGCCTGCTCCACCAGCCGCCCGACCGGCGCGGACTCCACGGTGCCCAGCGTGCGCGCCCCGGCCGGGGCGGCGCCGAGGGCGACGGGCGCACCGGGCACCCCGAGCGCCTCCGCGAGGGCCCGGCCGGCGTCGGTGCCCGGCTGGCCGCTGCGCTGCGACTGGCCGGGGGTGACCCGGGCGCCGTCCACCGCGGTGGCGGTGACCGGTGCCGCGTAGGTCGAGGGTGCGTCGCCCTCCCCCCAGCCGGTGGCGGTCAGCGGGCCGGTGAACAGCGAGTTGTCCACGACGACGCGGGTGACGGGCTGCCCGGCGAGCGCCTGCTGCACCTGCGCGGCGAGGTCGGCCACGGTCGCCGCACCCGGGTAGTCGACCGAGGGCGCGGTGGTGGACAGCGTCGGGTCGCCGCCGCCGACCAGCACCACCTCCCCCGGTGCACTACCGGCCACCACGGTGGTCTCGATCCGTTCGGTCGGGCCCAGCGTGGTCACCGCGGCCAGCCCGGTCAGCAGCTTGGTCGTCGAGGCCGGCGTGCTCGGGTCGGTGGCGTCGCGCTCGAGCAGGACCCGGCCGGTGGCGACGTCCACCACCTCGGCGGAGAGACCGGTGCCCAGCGCGGGCGCATCGAGGAGGGGGCCGAGCACCGCGGCCAGCGCGGCCGGGTCGGGCACCGGTGCCTCGGCCGACAGCGCGGCCAGCACCGGTGCCGGGTCGCTGAGCTCGGGCAGCACGGCGTCGGGCACCTGCTCGGCGTCCGGTGCGACGCCGGGGTCGCCGGGGCCCCCGGTGAGCTGGACGGCCAGCAGCACGCCCGCCGCGACCAGCACCAGGGCCAGGACGGCGGCGACGAGGACCTTCGTGAGCCGGCGCCCCCCGGACCGACCTCCCTCCGCCGCCGTGGCACCCGCGCGCCTGCGCCCTGCCCGGGTCCGGGTCTCGTCCTCGGCCGGTGCTGCGGCCGAGGCGCCGTCCCGCCGGGGACCGGGGGTGGGGCGCGCGGCCGCCGGCCGGCCCGCCGCCTGCTGCTCCGTCGCCGCACGCTGCACGGGTGGCCGTTCGGCGGCGGCCTGCTGCGCAGCGGCCCGCTCCATCGCTGCCTGCTGAGCGGCGCGCTGCGCCGCTGCCCGCTCGATCGCTGCGCGCTCGGCCGCCGCGGCCTGCTCCGACACCGCGCGCTCCACCGCCGCCCGCTCGGCCGCGATCTGTGCCGCGACCGCGGCCCGCTCGGCGGCCATCTGCTCGGCCGCCGCCGCCCGCTGGGCCTCGGCCTCGTCGAAGGCGGCGCGCTCGGCCGCCAGCCGGTCCGCCTCCGCCTGCTCGGCCGCCGCCCGCGCTGCGGCCGCTGCGGCGGCTTCCGCCGCTGCCTGCTCCGCGGCCGCCCGCTCGGCGGCGGCACGCTGCGCGGCCCACTCCCGGACCGCGGCCAGGTCGGCGGCGGCCTGCTCGGCGGCAGCGCGCTCGGCCGCCGCCTCGTCGGCGGCGAGCTGCTCGGCCGCCTGGCGGTCGGCCTCGGCCTGCGCGGCAGCCGCCTGCTCGGCGGCGGCGCGCTGCGCGGCCCACTCCTTGACCGCCGCCAGGTCGGCGGCGGCCTGGGCCGCGGCCGCCTGCTCGGCAGCTGCCCGCGCGGCCGCGGCCGGGTCCTCGGCCGGCTCGTCCGCCGGGCCGTCCTGGCCGGGCGCGTCGAGCGCCTGGGTCGGGCTCTCCTCCCGGACTGCGCCGTCCGAGTCGCCAGGCTGTTCGCCTTCCTCGGGCGTCGGCGCACCCGGGGGCACCGTCGCCGCTCCCTCGGAGGGCCCCGGCGCGACTGCGCCTCCCCCCGCTGCCGCGGCTCCCGGCCCTGCCGTCGGGGCCGCCGGAGGCACCTCAGTCGCCGCACTCGGGGCAGCAGCGCCAGCCGCCGTGGCCCCGTCCCCCGCCGGTCCGCTCGTCGCCGCCTCCGGGACGGGCTCCGCCGAGGTGGCCGGCTCACCGACGACCACCGGATCGGCCGGAGGAGCCGGCTGGGGCGCAGCGGCCGGCTCAGCGGGCGAGGCCGCAGGCGCCGGCTCGGCCGCAGGGGCCGGCTCCGCGGCAGTGGTCCGGTCGGGGGTGACCGGTGCGGGCGAGGGGCCGGGCTCCCCCGCCACCGCGGGCGCCGCGGTGTCCGTCCCGTCCGGCGTCGGCCCCTCGGTCGGTGCCTCCGCGGCCGCCTCGTCGGGCACCTGCGCGTCGGCGGCGCCGGTGGTCGAGGGCGTTCCCTGTGAGTCCGGGGGCGTCGCCCCAGCCGTCGCGGCGTCCTCACCCGTCACTCGCGAGGCCGTGTCCGGCTGCCCGTCGGACGGCAGCTGCACGGTGGCTGCTGCGTCGTCCGGCGCCTCGGCGGAGGCCTGACCGGCCTCGTCCACCGGCTGTTCGGACGCCTCCTCGCGCGGACCTGACGCGATCTCCCCCACCCCCTGGAGTGACCTCCGCCGACGCGACGGCCAGTCGTACGACACACTATCGGCGTGCAGTTCGACGTGACGGTAGAGATCCCCAAGGGCCAGCGGAACAAGTACGAGCTGGACCACGCCACCGGACGCATCCGCCTGGACCGGATGCTGTTCACCTCGACCCGGTACCCCGCCGACTACGGGTACATCGAGGAGACGCTCGGGATGGACGGTGACCCCCTGGACGCACTCGTCCTGCTGGAGGAGCCGACCTTCCCCGGGTGCCTCATCACCTGCCGGGCGATCGGGATGTTCCGGATGACCGACGAGAAGGGCGGGGACGACAAGGTCCTCACCGTCCCGGCCACCGACCCGCGGGTCGCGCACCTGCAGGACATCAACGACGTCTCGGAGTTCGACCGGCTGGAGATCCAGCACTTCTTCGAGACCTACAAGGACCTCGAGCCGGGCAAGTCCGTCGAGGGCGCCGAGTGGGTGGGCCGCGCCGAGGCCGAGGCCGAGATCGAGGCCTCCCGCCAGCGCGCCCTGGACGCCGGGCACTGACCCAGCACCACTGATCGAGGCGGTCCTCGCCGAACACGCACCGACCCAGACGGCGGCGTGCCCCTCCGGGGGCGCGCCGCCGTTCCGCATCTCCGGGCTGGGGCGCCGGTGGGGAGGGGAGCCGCCGACCGCGGCACGGGGCACCTGCGGTGGGCAGCGGAGGCTGGAGGAGAGCCGCCTGTCGGAATCGAACCGACGACCTTCTCATTACGAGTGAGATGCTCTACCGACTGAGCTAAGGCGGCGGACTGCGCGGGTGAGCTTACGGCACCGCCCCGGCTCCGCTGCGACACCCCCGCCCGTGGCGAGCGAGCCGGCCCGCCGGCTCAGGCGGGCAGGCGCAGCGCCACGGTGAGCGCCTCCACCGCGATCTGCGGCTTCACGTTCTGCTCCAGCGCGGTGCGGGCGGCCAGCACGGCGTCGATCCGGCGCAGCGCGCCCTCGGCGCCGATCCGGCGGGCCAGCTCGACCGCGTCGGCGCGGCGGTCGGGGTGCGCGAGCGGCACGGTGAGCTCCCCCGCCGCGTCGGCCGCCGCGCTGACCACCAGCGCGTCCCGGTACAGCGCCGCGAGGTCCACCAGCGCGCGGTCCAGGGAGTCGCGGCCCAGCCGGGTGGCCCGCGACTTCTGCCGCTTCTCCAGCTCCTTGAGCTGGCCGGCGCCCCGGCTCGCGGCGGCGACGCCCGGCCCCCGCGCGCCGACGCCGAGACTGGCCTTCACCGCGTCGGTCTCGACGGCGTCGACCTCGGCGGCGGTCTTGTCCGACTCGTCCTTGGCGGCGGCGACGAGGTCGTCCGCGGCGTTGAGGCAGGCGGCGAGCGAGACCAGGGACAGCGGGATGTCCAGCACGGCCTTGCGGGACAGCCGGGCCGCCTCGTCCCGGGCCAGGTGCCGGGCGCGGCCCACGTGCCCGCCGGCGGCCGCCGCCGACCACGCGGCCAGCGCCGGGTCGATGCCGTCCCGGCGGACCAGCACCTCGGCCACGTCGTCGACCCGCGGGGTGCGCAGCGGCACGACCCGGCAGCGGGACCGGATGGTCACCGGCACGTCGTCGGGGTGCAGCGACGGGGCGCAGAGCAGGAAGACCGTGCGCGGCGGCGGCTCCTCCAGCATCTTCAGCACCGTGTTCGACGCCTGCTCGGTCATCCGGTCGGCGTCCTCGACCACCACGATCTGCCAGCGCCCCTGCGAGGGCGCCCGGCCGGCGGTGCGAACGATCTGCCGCACCTCTGCGACCCCGATCGACAGGCCCTCGGGGACGACGCGGTGCACGTCGGCGTGGCTGCCGGCCAGCACGGTGCGGCACTCGTGGCAGCTGCCGTCACCGCCGGCCGGGCACTGCAGGGCTGCGGCGAAGGCCCGGGCGGCGACCGAGCGACCGGACCCGGGAGGGCCGGTGAACAGCCACGCGTGGGTCATCGAGCCCGGTTGCGCGACCGCGGCCTGCAGCTCGGCGACGACCGCCGGCTGCCCGACGACGTCGGCCCACACCCCACCGGTCGTCACGTCGTCATCCTCCCTCAGTCGGTCCAGCCCCGTCCCTGGGCTCCCTCGGCCCCGTCCCGAGGCTCACCCCGAGCGTGCGAGGGGTGAGGGGGACGGGGTCCTTCAAGGGTGCAACTGCGGGGTCGAGCCGGTCTGGACGGCGTGCTCACCCCGCCGCCCCCGCGGGGCGGGGACGTCGGTCGGGAGCTGCTGCAGCGGCAGGCCCTCCAGCAGCACGCTCACCCGGGTGCGGATGGCGGCGGCGAGCTCGTCCGGCGACCGGCGGGCGTCGAGCACCAGGTAGCGGTCGGGCTCGGCCTCGGCCAGGGCGAGGAAGGTGCGGCGGACCCGCTGGTGGAAGTCCAGCGACTCCGACTCCAGCCGGTCGGCCGCGGCACGCCCGCGGGCCCGGGCCAGCCCCACCTCGGGGGGCAGGTCCAGGAGCAGGGTGAGGTCGGGCCGCAGGCCCTGGGTCGCCCAGCGGGAGATCGACCGGACGTCGTCCATGGGGATGGTGCGGCCGGCGCCCTGGTAGGCCAGCGAGCTGTCGACGAACCGGTCGGTGATGACGACCTCGCCGGCGTCCAGCGCGGGACGCAGCACGTCGTGCACGTGCTGCGCGCGGTCGGCGGCGTACATGAGCGCCTCGGCCCGCGGTGAGAGCCCCGCGCTGGCCGGGTCCAGCAGCAGGCCGCGGATCTTGCCGCCCAGCGCCGTCCCGCCGGGTTCGCGGGTGGTCCGGGCGACCAGGCCCTCCTCGGTCAGCCACTCCTGCAGCCGACGCACCTGGGTGGACTTGCCGGCGCCCTCCCCGCCCTCGAAGGCGATGAACACCCCGCCGCCGGCGAGCCGGCGGCGGGCGGTGGTGTCGCGGCGCAGGGCGGTGACGACGTCGGCGAGCAGCGGGACCGGCCGGCCGTCGTCCATCTGGCGGTAGGCCAGCACCCCGACGCCGGCGGCGAGCAGCCCGGCGATGCCCAGCATCAGCCGCTCCCCGGTGAAGGTGAACGCCACCGCCCCCAGGTCGACGGTGTGCCGGGCGATCAGCCCCACCCCGAACGGGGCCACGGCCAGGGAGAGGATCAGCGCCGCGCGCACCAGCGACTGGACCAGCGCGAAGGTGCGCCCGCGCAGCTCGTCGTCGACCTCGGTGCCGAGCAGGGTGAACCCGGCCAGGTAGGCGATCCCGGCGAAGAACCCCATCCCGACGACCAGCACCAGGGCCAGCCACAGGGTGAAGGTCCAGACCAGCAGCAGGAGGGCGGCACCGGCGCCGACGATCGCCACCCCGAACAACCGCTCGCGGGACAGGTCCCGGGCCACGCTGGGGCCCACTGCGATGCCCAGCCCCAGGCCGATGAAGACCGCGCCGAACAGCAGGGCGTACGCCGCGGCGCCGCCGCCCATGGACACCACGAACGCCTGCGCGGTGGCGATCACCACCCCGGCGGCCACGAACGCGCCGGTGATGCCGATGACCAGGCCGCGCACCAGCGGGGTGTGCCCGGCGAAGGAGAAGCCCTCGCGCAGCGACCGCAGGAAGCCGTCGCCGGTGACCTCCGCCCGGGCGGCCCGACGGCCGCTGATCGAGGGCAGGTTCCAGATCACCACGGCCGCGACCAGGAAGGTGAGCGCGTTGAGGTAGAGGGCGAGGTCGGCCTCGTCGAGCCCCGGGATCAGCTGCCCCAGCCCGTCGGCCGCGGTCAGCACCGCGAACACCGCCGCGGCCAGCACCGGGGTGAACCCGTACGTGGTGACCAGCGACAGCTGGTTGGCCGGCTCCAGCTGGTCCCGGCGGATCATGTTGGGGACCGCGGCGTCCTTGGCCGGGATCCAGAACAGGCTGATCGCCTCGATGAGGAACTGCGCGACGAAGAGCCACCACAGCTCGCCGACCAGCGGGATCGAGGCGAACAGCCCGAACCGCAGGACGTCGGAGACGACCATCGTCTTGCGCCGGTCGAAGCGGTCGGCGAACGCGCCGGCGACCGGCCCGAGCAGGATCGCCGGCAGCAGCCGGAAGGCCAGCACCCCGCCGAGGGCGAAGTTGGCCGCGTAGCCGTCGACCAGCGAGTACGCCGTGAAGGTGATCGCCAGCAGGCCCAGCCAGTCACCGAAGCTGGACAGCGCGGTCGACAGCCAGAGCTTGCGGAAGTCGCGGACCCGCAGCACCGCCCGGATCTTGGCGACCTGGCTGACCGCTCCCGCCCCGGGGTGCTCGTCCTCGTCGGCGCCGGACCGGTCGTCGCGCTCGGCGCCGTCCGGTGACTCCGAGAGCGGCACCCCCGCGCCGTCCGGCGTGGGTGAGCCGGCCGGCGGGAGCCCGTCGGCGGGCACCGACCCCGGTGCGCCGCCCGGGTCACCGTCGACGACGCCGCCCGAACCGGCGCCGGGTGCCGCACGGCTCACCCCGTCCGCCGGGTCGGCATCGGACGCCCCGCCCGGGGACGGGCGGTCCGTCGGGTCGGAGCTGATCGGGACCCCCAGGGTGTGGCTGTGCAGTCGGTGCTGCCGATGTGTCCGGCCGTGGTCCGGCGGGGCCACCGTACCGGGCAGCGCCGACGGGAACGCCCCGTTCCGCAGCTCGGGGAGCCCGGCCCGGCGCGTCGGGCCGATCGACACCCGCGCCCGGCCGTGAGCCGCCCTCCGGCCGACGGTCGGGCCGCGGGTGGGCTCAGCGCGGCGTGAGCCGGTGGGCCCGGGTGGTGTACGGCAGTTCCAGCTGTGCCCGGCCCCGGGTGTCGGGGTGGCCGGCGAGCAGCTGCTCGACCCGGCCGAGGAACTCGGCCCGCCGCGCGGCGGTCATCGTGGCGACGTAGCTACGGGTGCCGATGCCGGCGACCACCTGGTCCGGGGTGACCGGCTGGGTGACCGCCGAGTCGAGGACCGCGACGTCGGCGGGCAGCTCGGCGGCGAACCGGTCGACCACCGTCTGGTCGGCCTCGTGGTCGCGGGCCTCGTCGGCGAGCAGCTCGCCCAGTGCGTGCACCCACGGCACCCGCTCGTCCCGGGTGTTCCAGACCAGGCCGACGACCCCGCCCGGGCGGAGCACCCGGCGCAGTTCGGCGGCGGCCGGCGCGACGTCGAACCAGTGCGCCGCCTGCCCGGCGACCACCGCGTCGACGTCACCGTCGGGCAGCGGGACCTCCTCGGCACCGCCGACCGCCGCCGTGACACCCGGCAGCCGGGCCCGCAGCTGGTCGAGCATCGGCTCGGACAGGTCGACCGCGACCACCTCGTGCCCGGCGGCCAGCAGGCGTTCGGTCAGCAGCCCGGTGCCGGCGCCCAGGTCGAGCACCCGGCGTGGTGCCGCCCCGAGGAGGAACGGCACCACGTCGGCGGGGTAGCCCGGCCGCAGGGCGGCGTAGTCGGCCGCCACCGACCCGAAGGAGGTGCGCCGCTGCTGCCAGTCGTCCACCGCTGCCCCTCCCCCGCCGGCTCAGCTGCCGGCCGGCACCGACTCGGCGACGTCGGCGGCGACGGGCTCGGCCTTCGTCGCCGTCGTCTTCTTCGTCGCCGCCGTGGTCTTCGCCGTCGTCGTCTTGGCCGTCTTCTTGGCGGCGGCCTTCTTGGCCGGGGCCTTCTTCGCCGCTGCCTTCTTGGTGGCCTTCTTCTTCACCGGCGCCCGCTCGCGCCGGTCGGCCAGCAGCTCGGCGGCCCGCTCGAGGGTGATCGTCTCGACCTCGTCGCCCTTGCGCAGGCTGGCGTTGACCTCCCCGTCGGTGACGTAGGGACCGAAGCGGCCCTCGCGCACCGTGACCTGCCCCTGGCTGACCGGGTCGGCGCCCAGCTCCTTGAGCGGCGCCTTGGCCGCGGCCCGCCCGCGCTGCTTGGGCTGGGCGAAGACGGCCAGCGCCTCGTCGAGGGTGATCGTGAACAGCGCGTCCTCGGTCTCCAGCGAGCGCGAGTCGGTGCCCTTCTTGATGTAGGGCCCGTAGCGGCCGTTCAGCGCCTGGATCTCCTCGCCGTCGGCGTCCTTGCCGATCGTGCGCGGCAGGGTCAGCAGCCGCAGCGCCTGCTCCAGGGTGACCGTCTCGGGGGCCATCGACTTGAACAGGCTCGCCGTGCGCGGCTGCTCCTTGCTGCCCTCGGGCACCAGCGTGGTGACGTAGGGCCCGTACCGGCCGGCCTTGACCGCCACCGGGAAGCCGGACTCCGGGTCGGTGCCCAGCTCTCGGTCGGAGGAGGGGGCGTTGAGCAGCTCCTGGACCTTCTCGCTGGTCAGCTCGTCGGGGGCGATGTCCTCCGGGATGCTCACCCGGGCGCCGTCCTCACCGCCGGCCTGGAGGTAGGGCCCGTAGCGGCCGACCCGGACGACCACCGGGTCGCCGTTGGGCGCGACCGCCCGCAGCGGGATGGAGTTGACGCCGCGGGCGTCGATCTCCTCCAGCCGCTGGCCGACGACGGACTTCAGCCCGCCGGAGGCGCCGATGCCGCCGGCGTGCTGACCCTCGCCGCCGAAGTAGAACTCGGTGAGCCAGTCGACCCGGCCGAGCTGACCGGCGGCGATCTCGTCGAGCTCGCGCTCCAGGGAGGCGGTGAAGTCGTAGTCGACGAGCTGGCCGAAGTGCTGCTCCAGCAGGTTGACCACGGCGAAGGCGATGAAGGACGGCACCAGCGCCGAGCCCTTCTTCCACACGTACCCGCGGTCCTGGATGGTCTGCATGATCGACGCGTAGGTCGAGGGCCGACCGATCTCCAGCTCCTGCAGCCGCGCGGTGAGGCTCGGCTCGGTGTACCGGGCCGGCGGGCTGGTGGTGTGCCCGCGGGGGTCGAGCTCCCGGGTGTCCAGCCGCTGCCCCTGCTCGACCCGCGGCAGCCGGCGCTCGCTGTCGTCGGCCTCGTCGTCGGTGCCCGAGCCCTCGTCCCTGCCCTCGACGTAGGCCCGCAGGAACCCCGGGAAGGTGATCGTCCGGCCGGAGGCGGTGAACTCGACGGCCTCACCGGTGCTCGAGCTGCCGGCGAGCCGGATGCTGAGGGTCTTGCCCACGGCGTTGGCCATCTGCGAGGCGATGGTGCGCTGCCAGATCAGCTCGTAGAGCCGGAACTCGTCGCGGGCCAGCTGACCGGCCAGCTGACCGGGCGTGCGGAAGGAGTCACCGGCCGGGCGGATCGCCTCGTGCGCCTCCTGGGCGCCCTTGGCCTTCTTGTCGTAGCGGCGCGGCTCGGCCGGGACGTAGGCGTCGCCGTACAGCTCGGCGGCCTGCCGGCGGGCGGCGGTGATCGCCTCGTTGGACAGGTTGGTCGAGTCGGTCCGCATGTAGGTGATGTGGCCGTTCTCGTACAGCCGCTGCGCCACCCGCATGACCTGGGCCGACGACCAGCCGAACTTGCGGCCGGCCTCCATCTGCAGGCTGGAGGTGATGAAGGGGGCGTAGGGCTTGCGGGTGTAGTCCCGCTCGTCGACCCGGCTGACCGTGACCGCGCGCCCCTCGAGCCGGGCGGCCAGGCCACGGGCACCGGCCTCGTCCAGGTGCACGACGTTGCTGGTCACCGTGCCGGTGTCGGCGTCGAAGTCCTTGCCGGTGGCGACCCGGCCGTCGTCCACGGTCACCAGGCGCGCCCGCAGGGTCGTCGGTTCTCCCGCGTCGGTGCCGGCCCGCTTCTCGGCGACCTCGAAGACGCCGTCCAGGCTCCAGTAGTCCGCGGCGGTGAACCGCATCCGGGCGCGCTCGCGCTCCACCACGATCCGGGTGGCGACCGACTGCACGCGGCCGGCCGACAGCTTCGGCAGCACCTTCTTCCACAGCACCGGGGAGACCTCGTAGCCGTAGAGCCGGTCGAGGATGCGGCGGGTCTCCTGGGCGTCGACCAGCGCGGTGTCCAGCTCACGCGGGTTGGCCACGGCGCGGGCGATCGCCTCGCGGGTGATCTCGTGGAAGACCATCCGGCGGATCGGCACGGTCGGCTTGAGGGTGTCGATCAGGTGCCAGGCGATGGCCTCGCCCTCGCGGTCCTCATCGGTGGCGAGGTAGATCTCGCTGGCTCCCTTCACCAGCTGCTTGAGCCGGGTGACCTGCTGCTTGCGGTCGGGGCTGACCACGTAGAGCGGGGAGAAGCCGTTGTCCACGTCGACCCCGAGCCGGGCCCACGACTCGCCCTTGTGCGCGGCGGGCACGTCGGCGGCGTTGCGCGGCAGGTCGCGGATGTGCCCGACGCTCGCCTCCACGACGTAGTCGCTGCCGAGGTAGCCCGCGATCTTGTTCGCCTTGGTCGGCGACTCCACGATGACCAGCGGCTTGCCGCCGGCCGCGGCGGCCTGCTTGCGCGGCGCGCGGCTCCCGGTGCTGGTGGCTGACTTCGTGGTCTTGGTGGGCGGCACGGTGCTCCTGTCGGGGTGCTGGTGCAGGCGCCGGGTGGACCCGGACGCGCACGGGGCAGTGGGAGCTGCACCCGTTCGGCGAGGCCACGGTAGGCCACCGCGCGGCGGGGAGGCCGGGCGGCGGACCAGCACGGGCGCGCCGTCCTGACTCCAACGGATGAGGACGGCGCCGGTTCCCGACGGCGTCGGTGCAGGTCACCGGGGCGCCCGGGTGCCCGCGACGACCTCACCCAGCGCCGCGAGGGTGGGCCGGTCGGCGTCGTAGTAGTCGGTGTGGCCCTGGGTGAGCTCGGTCGGCAACGGGACGTCGCCGAAGAAGAGACCGGAGGGGCTGGCTCCGTAGAACCCGCTCGTCGAGATCGGGTCCGCCACCGACCACGCGCCGTGGACCTCCGGTGCCTCCAGCCGGTCGGCCCGCCCCACGCTGGTGCCCGGGCTGCCGAGCAGCACCACGGCGTCGGCGGCCAGGCGCCCCGGAGCGCGGGCGGCCTGCCCGGTGACGACCGTGCCGTAGCTGTGCCCGACGACTGTCACCCGGGGCGGGGCCGGCGCGCCCGGGGCCGTGCGCGCCGCGGCGAGCCCGTCCAGCGCCCGGTCGAGCGCCGGACCGCCGGTGCGGGCGGCCCGGAGCTCGACCGCCTCCCGGCCGATCGGCGTGCGGTAGCCGAGCCACGCCACGGTGGCGACGGCCAGCCCGGGCGCGGCGGCCACCGCGGCCGCAGCGACGCCGGCGGCATCCGCGACCAGCCCGCCCAGGTCGCCGATGGGGCTCGTGTTGATCCCGGGGACGAGCACGCCCACGGCGTCAGCGGTGTCCAGGTCGCCCCGGCTCATCGCGACCAGGCCCTCGGCCGGGTCGAACTGCAGCAGCTGCGCCACCTGCCCGGCGTCGGTCACCTCCGCCAGCGCGGACTCCACGGCCCGGGCCATGTCGTGCCGGGCCGAACCGGGCGGCAGGTGGCGCAGCGCCGCGGCGAGGTCGAGGCGGTTGGCGCGGTCGCGGGCCCACGCCGGCAGCCCGTCCAGGGCACCGACGGCACCCGGCCAGGTGTCGATCGCCGCCAGTTGCTGCCCGGCCGTCAGCCCGGACCACCAGGCCGCGACCGAGCGCGGCCCGCCACCGGAGGGCAGGGACGGGACCGGCGCCGGGAGGCGGACCGCCAGGTCGGTGAGGTCGACCGGGCCCGCGTCCAGCACCCCCAGCCCGGCCAGCGGCCCGGCTGCCGCGGCCGCATGCGCCGCGGCGCGCGCGGCCGCGACCAGCGCGCCCGCCGCGGTCGCCTCGGCCACCGCGGCGGCCGCGCGTGCAGCTGTGACGTCGGCGACCTGGTCGGCGGCCATGACCGGCAGCGGCGCGGCGGGCACCCCCGCCGCCGTCCCCCGTTCGTCCAGCCGCAGACCGGCGGAGCCGGCGACGGCGAGCGCGGTCGCGGCCCGCTCCTGCGCCTCGGCGGCCGCGGCGACCAGCCCGTCCAGGTCGGCCGCCGAGGCGGCCAGCGCCCCCGAGAGCCCGGAGGCCACCGTGGAGAGCTCGACCAGCGCGGACGCCGCCACGGTGCCGGCCGGACCCGACCAGCACTCCGCGGCTCCCAGCTCCCGGCCCAGCGCGTCCAGCCGGGACCGCCAGGGCAGCAGCCGGTCGGCGACCAGGCCCAGCGTCCCGACGCAGCCGCGCAGCTGCGGGACGTCCCAGCCGGCCAGTTCGGTGAGCGTCGTGGTCATCGCGGCACCGGGGTGGACCCCACCAGCCCCGGTCCGAGCTGCCCGGCGATCCCGGCGTCGGCCCGGCGGTAGGCATCCAGGGCGCCGTGCAGCGTGGCGGCGACCGCGAGGGTGCGGGCCGCCAGGGCGGTGAGCACCTCGGCCCAGCCGGCACCGGCCGTCGCGGCACCGGCGCCGACCGGCCCGGCCAGGGCGGTGCCCAGCGAGCGGCCGGTCACCTCGGCCAGCTCCCCCTCCTCCCCCAGCTCGGCACCCAGCGCGGTGAGCTCCGCCAGCAGCGCGCCCAGGGCGTCGAGTTGGACGGAGATCAGGTCGGACACGGCTGCCTCCCGGCGCGACGGCGGCCCCGGGGAGGGACCGATGCGGCGACGTTAGGAAGGCCGGCGGCCAACCCGGGGCCCGTCGTCCACATCCGGCGGTGGTGTCCACACCCGGACGCCGCCGCCGCGCAGCACGGTCAGGGGGCGCTCGTGGTGAGCGCCCCGGTGGTGGCGTCGGTCTCCCCACCGACCACGGTCGAGCGGCGCTTGCTCACCACCACAGCCACCACGATCACCAGGGTCGCGACCACCGCGATGGCCACCCGCACCGGCGTGTTGGCGTCCGCCCCGACGGAGAGGGAGACGACCGCCGGGGCGATGAGCAGCGCCACCAGGTTCATCACCTTGATCAACGGGTTGATCGCCGGCCCGGCGGTGTCCTTGAACGGGTCGCCCACGGTGTCCCCGATGACGGTCGCGGCGTGCGCCTCGCTGCCCTTCCCGCCGTAGGCGCCGTCCTCCACCATCTTCTTGGCGTTGTCCCAGGCCCCGCCGGAGTTGGAGAGGAAGACGGCCATCAGCGTGCCGGTGGCGATCGCACCCACCAGGTAGGCGGCCAGCGGGCCGAAGCCCAGGCCGAAGCCGACGGCGACCGGCGCCAGCACCGCGAGCAGGCCCGGCGTGGCCAGCTCGCGCAGCGAGTCCTTGGTGCAGATGTCGACGACGGCGCCGTAGTCCGGCCGCTCGGTGCGGTCCATGATCCCGGGGTGCTCGCGGAACTGCTTGCGCACCTCGAACACCACCCGGCCGGCGGCGCGGGAGACCGCGTTGATCGCCAGGCCGGAGAAGAGGAAGACGACGGCGGCGCCGATCACCGCGCCCACCACGTTGTTCGGGGACACCAGGGTGAAGGCCTCGCCCAGGACGGAGCCGGCGTCGTCCAGGGCCAGCAGGATGCTCGCGTTGTAGGAGCCGAACAGCGCGGTGGCCGCCAGAACCGCGGTCGCGATGGCGATGCCCTTGGTGATCGCCTTGGTCGTGTTGCCCACCGCGTCGAGGTCGGTGAGCACCTGGGCACCCTCCTCGTCGATCTCCCCGGACATCTCGGCGATGCCCTGGGCGTTGTCGCTGACCGGGCCGAAGGTGTCCATCGCGACGATGACCCCGGCCGTGGTGAGCAGCCCGCAGCCGGCCAGCGCGACGGCGTACAGCGCGGCGGCCCCACCGATCAGGAAGGCGCCGTAGACGGCCGCCCCGATCAGCAGGGCGGCGTAGACGGCCGACTCCAGGCCCAGCGAGACCCCGGACAGGATCACCGTCGCCGGGCCGGTCAGCGAGCTGCGGCCGACGTCCTTGACCGGCCGGCGGGCGGTCTCGGTGAAGTAGCCGGTGAGCTGCTGGATGGCGGCGGCGAGCACGATGCCGACCAGTACCGACACGAAGCCGAGCACCTGCGGGCTGACCGCGACGTCGAGGCCGTCGGAGATGGTGGGCAGCACCGTGAAGGACGCGGCGGCGACCAGCACCAGGGAGACCGCCGCGGAGGCGAAGAAGCCGCGGTTGACCGGGGACATCCAGTTGCGGTCGTGGGCGCCGGGGTTGCTGGCCAGGATGCCGACCACCGAGGCGATCACCCCGACCGCGGCGACGACCAGCGGGAACACCATGCCGACGGCGCCGAAGAAGACCTGCCCGAGGATCAACGCGGCGACCAGCGTCACGGCGTAGGACTCGAACAGGTCCGCGGCCATGCCGGCGCAGTCACCGACGTTGTCGCCCACGTTGTCCGCGATCGTGGCGGCGTTGCGCGGGTCGTCCTCCGGGATGCCGGCCTCCACCTTGCCGACGAGGTCGGCGCCGACGTCGGCGGCCTTGGTGAAGATGCCGCCGCCGACCCGCATGAACATCGCCAGCAGCGCGCCGCCGAAGCCGAACCCCTCCAGCACGACCGGCGCGGTCTCCTGGAACAGCAGCATCGCCAGGGTCGCACCGAACAGGCCCAGGCCGACCGTGATCATCCCGACCACCCCACCGGTGCGGAAGGCGATCCGGAAGGCGGGGCGGTGCCCACCGGCCGCGGCGGCCGCGGCGACCCGGACGTTGCCGCGGGTGGCGAGCGTCATCCCGATGAAGCCGACGCTGGCCGAGAACGCCGCCCCCACCAGGAAGAAGGCGGCGCGCCCCAGCCGGGTGCCCAGCCCACCGTCGGAGACCGGCAGCAGGAGCAGCAGCACGAAGACGATCACCGCGAAGACGGCGAGGGTGCGGAACTGCCGTTGCAGGTAGGCGACGGCACCTTCCTGGACCGCCCTCGCTATCTCCTGCATCGAGGCGGTGCCCTGGTCGGCCGCGAGCACGGCGCGGACCAGCCAGGCGGCGAAGCCCAGGGCGGCGAGGGAGATGAGGAGCGCGATCGCCACGAGGGCGAGGTCTCCTCCGGACAGGTCGGTGTCGGGCATGTGGTCCTCCGCGGCGAGGTGGGCACGCACCGGCCCGGCGTCCCCCGCTTCTCGCTCGGGGGAGGGCCCGGCGTGGCACGCACTGTGCCGCAGCCGCTCTCACACCGCCAGACCCCCATGTGATCTCGTTCACACGCACGGTCATCCTGGTCACCCTCGCGGCGGCTGGTTGCACGGCGGTGTGACAGTGGGGTGGTGACGTCCCTGCGCTCCGTGCGGCTCCCCGCCGAGGTGCCCGCCGCGGCCGGCCCCGAGCCCGAGGAGGGGCCGCAGGTGACCGCGCTGCCGGGTACCGAGCTGCTCGCCGCACTGCTCGCCGGCACCGAGGCCGAGGACGACCCGGTGACCCACGTGCACCGGCTGCCGGTCCGGGAGAGCCGGACGGCGCCGTGGCCGGAGTGGGTGGCCGGCCCGCTGCGCGAGCGGCTGGCCGAACGGGGCGTGCTGGCGCCGTTCAGCCACCAGGTGGCCGCCGCCGAGCTGGCCCACGCGGGCGACCACGTCGTCGTGGCCACCGGGACGGCGTCGGGCAAGTCGCTGGCCTACCAGCTGCCCGCGCTCACCGCGCTGGCCGAGGACGCCCGGGCCTGCGTGCTCTACCTCGCCCCCACCAAGGCGCTGGCCCGCGACCAGCTGGCGTCGGTGGCCGCGCTGGCCGACCCCTCGGTGCGGCCGGCCGCCTACGACGGGGACACCCCGGGCGAGGAGCGGGAGTGGGTGCGTCGGCACTCGCGGTGGATCGTCACCAACCCGGACATGCTGCACCGCGGGATCCTGCCCGCCCACCAGAAGTGGTCGAGCACGCTGCGCCGGGTCGCCTACGTGGTGGTCGACGAGTGCCACGCCTACCGCGGGGTGTTCGGCTCGCACGTCGGCCACGTGCTGCGCCGGCTGCGCCGGGTCTGCCGGCGTTACGGCGCCGAACCGGTCTTCGTGCTGGCCTCGGCCACCGTCGCCGACCCGGCCGCGGCCGCCAGCCGGCTGGTCGGCGCACCGGTGGCCGCGGTGACCGAGGACGGCTCCCCCCGGCCGGGCGCGACCTTCGCCCTGTGGGAGCCGCCGCTGACGGAGAAGACCGGTGAGCACGGGGCGCCGCTGCGGCGCTCGGCCGCCGCGGACGCCGCGGGCCTGCTGGCCGACCTGGTCGAGCAGGGGGCCCGGACGCTCGCCTTCGTCCGGTCCCGCCGGTCGGCGGAGTCGGTGGCCGAGCAGGCCCGGGCGCTGCTGCGCTCGCGGGGCCGGGCCGACCTGGTGCGCACGGTCGACTCCTACCGGGGTGGCTACCTGCCCGAGGAGCGCCGGGAGCTGGAGCGGGCGCTGTCGGCCGGCGACCTGCTGGGCGTGGCCACCACCAACGCCCTGGAGCTCGGCATCGACATCGCCGGGCTGGACGCCGTGGTGCTCGCCGGCTACCCCGGCACGCTGGCCTCGATGTGGCAGCAGGCCGGCCGGGCCGGCCGGGCGCAGCGGGAGTCGCTGGTGGTGTTCGTGGCCCGTGACGACCCGCTGGACCACTACCTGGCCCACCACCCGCAGGCGGTGTTCGGACGGCCGGTCGAGGCGACCGTCACCGACCCGGCCAACCCCTACGTGCTCGGCCCGCAGCTGTGCTGCGCGGCGGCCGAGCTGCCGCTGCGCGCCGACGAGCTCGCCGACTTCGGCGGCGAGGTGGCCGAGGCGCAGGTGGCCGAACTGGTCGCCGAGGGGCTGCTGCGCGCCCGCCCGACCGGCTGGTACTGGGCCGGCCGGGGCCGGCCGGACGTCGACATCCGGGGCAGCGGCGAGGCCCCGGTCTCGATCATCGAGGGCGCGACCGGGCGCCTGCTGGGCACCGTCGACGGCGACGCCTCGCACGCCACGGTGCACACCGGTGCGCTGTACGTGCACCGCGGCGAGAGCTACGTGGTCGACGAGTTCGACGTCGAGGACTCCTGTGCCGTGGTGCACCCGGAGAGCCCGGAGTGGACGACGGTGGCCCGGGACACCGTCGACCTCTCCATCGTCTCGATCGACCGCACCCGGGCACTGGGCGCGGTCACCGCGCACACCGGCGTCGTCGACGTGACCAACCAGGTGGTCGCCTACCAGCGACGCCGGCTGGGCACCGGCGAGGTGCTGGCGGAGTTCCCGCTGGACCTGCCCGCGCGGCAGCTGCGCACCCGGGCGGTCTGGCTGACGCTCGACGAGCGGGCCGTGGCCCGCGCCGACGTCGACGACGCCGCCCTGCCCGGCTCGCTGCACGCCGCCGAGCACGCCTCCATCGGCATCCTGCCGCTGCTGGCCACCTGCGACCGGTGGGACCTCGGCGGCATCTCGACCGCCCTGCACCCGGACACCGGCGCGGCGACGATCGTCGTCTACGACGGGCACCCGGGCGGTGCCGGTTTCGCCGAACGCGGCTACGCGGTGCTGCGGGACTGGCTGCAGGCGACCCGGGCGACCGTGGCCAGCTGCGAGTGCGAGTCCGGCTGCCCGTCGTGCGTGCAGTCGCCCAAGTGCGGCAACGGCAACGACCCGCTGGACAAGGCCGGCGCGGTGCGGGTGCTCGACGTCGTCCTGGACGAGCTGGCCTCGGCCCCCGAGCTCACCGCGGAGGAGGCGGAGGTGACCCGGCGGCCGACGCCGGCACTGTTCGGCACCAGCGCCCCGGCCGGGCCCGGGGCGGCCACCGACGCGGCGTCCCGCTCTGCTCCTGTGGAGCAGAGCGCCGTGGCCCAGGACGCCGACCCCGACGACCTGGTCTTCTGACCCGATCCCCGGTGGCGCCGGGCCGGCTCGGGCGCGGGCCCGGGCGTCGAGGACGCCCAGCGGCCCCAGGCGCACCGGCACGTGCACCCGCACCTCGACCACCGCGCCGGGGGTGAGCCGGCAGGAGTCCAGGACCGCGGCGTTCGCCACGGCCACCTCGCCCGCGACCGCGCACGCGGCCGGATCGCCCTGCACCGCACTGCCGGCCGCCGCGAGCGCCGCCAGGTCGGCAGCCGTGGTCGCCCGGTGCCGCGCCACCACGGCGGCACCCACCAGCACGGTCGCCGCACCGATCAGGGCCAGCACCGCGGCCAGGGCGACGGTCCACACGGTGGCCGAGCCGCGCTCGCCGTCGTGCACCGACCCGGTCACGGTGGGCTGCCCGCGGCCGGCTCCCGCACCCCGGTGGCCGAGGCGGAGACCTCGACCCGCCAGGGCAGCGGGCCCAGCGGGGCGACCGTGACGGAGACGGTGACCCGCACGGACTCCCCGTCACCGCCGACATCGGTCCGGGCACCGTCCGGCGCGGCACGGCCGGCCAGCGCCACGACCCGGCCGTGTTCGTCGCCGCGGGCCGCCGCCCGGGCCCCCTCCCGGGCGGCGTCCACGCAGCGCAGCTGGGCGCCGACCACCACCACCGCCGCCACCGCGCCGGCCAGCACCACCAGCAGCACCGGCAGCACCACCGCGGTCTCGGCGGTGACCATCCCCGCCTCGCCGTGCCACCGGGCCGTCCGGTGTCGACGTGTCGACACGTCGACTCAGGAGAGCGTGCTGAGCGCCGACTGCACCAGCTCGCCCAGCGCAGACACCACCGAGCCGCCGGTGACCACCTGGTAGAGCACGGCGGCGAAGGCGCAGGCCGCGACGGTGCCCACGGCGTACTCCGCGGTGCTCATCCCGTCCTCCTCGACGAGCCGGCTCCGCACCCAGCGCCGCACCTGCCTCGGCGTCGGCACCTGCTCCTCCTGCTGGATGCCCATCTCCACGTCCCCTCTCCGCGGGCCGACCACCGGCCCGTCGTCATCGAGCCTCCGGCGCGCGGGCCCGGCGCCCCAGGGCTGCCGGGCAGGTGTGGACGGCGGGGCCCGCTGTGGACGCCGGGCAGCGCACGGCCTCAGAAGACGTCCGCGGCGATCCCGAGCACGAGCGGGACGACGCCCAGGCAGAGGAAGGCGGGCAGGAAGCAGAGCCCCAGCGGCGCCAGCACCCACACCCCGGCCCGGCGGACGGCGGCCTCGACCCGGCTGTGCTCGGTGCTGCGCAGGTCGCCGGCCAGCCGCTGCAGGGCCGGGACGACGGCCGACCCGGACTCCCCCGCCCGCACCACCACCCGCGCCAGCGCGTCGACCGGCGGCGGCGCCCCGGCCCAGGCCTGGCGCGGGGCGGCACCGAGGCGGTAGAGCCCACCGACGGCGACCAGCCGCTCGCCCAGCGGCCCGGCCACCGAGCCGCCGACCGCGGCCAGCGCAGCGCCCACCGGGGTGCCGGCGGTCAGGCAGACGGCGAGCAGGTCGCAGACCACGGGCAGGTCCCGGGCGAGCCGGTCGGCGTCCTCCGGTGGCGTCCCGGCCCGGCGCAGCAACCGCTCGGCGAGCACCGTCGCGACGACCGCCGGCACCGCGGCCGGCAGCCCGGCGCCGAGGAGGAGGAAGACGCCCGCACCCGCCGCCGCGGCCATGGACCAGCGCCGCGGCGTCCCGGGAGGCCGGTCGGGCACGTGGCTGCGGGGCGAGGCGCGTCGCGAGGCGGGGGCGACGGCCGCCAGCCGGTCCCGGCGGACGTCGGCGGCCGGCTCCCACAGCAACAGCGCCCCGGCCAGCGCCGCCACGGCCAACGCGGTCAGCACCGCCGGCTCACCCCTGCACCGCCCGCCGGACCAGGTGCGCAGACCAGGCCGTGCCGGCCAGCTCCAGGCCGACCCCGACGACCAGCAGCACCGTGCCGGGCGCCGTGGTGGTGAGCACCCGCCACGGGTCGGCGCCGACACCGCTGCCCATCAGCAGGCCCAGCACGGGCAGCCCGGCGAGCACGGCCGCGCTGGCCCGCGGCCCGGCCACCGCGGAGCGGAGCTCCTCCTCGGCCCGCAGCCTCGCCCGCAGGTCGTCCTCCACGGCGGTCAGCACCCCGGCCAGCGAGCAGCCGGTGTGCGCGCTCAGCCGCACCGCCGCCGCGATCCGCACCAGCGCCGCGGCGCTCCCGCCGTCCGGTCCGCCCGGCGGCGGCTCACCCAGCCGCAGCACCGGCCCCAGCGCCGCCGCCGTCGCCGGGTCCGGGCAGCCCTCGACCGCCGCGCCGGTCGCCTCCGCCAGGGAACGACCGGCACGCACCTCGGCCGTGAGCACGCCCAGCGCCTCCACCAGCGCCCGGGTGCGCCGTTGCCCGGCCGCTGCGCGGCCCCGCGCCTGGAGGGCCCGGCCGACGAACCCGGCGCACACCCCCGCCAGGGCCGCCACCACCGGCGTCGAGACGAGTGCACCGGTGGCGAGGGCCGCCAGCGCCGGGACCACCACCCCGCCCCGGCCGGCCAGCACGGCGACCGGCGTGCGGCCGGCCCGGACGCCGGGCCGCGAGACGAGCCGGCCAGGCCG
The DNA here is from genome assembly GCF_054177765.1 of Modestobacter lacusdianchii. NCBI lineage: Bacteria > Bacillati > Actinomycetota > Actinomycetes > Geodermatophilales > Geodermatophilaceae > Modestobacter > Modestobacter lacusdianchii. The sequence continues at coordinate 10,004 of NZ_JBJJTJ010000009.1, read as the reverse complement.
GGCGCCGGACGGCCAGGCCAGCAGCGCCGCCGCCAGGCAGAGCAGCGCCGGGGTCACCCGGGCACCCGCACACCCAGCAGGTCGGCCAGCTCCGACCGGGCCGGGCAGTCGCCGCCGTCCGCCCGCCAGCCGGGTGCCACCTCGATCAGCTCCCCGCGCCGCCGGACGACGCCCAGCTCGGCCACGTGCCGCCCGGCCGGGCTGCGCCGCAGGTGCACCACCAGGGAGAGCGCGGCCGCGGCCTGGCTGTGCACCGCCGCCCGGCCGAGCCCGGCGGCACCGCCGAGGGCCTCCAGCCGGGCGGGCAGGTCGCGCGCCCGGTTGACGTGCACCGTGCCGCAGCCCCCGTCGTGACCGGTGTTCAGGGCCGCCAGCAGGTCGACCACCTCCGCACCCCGGACCTCACCCACCACCAGCCGGTCCGGCCGCATCCGCAGCGCCTGCCGGACGAGGTCGCGGAGGGTCACCGCACCGGCGGCCTCCACGTTCGGCGGCCGGGTGAGCAGCCGGACGACGTGCGGGTGCTGCGGGGTGAGCTCCGGGGCGTCCTCGCAGAGCACCACCCGGTCGACCGGGTCGGCCAGGCCGAGCAGCGCGGAGAGCACCGTGGTCTTGCCGGTGCCCGTGCCGCCGGTCACCAGGAACGCCAGCCGGGCCCGCACCACGGCCGCCAGCAGGTCGCCGGCCGCCCCCGGGAAGGCACCGCGTGCGGCCAGGTCGGTGAAGGAGAGCACCGCCCGGCGCAGCACCCGCAGCGACAGGCAGGTGCCCGATCCGGAGACCGGGGGCAGCACCGCGTGCAGGCGGGTGCCGTCGGGCAACCCGGCGTCCACCCACGGTGAGGCGTCGTCGAGCCGCCGCCCGGCGGAGGCGGCCAGCCGCACCGCCAGCCGGCGCACGGCCCCCTCGTCGACGAACCGGACGTCGACCCGCTCCAACCCGCTCCCCCGGTCGATCCAGACCGAGTCCGGCCCGTTGACCAGCACGTCGGTGACCCCGGGGCTGCGCAGCAGCGGCTCCAGCGCGCCGGCCCCGGACAGCTCGTCGGTCGCGGCCCGAACGGCGTCCAGCACGCCCCGGTCACCGAGCAGGCCACCGGACTCCTCCCGGACCAGTGCCGCGACCGCGGCCGGGCTGGGCGGCCCGGACACCGCGGCGAGCCGCGCCCGCACCCGCTCGACCAGCGGGGACGCCGCCTCCGTGCTCACGCCGCCCGCCCGGGCAGCTGGGCCAGCAGCAGCCGGCCGAGCACGCCGAACGGCGCGCGCCCGGCGACGGACGGCGGTTCGCCGCGCTCACTGCGGGCCACCGCGGACCGGTCGGCGGCCAGCTCGGCGAAGACCGGCCGCCCGACGGCGTCGGCCACCTGGGCGCGGGTCAGACCGCCGGCCACCGGGCGGCTCACCACCAGGGCCGACGACCAGGGCCCCGACTCGTCGTCCGGTCCGCGCACCAGCGGGCGGGCGGCCACCGCCGCGCGCAGCCGGGCCGGGACCACCAGCACTGCCAGGTCCGCCTCGGCCAGCAGCTCGGCCGCGCCGTCGCCGCGCGCGGGCAGGTCGACCACCACGCCGCAGCCGCTGTCCCGGGCGCCGGCGGCGATCGCGAGCAGCGCGTCGGGGACCACCGGCTGCGGCTGCTCGCGGGAGGCGGCGAGCACGGCGACCCCGGCGGCCTCCGGGAGCGCGGCGGCCAGCGCCGGGCCGGCGACCCGCCCGCTGACCCCGGCCAGCTCGGGCCAGCGCAGCCCGGGCTCGCTCTCCGCGCCCAGCAGCAGGTCGAGCCCCGCGCCCCAGCCGTCTCCGTCGACCAGCAGCACGTCGTCGCCGGCCCGGGTGCGGGCGGTCAGGGCCAGGGCGGTGGCCAGGGTGCTGGCCCCGGCGCCGCCGCAGGCCCCGCCGACCACGGCCAGCCAGCCCGGTCGCACCGGTGCCCGCACGGCCGCGGCGACCCGCTCGACCAGCCAGGTCTCGTCCCGCGGCAGCACCACCACGCGTTCGGCGCCCAGCTCGACCGCCGCCGGCCACACCTCGGGCCCCGGCTCGTCGGCGGCGACCACCAGCAGCCCGGGCCGCCGCGGCAGGGCGCGCACCGCGGCGCTGCCCAGCACCTCGGTGCCCAGCAGCACCAGCGGCGCATCGCGGTGCGCGCGGCGCAGCGGGCTCCCGCCGCTGGTCAGCTCGCCGGTGCTGCCGGCGGCGGCCAGCAACCGGAGCAGGTCGTCGAGCAGCAGCGGGTCGGTGCTGACGACGAGCGGGCGGGCAGGGGCAGGACCGGCGGCGCGGCTGGCGGTGGACACCGCACCAGCGCAGCCGACGGGAGCACGGCGGGACAGCCCGGCGGAGGATCTGTGGACCACCCATCGGGGTGTGGATTCCGCTGCACCCGGCTGCCCGCGGTGCCGATCCTCCTACCGTGGAGGACATGACCCGCGCTGCGGCGTTCTTCGACCTGGACAAGACGGTCATCGCGAAGTCCAGCACGCTGGCCTTCGGACGACCCTTCTTCCAGGGTGGGCTGATCAACCGACGGGCCGTCCTCAAGGGCGCCTACGCGCAGTTCGTCTTCTCCCTGGCCGGCGCCGACGCCGACCAGATGGAGCGGATGCGCCGCCAGATCACCGCGATGACCACCGGCTGGGACGTCGCCGTGGTGCACGAGATCGTCCGGGAGACGCTGCACGAGATCGTCGACCCGCTGATCTACGACGAGGCCGCCGACGTGATCGAGGCGCACCGGGCCGCCGGCCGCGCGGTGGTGATCGTCTCCAGCAGCGGCGCGGAGATGGTCGAGCCGATCGGCGAGATGCTCGGCGTGGACCGGGTGGTCGCCACCCGGATGGTCACCCGCGACGGGCGGTACACCGGCGAGATCGAGTACTACGCCTACGGCGAGAACAAGGCCGCCGCGATGCGCGAGCTGGCCGCCGAGCAGGGCTGGGACCTGGCCGACTGCTTCGCCTACAGCGACTCGGTCACCGACCTGCCGATGCTCGAGGCGGTCGGCCACCCGACGGCGGTCAACCCCGACCGGGGGCTGCGCCGGGCCGCCGCCGAGCGGGGCTGGCCGGTGCTGGAGTTCACCCGCCCGGTGACGCTGCGGTCCCGCTCGGCCACGGCCCGCACCCCGGTGGTCACCGGCACCGCGATGGGCGTGGGTGCCGCTGTCGCCGGGATCGCCTGGTACGCCCGGCGGCGCGCGCTCCGGGCGCTCCCGGCCGCCGCGCCGGTCGCCGGCCCGGCCCTGGCACTGCCCTCGCCCGGCCGCCGGCGTCGTCCCGGCGCCTGACCGGCCGGCTCCCACCACCCGACCGCGGCGTCCCGGCGACCGACGGCGTGGGCGGCTCAGCCGCCCACGCGCTCCCGCACCTGGGCCACCTTCTCGCGCACCTGGTCGACCACGGTGCGGGCAGCCGAGACCGGCTGGAACTCCCGGGCCGCGGTCGTCAGCGCCTGCTGCTCGGCAGGGGTCAGCTCCAGCTCGGCGGCCGCCACGTTCGACTCGAGCTGCTCGACGCTGGACGCCCCCGGGATGACGACCACCTGCGGCAGGCCAAGCAGCCAGGCCAGCGCCACCTGGGCGGGCTTCGCCTGGTGGGCGGCGGCGACGTCCCGGAGCAGCTGGAGCAGCGGCTCGGCGCGACGCAGGTTCTCCGTGCCGAACAGCGGGTTGGTCGCCCGGACCCCGCCGGGGCGGTGGTCGAGGGAGTACCGGCCCCCGAGCAGGCCCTGGGCGAGCGGGCTGTAGGCGATCACCAACCGCCCCTCCCGCTCGGCGAAGGGCACCAGGTCCGCCAGCGGCCCGGCGGAGGCGAGGGAGAACTGCACCTGGTTGCTGACCACCGGCCGGCCCAGCGCGGCGTCGGCGGCGCGCCAGCGGTCCAGCGGGTAGTTGGAGACACCGACGGCACCGATGCGCTCCTCGTCCAGCAGGGTGCGCAGCCCCGGCATGACCACCGAGTCCGGGACGACGGGGTTGGGCCAGTGCACCTGGTACAGCGGGATGCGGTCGAGCTCGAGCCGGCGGGCGCTGCCCTGCGCCCGGTTGCGGACGACGGCCGGGAAGGGCGCGACCGGGAAGACCTTGCTCGCCACGACGACCGAGCCGCGGTCCTCCCCCAGCGCCGCACCGAGGATCCGCTCGCTCTTCCCCATGCCGTAGACCTCGGCGGTGTCGAAGAAGGTGACGCCCAGCTCGCGGGCGCGGCGCACGATGTCCCGGGCCGGGCCGGAGGCGTAGTCGGCGCCGTACCCCCACTCCCGGGAGCCGAACTGCCACGTGCCCAGCCCGACCCGGCTGACCTGTCCCAGACCGTCCACCTCGAGGAAGCGCATCTGCCCAGTGTCGGGTCGACACCGCGGTACGGCAGTCCGGGCGGCGGGGTCAGCCGCGGAGCAGGCTCTCGCAGATGGCCAGCCCTTCGGTGGCGCCGTGCTCGGTCGCCCGGCAGCAGTGCACCAGCCACCCGGCCACCCCGGCGGGACCACCGGAGCGGTAGCCCTCCAGCGCCGCGCCGTAGGAGTCCGCGCCCAGTTCGGCGAACCCGACCTCGGGCACCGACACGGCCTTGGGGTCGAGCCCCCGGGTGATCCCCACCAGCCGGCCCGCGGCCCGGGCGACCACGCCGTCCTGCACCCCGAAGGGGGCCAGCGCCGCCAGCTCGCCGTGGACGACACCGGCCACCACCACCGCCGGCACCGTGGTGGCGCCGGTGATGATCGAGAAGAGCCCGCCCAGCCGCGGCCCGGCCGCGCCGTTCGGGCGCCCCAGGTCGGCGGGGTCGGCGAGGTCGGTGGCGGCCAGCACGTGCAGCCGGGCGAGCACCTGCCCCGGCGCCCGCTCCCAGGTCTCCACCATCGAGCCGAGCCCGACCGAGACCCGGAGCGCCCCCTGGACGACGGGGTCGCTCACCTCACCGGCCCGCAGCTGGCCCAGCGGCAGGTCCACGCCCTCCAGCGCGGCCGACGCCCGGGCGCCGCGCAGCGCCGACTCGGCGCTGACCCCGGCGGACTCCCGGCGGAGCACCTTGTGACCGAGCAGCCGGTCGACGGCGGCGCGGGCACCTTCGGCGGCCTCGGCGACCCCGGGGAGGTCCATCAGCGGCGCGAGCGGGTCGGGGCCGGTCGGGCGGGCGGCGGGCCGGGGGGCGCGGCCGGCGCCGGGGCGCAGCGGGATCGTCACGGCTGCGACCGTACGAGCCGCGCCGCCCGGGCCACCCGGTCGGGTGTCCCCGGGCCCGGGGCGCCCACCTAGGCTCCCTGCGATGACCAGCCCGCTGACCCTCCTCCTCGTCCGGCACGGGCAGAGCGAGTGGAACGCCGCCGGGCTGATGCAGGGGCAGACCGCGCACGTCCCGCTCACCGAGCTCGGCCACCAGCAGGCCGCGCAGGCCGCGGCGGAGCTGGCCGCGCTCACCCGGGACGGCGCCGGCCCGGGTGCCCTCGTCTCCAGCGACCTGCTGCGGGCGGTGCAGACCGCCGAGCACTGCGCCGCGGCCACCGGGCTGACCCTGACCACCACCCCGGCGCTGCGCGAGCAGGGCTACGGCGTGCTGGAGGGCCGGCCGTCCCGGGAGCTGTGGGACGTCGTCGACTGGACCGATCCGCACTGGTCGGCCGAGGGCGGCGAGAGCCTGGCCGCGCTGCACGCCCGGGTCGCCGGCTACCTGCAGGCTCTCCGCGCCGACCCGCCGGCCGACGTGGTCGCGCTGGTCACCCACGGCGACACGATCCGTGCCGCGCAGGCGGTGGTCGCCGGGCTCGGCCCGGACCAGCTGCCGGGTGTGACCCCGCACAACGGCACGGTCACCCGGCTGGTGCTGGCGTGAGCCGGACGCTGGTGCTGGGCGGCTCGCGGTCGGGCAAGTCCGCGCACGCGGAGCAGCTGCTGGCGGGCTGGACCGAGGTCACCTACCTCGCGACCTCCCGGGTCGACGACGCCGATGCCGAGTGGTCGGCCCGGGTCGCCGCGCACCGCGCCCGCCGCCCCGCCGGGTGGACGACGCTGGAGACGACGGCACCGTCGGAGCTGATCCGCGCCGGTGCCGTGCTCGTCGACAGCGTCACCACCTGGGTGGCCGCGCTGATGGACGAGACGGGCATCTGGGACACCCTGGACACCACCGGCGCCCACGCCGCGGGCTCGGCCACCGACGCCGCCGCGGCCCGCGACCGGCTGGCCTCCCGCTGTGACGCCCTGGTCGACAACTGGGTGATGACACCGGCGCACGTGGTCGCGGTCAGCGACGAGGTCGGGCTGGGCGTGGTGCCGGAGACCCGGGCCGGGCGGCTGTTCCGGGACACCCTGGGTGAGGTGAACCAGCGGCTGGCCGCGACCGCCGACGAGGTGTGGTTCGTCGTCGCCGGGCTGCCCCAGCGGCTGCGGTGAGCGAGGGCACGCGGCGGTCCCGGTGGGCGGGGCCGGCGGAGTCGTTCGCGCTGCTGACCAGCCTGCGGGTGCCGGCCGCCGCGTCGGCCCGCGGGGTGCTGCCGTGGGCGCCGCTGGTCGGGCTGGTGCTCGGCGCGGTGGCCACCGCGGTCGCCTGGGCCGCCGGCCGGGCCGCGAGCCCGCTGGTCGGCGCCGTCCTCGGGGTGGCCGTGCTGGCCTGGCTGACCCGCGGCCTGCACCTGGACGGGCTGGCCGACACCGCCGACGGGCTGGGCCCGCTGCGCGGCCGGGAGCGCGCGCTGGCGGTGATGCGCGCCGGGGACGTCGGGCCCTTCGGCGTGGTCACCCTGGTGCTCGTCCTGCTCCTGCAGGTCGGCTGCCTGGCGCAGCTGCTCACCGTGGACGGCGGCTGGCTCGCCCTGCCGGCGGCCGTGGTCACCGCCCGGCTGGCGATGGCCCGCACCGGCCTGCCCGGCGTGCCGATCGCCGAGGGCTCGTCGCTGGGTCAGGCGGTGGCCGGCACCGTCTCCCGCGGCTGGCTGGCCGTCGCCGCCCTGCTCACCGGAACCGCAGCCGCAGGTGTCGCGCTGCTGGTCGGCTCCGGCACGACCGCGGCGCTGGTGCAGGTGGCCGCCCTCGCGGCGGGGCTGGGTGCGTCCGAGGCGCTGTCCGCCCGCGCCGTCGGCCGGCTGGGTGGGGTCAACGGCGACGTGATGGGCGCGATGGGCGAGGTCGCCGCCACGGTCACCCTGCTCACGGCGGCCCTGCTGCTCGGGTGAGAGATCAGGTCAGGAACACGAAGAGGATCCCGATCACGTTGACCAGCGAGCAGGAGACGAAGAAGAGGTAGAGCGCTGTCTGGACCTTGAGGAGGCGGAAACTCCAGGTCGTTCGTTCCCCACGCGCCCCGGGGGTGGTGGAGACGGCCCGTTCAGCCAACCCAAGGCCTCTGCCCTGAGCCGTCATGACATCGCGTGTGCGCTGGTAGTAGCCGTGCTGGAGGTGGATGACGAGCAGCGACAGCAACGACGCGAACAGTCCGACGACGAACACGAACACCAAGAACGGACTTGCTCGATCCCCCACCCGGAGCAATCCCGCGCCGAGACCGATGATGGCGACGGTGAAGCCCAGCAGGTACTTGGATCGATCCCAGTTCAGCTGGACCTGGAAGCGGTACTCGTCGACGGCCAACTCGTACAGCTTCAACGCTTCGGCCCGATCGTCACCCTCGCCTGCGGGTGCCGCCATCCACCTTCTCCCAGAAAGCGAGGACCTCTCGAAGGGTCTCGGTGAAGAGCTCTGGATGGCTGTCGACGTCTTCGCGGATCTGCGCCGGCGGTCGGAACGCCAACGAAGCGATGTGGTCAGGCTCGCCGATCTTCGGTGTGTCGGACTGCGCGGTGAACACGCCGACGAACTTGGTGAGCCCCTCATCCGTCATCGACAGCACGCCGAGGGAGCTGACGGGAGCCGACAGTTGCAGCTCCTCATGGAGTCGTCGCACCGCCGCGTGCTGATAGGACTCCCCCGCGTGCAGATATCCGGCGACGCTGCTGCCCCACTGCAGTGGGTGCCGCCTCGACGAGCTGAGCTGCTGCAGCAGGAGCTCACCAGAAGCGTTGAAGACCAGCACGTGGACTGTGCGGAAGTTGACCCGACGCTCGAAGACCTCACCGCGCGGTACAGCACCGATGGGCTCGTTGCTCTCGTCGACGACGTCGATCAGAGAGGTCGGACTCGGTGCCGGCATGAAGCCAGCTTTGCAGCTCGACGACGTCGACGCAGCAGCCCGTCCACAGACACGCGGCCAGCACACCTCCGGAGTGACCGACTCGTCATGGGGGGTCAACCGCCGGCGACCGACTGCACGACCATGACCTCGGCTCCCGCCGGCACCGGCGTGGCCAGCCCGGCCAGCCGGCGCACCTCGTCGCCGTCCACGTAGACGTTGACGAAGCGCCGCAGCGCGCCCGTCTCGTCGCGCACCCGGCGGTCGAACACCGGGTGCTGCGCGGCCAGCGCGTCGAGCACCGCGCACACGGTGGCGTCGTCGGCGAGGTCGAGGGACACCGACGTCCGGCCGCCGGTGCAGTCGGCGAGCATGCAGGGCAGCCGCACCCGCACGGTCACGGGAGCACCGCGGCGCGGACGCAGAGCACGTCGGGCAGGTGGCCGGCGACCTGGGTGAACGACTCCCCGGCGTCGGCGCTGGCGTACACCTCGCCGCCGCGGGTGCCGACGTAGACGCCCACCGGGTCGTCGGTGTCCACGCAGGCGGCGTCCCGCAGCACGGCGTTGTACTCGTCGGCCGGCAGCCCGGCGTCCAGCCGCTGCCAGGTCTGCCCCGCGTCGTCGCTGCGGTGCACCGCCAGGCGCCCGTCCGGCGGGATCCGCTGCGCGTCGGCGACCAGTGGGACCACCCAGATCCGCCCGCCCCGGCGCGGGTCGGCCAGCATCACGAAGCCGAAGTCCGAGGGCAGCCCGTCGGCGATCGAGGTCCACGTGTCACCGTCGTCGTCGGAGCGGTACACACCGTGGTGGTTCTGCGCGTACAGCCGGGTGGGCACCGCGCCGTCCCGGGCGATCTTGTGCACGCACTGGCCGAACTCCGGCGCGGGGCCGGGCAGGAAGTAGGCGGAGATGCCTGCGTTGCGCGGCTGCCAGGACGCCCCGCCGTCCCGGGTCCGGTAGACCCCGCCGGTGCTCATCGCCACGTGCACCGTGCTCCCGGGCCCGGGGACGACGGAGTGCGCGGCCGCCCCGCCGTAGCCGGCTCCCCACTCGGCGCGGTGCGGGTGGTCCCAGAGCCCGCGGCACAGCTCGAAGTGCTCGCCAGCGTCGTCCGAGCGCCAGACCGAGATCGGCTCGCAGCCGGCCCAGACCACCCCGGGCCGGTCGTCGGCGTCCGGCCGCAGTTGCCAGATCCGCTCGACCGCGGCGCCGGTGTCGGCCGGGAAGCGGATCGCCCCGCCGGCCGGCTCGGTCCAGGTGACCCCCAGGTCGTCGGAGTGCACGACGGTCGGGCCGAAGTGCTCCGACCGGACGCCGATCATCAGCCGGGTGCGGCCGGCACGGGTGTCGATGCCGATGCTCGGCACCTCGGTCATCAGGAAGTGCGGCGAGGAGAGCGACCAGTTGCGCCGGTCCTCACTCGTCGCGAGCCAGAGCCCCTTGCGGGTGCCGATCGCCAGCAGAGTCGTCGCCATGCAGTGGTGGACCGCCCGGCGCCGACGAACTCATCGGTCACCGGTTCGCGGAGCGTCGCCCCCACCACCGCTGCGCAGCGACCTTGGCCGACCAGGCGACCGAGACCACGACCAGGAGGATCCACAGCCGGGGCCAGCCGGTCGCCCGGTAGACCACCTCCTGGACGACGTAGACGACGGCGAAGTACGCGGCGAACCAGCCCAGCTCGACCGCCAGTCCCCCCGCCGCTCCGCCGTGACGCTCGCGCGGCTCAGCCATCCCCCCACCCTGCCACCGCCTGCCTCCGGTGTCAGGCGCGGTGGGGGACCTCGCCAGGGGGGGGGGGGGGGGGGGGGGGGGGGGGGGGGGGGGGGGGGGGGGGGGGGGGGGGGGGGGGGGGCGGGGGGGGGGGGCGGGGGGGGGGGGGT
>NZ_JBJJTJ010000008.1:0-178900 GCF_054177765.1 Modestobacter lacusdianchii | reverse complement strand
GCCGGCGCCGCCGCCACCCCCCCGCCCCCCCCCCCCCCCCCGGGCGCGCGGGCGCGGCGGCCCCCCCCCCCCCCCCCCCCCCCCCCCCCCCCCCACGAGGCGAGCAGCAGGGGGTCCGCAAGTGGCGAACGCGTGGTTCGAGTCCGTGGCCGAGGCGCAGCGGCGCGCGCGACGGCGGCTGCCCAGGGGGGTCTACGGGGCGCTCGTCGCCGGATCCGAACGCGGTCTGACCGTCGACGACAACACCGCCGCCTTCGCCGAGCTCGGGTTCGCCCCGCACACCGCCGGCCTGAGCAACGAGCGCCGGCTCGGTGTCACGGTGATGGGCCAGCAGATCTCGATGCCGGTGCTGATCAGCCCCACCGGCGTCCAGGCGGTGCACCCCGACGGCGAGGTCGCGGTCGCCCGGGCCGCCGCTGCCCGGGGCGTGGCCATGGGCCTGTCCTCCTTCGCCAGCAAGCCGGTCGAGGAGGTCGTGGCCGCCAACCCGCAGACCTTCTTCCAGGCGTACTGGGTCGGCACCCGCGAGGAGATGCTCGGCCGGATGCAGCGGGCCAAGGACGCCGGCGCGGTCGGCATGATCGCCACCCTGGACTGGTCCTTCGCCTACGGACGCGACTGGGGCAGCCCGTTCATCCCGGAGAAGATCGACCTCGAGGCGGTGCGGCGGTACGCCCCGCAGGTGCTGGTCAAGCCGCGCTGGCTGCTCGACTTCGCCCGCACCCGGGCCCTCCCCGACCTCACCGTGCCCAACATGGTCGCCACCCCCGGTGACCCGGCGCCCACCTTCTTCGGCGCCTACGGCCAGTGGATGAACTCGCCCATGCCCTCCTGGGACGACGTCGCCTGGCTGCGCGAGCAGTGGGACGGGCCGTTCATGCTCAAGGGCGTCATGCGGGTCGACGACGCGGAGCGCGCCGTGGACGCCGGCGTCACCGCGATCTCGGTGTCCAACCACGGCGGCAACAACCTCGACGGCACCCCGGCCTCGATCCGCGCCCTGCCAGCGGTGGCCGAGGCGGTCGGCGACCAGGTCGAGGTGCTGCTGGACGGCGGCATCCGCCGCGGCGGCGACGTCGCCAAGGCCCTGGCCCTGGGCGCGAAGGCGGTGATGATCGGCCGGGCGTACCTGTGGGGGCTCGCCGCGAACGGCCAGGCCGGGGTGGAGAACGTGCTCGACCTGCTGCGTGACGGGCTCGGCTCGGCACTCATCGGCCTGGGGCACGAGTCGGTCGACCAGCTGCGCCGCGAGGACGTCGTCGTCCCGCCGGGCTTCGAGCGGCGCCTGGGCGCCACCGGGTAGCCGTCTGCACCGATGAGTTCGGTGGGGTCGGGTCGTCTTCACGGTGACTGCGCACCCGTCGTCCCCGGAGGCACCCATGCCCGGCCCCTCGCGGTTCGTCACCCTGTGGTCGGCGCTGGAGGCGCAGGTGGCCGCGGGCACGCTGCCCGGCTACGCCGCCGCCGTCCGGTACCGCGGGGAGGTGGAGGTGCACACCGGCGGCTGCCTGGCGCTGGGCGGTGCCACGCCGGTGCGGCCGGACTCGCTGTTCCGGCTCGCCTCGCTGTCCAAGCCGTTCGCCGGGGTGCTGACGCTCTCGCTGGTCGAGGACGGGCTGCTGCACCTCGACGACCCGGTCGGCCGGTGGCTGCCCGAGCTCGCCGAGCCGCGGGTCCTGGCCGACCGGGCCGGGCCGCTGACTGACACCGTCCCGGCCGAGCGCCCGATCACCGTGCGCCACCTGCTCACCAGCACCCCCGGCTTCGGCGGTCTCTGGGACGGCTCCCCGCTGGACCGGGCCGTGGACGCCGCCGGCATCGGGCCCGGCCCGCTGAGCCCGGACCTCACGCCCGAGGAGTACCTGGCCCGGCTGGGCGACCTGCCACTGGCCGCCCAGCCCGGGGCGAGCTGGCTGTACCACCTGAGCGCCGACGTGCTGTCGGTGCTGCTGACGCGGGTCACCGGTCGTCCGCTGCGCGAGCTGTTGCGCGACCGGGTCACCGGCCGGCTGGGTCTGGCCGACACCGGGTTCTGGGCGAGCGACCCCGCCCGGCTCGGCCCGGCGTACCAGCCGGCCGGTGACGGGTTCGAGGTGATCGACCCGGCGGACGGGCGGTCGTCCCGGCCACCGGCGTTCGAGGGCCTGGCCGCCGGGTTGGTGTCCACCGCGCCGGACGTGCTCACGTTCCTGGCCGCGCTCGCCGACGGCGGCGGCCCGCTGCTGCAGCCCGCGTCGGTGGCCCGGCTGACCACCGGTCAGCTGAGCGACGCCCAGCGGGCCGAGGCGGCCGACTTCCTCGGCCCCGGCCGGTCGTGGGGCATGCAGGTCGGGGTGCAGGTCGACCCGGCGGAGCCGTGGGCCCGACCGGGCCGGTGGGGCTGGGACGGCGGCACCGGGGTCACCGGCCACGTCGACCCCGACCGCCAGCTGATCGGGGTCCTGCTCACCGCCCGCGGGGTGCTGCCCGGGCCGGACTGGCTCGGCGGCTTCTGGCCCGCCCTGCACCGCTGCCTCTGACCCGACCGGGCGGCCGTGTCGGCGAACACGGCCGCCCGGGGCGGTCAGTTGCCCTTGAGGAGCTCCTCGAAGGACGTCGTCGGGTCGGCGAAGGGGTCGGCCGGGCGGGCCGCCGCGGGGCGGCCGGTGACCACGTCGGCCAGCTCCCCGGCAGCCCGGTCGATCCGGCCGGACAGGGCGCTGCTGCCACCGCCGGCCCAGTCCTCGCTCGCCGCGAACACCCCGGTGGGCACCGGCAGCGCCCGCAGGTAGGCGAACAGCGGCCGCATCGCGAACTCCAACGCCAGCGAGTGCCGCGCCGTCCCGGCCGTGGCGCCCAGCAGCACCGGGGTGCCGATGAGTGCGTCCTTGTCCAGGACGTCGAAGAAGGTCTTGAACAGCCCGCTGTAGGAGGCGGAGAAGATCGGCGTGACCGCGATCAGCGCGTCGGCGCCGACGACGGTGTCGATCGCGGCCTGCAGCTCGGTGTTGGGGAACCCGGTGACCAGCGCGTCGGCGAGGTCGCGGGCGTGCCCGCGCAGCTCCACGACCTCGACGGTCGTGTCGTCGCCGCGGGCCCGCAGCGCCTCGACGGTGGCGGTGGTCAGCCGGTCGGCCAGCAGCCGGGTCGAGCTGGGGTTGCTCAACCCGGCGCTGACCACGGCGAGGGTCCGGGTGGTCACGCCTGCGCCGCCGTCTCCACGGTCCGGCCGGTGACGTCGTCGGCGGCGTGCACGGTGCTGTCGTGCGCACCGCCGGCGGCGGCCACCAGGCTGGCGTGGGTCGGGGCGTCGGGCACGTGCGCCGGCTTGAGGGCGGCGAACTCGCGGCGGAGCACGGGGACGACCTCCTCGCCCAGGATGTCCAGCTGCTCGAGCACGGTCTTCAGCGGCAGGCCGGCGTGGTCGATGAGGAACAGCTGCCGCTGGTAGTCACCGACGTAGTCGCGGAAGCCCAGCGTCCGCTCGATGACCTGCTCCGGGGAGCCCACGGTCAGCGGGGTCTGGCTGGTGAAATCCTCCAGCGACGGGCCACCGCCGTACACCGGGGCGTGGTCGAAGTAGGGCCGGAACTCAGCGACGGCGTCCTGGCTGTTCTTCCGCATGAACACCTGCCCGCCGAGGCCGACGATCGCCTGGTCGGCGCTGCCGTGGCCGTAGTGCTCGAAGCGGCGGCGGTAGAACTCCACCATCCGCTGGGTGTGCTCGGCCGGCCAGAAGATGTGGTTGTGGAAGAAGCCGTCGCCGTAGTAGGCCGCCTGCTCGGCGATCTGCGGGCTGCGGATCGACCCGTGCCAGACGAACGGCGGGACGCCGTCCAGCGGGCGCGGGGTGGAGGTGAAGCCCTGCAGCGGGGTGCGGAACTGGCCGGACCAGTCGACCACGTCCTCACGCCACAGCCGGCGCAGCAGCTGGTAGTTCTCCACCGCCAGCGGGATGCCGTCCCGGATGTCCTTGCCGAACCACGGGTAGACCGGGCCGGTGTTGCCGCGGCCCATCATCAGGTCGACGCGGCCGTCGGAGACGTGCTGCAGGGTGGCGAAGTCCTCGGCGATCTTCACCGGGTCGGTGGTGGTGATCAGCGTCGTGGACGTCGACAGGACGAGCTTCTCGGTCTTGGCCGCGATGTAGCCCAGCGTCGTGGTGGGGGAGGAGACCACGAACGGCGGGTTGTGGTGCTGGCCCTGGGCGAAGACGTCCAGGCCCACCTCCTCGGCCTTCAGCGCGATCGTGATCAGCGACTTGACCCGCTCGGCCTCGGTGGGCGTGCGGCCCGTCGTCGGGTCCGGCGTCACGTCGCCGACGGTGAAGATCCCGAACTGCATGGCGTGCTCCCTCTCGTCTGAGCCGCACTGGTTGAGAGTGCAACTACTGGCCGGTGGAACCGTACCCGAGGCCGGTCCATTCCCACTCCCCGCAGACGACGAACGCCCCTCCGGTCGGGTGACCGGAGGGGCGTTCGTCGGGTGCGGTCAGGACCGCAGCGGGTCGACCGTCTCGTGCTCGCCGACGGAGCCGGCCAGCCGGGCCAGCGCCCAGTCGCCGTCGCCGAGCAGGTGGTCCAGCGCGGTGAGCCGGGAGGTGTGGTGGCCCACCGAGTACTCGGCGGTCACCCCGATCCCGCCGTGCAGCTGGATCGCCTCCTTGCCGATGTGCCGGCTCGCCCGGCTGGCCTGCAGCCGGGCGCGGTCGGCGGCGGTGACCACGTCGCCGTCGGCGTCGACGACGAGGGTGGCCCACATGACCGTGCTGCGGGCCAGCTCCAGCGAGACGTACATGTCCGCGGCCCGGAAGGTGAGCGCCTGGAACTTGCTCAGCGGGACGCCGAACTGCTTGCGCGTCTTCAGGTACTCCGCGGTCGTGGTCAGCGCCGTCTCCATCGCGCCCAGCGCCTCGTGGCCGTAGGCCACCCGGGCCCGGGCCTGCGCCTTCTCGATGGCCGCCGCCTGGTCGCCGGTGGCCTCGCCCAGCGGCTGGGCGGGGGTGCCGGCGAACTCGACCCGGGCCGACCGGGTGCCGTCGTGGTTGCGGTGCCCGGTGCGGGTCAGGCCCGCTGCGTCGCCCTGGACCAGGAACAGCCGGGTCGCCCCGTCCACGACCGCGCTGACCACCAGCAGGTCGGCGCGGGCACCGTGGGGCACCGGCTCCTTGACCCCGGTCAGCGTCCAGGAGCCGCCGTCCTCGGTCGCGGTCACCGCGCGGGCCGAGGGCTCCCAGCGGGTGCCGACCTCGGCGTGCGCGAAGGCCGGCAGCAGCGTGCCCTCGGCCAGTGCGCCGAGCACCTCGGCGCGCTGCGCGTCGGTGCCCAGGTCGGACACCAGCCCACCGGCGAGCACCACCGCCTCCACGAACGGCTCGGGCGCGAGCACCCGGCCGATCTCCTCGGCGACGATGGACACCTCCACCGGGCCGGCGCCCATGCCGCCGTCGGCCTCGGCGAACGGCAGGCCCAGCAGCCCCATCTCGGCCAGTCGGCTCCAGGTCTTCTCGTCGAAGCCCGGGTCGGTGGCCACCACCCGCCGGCGCTGCTCGCTGTCGGAGTAGGCGCGGGCCAGCAGCCCGCTCACCGCCTCGCGCAGGCCGTTCTGCTCGTCGTCGTAGCTGAACTCCACGGTGACCTCACAACCCCAGGATCGAGCCGGCGATGATGGTGCGCTGCACTTCGTTCGAGCCCCCGTAGATGGAGACCTTCCGGTAGTTCAGGTACGACGGCGCCGCCACCTGAGCCCACTCCGGCACGTCGGACTCCCCGCCGGTGAACGAGGGCACCGACAGCGGCCCGGCCACGTCGACCAGCAGCTCGGTGGCCGCCTGCTGCAGCTCCGACCCGCGCAGCTTCAGCACCGAGGACGCCGGGTGCGGCTTGCCGCCGGCCGAGTTGGCCACCACGCGCAGCGCGGTGAGCTCCAGGGCGAGCAGCTCGTTCTCCAGCTCGGCGATCCGCGCCCGGAAGAACGGGTCCTCGGCGAGCGGGGCGCCGCCGGAGGTGATCTGCCGGGCGTGCTCCTTGGCCTCGGCCAGCATCCGCTTGGTCGAGCCGATCCGGGCGATGCCCACCCGCTCGTTGCCGAGCAGGAACTTCGCGTAGTCCCAGCCGCGGTTCTCCTCGCCGACCAGGTTCTCCGCCGGCACCCGGACGTCCTCGAAGAAGACCTCGTTGACCTCGAAGCCGCCGTCCAGCAGCTCGATCGGCCGCAGCGTCACCCCGGGGGTGTCCATGGGGAACAGCAGCAGCGAGATGCCGCGCTGGCGCTTCTCGGCGGTCGGGTCGGTGCGCACCAGGCAGAAGATCCAGTCGGCGTGCTGACCCAGCGTCGTCCAGGTCTTCTGGCCGTTGACCACCCAGTCGTCGCCGTCGCGCACCGCGGTCGTGCGCAGCGAGGCGAGGTCGGAGCCGGCGTCGGGCTCGGAGAACCCCTGGCACCACCAGATGTCGAGGTTCGCGGTGGCCGGCAGGAAGCGCTCCTTCTGCTCCTGCGAGCCGAAGGTGGCGATGACCGGGCCGATCATGCTGGTGTTGAAGGCCAGCGGCTCGGGCACCGCGGCCAGCTGCATCTCCTCGCGCCAGATGTGGCGCTGCAGCGGCGTCCAGTCGCGGCCGCCCCACTCGACCGGCCAGTGCGGCACGGCCAGGCCGGCGGCGTTGAGCGCGCGCTGGGCCTCGACGAACTGCTCCTTGGTCAGCTCCCGGTGGGCCGCGACCGCCTCCCGGATGGACTCGGGCACCTGGGTGGTGAAGAAGGTGCGCATCTCGTCCCGGAAGGACTGGTCCTCCGGCGACAGCTGCAAGCGCATGGGACCTCATTCCTGACAGCAACTCTGCCGTCTCGACGTGGAGGTGTCGAACATCCCACATCCCCTACCGGTCGGTAACCCGGGGGCCGCGGACGCGCCGTCGGTGACCCCGCGTGGTCGCCCCCGGGCCACCCGCCCCGTTGGGGGGAAGAACCCCGGATCGGCTGGAGAGCGGGCCCGCGGACGCCGAGGCTGTGGTCAGGACGCGCCGCCGCGTCCGGTGGACGACGGAGGGGGTACGGGCGTGGCTGCACGGACGCGGGCGCTCAGCGAGCCGTCGGCGTCCCCGGAGGTCGTCGCGGCGGTCTTCCACGGGGTGAGCGTCAGCGACGCCATGGCCATCCTGGTCGTCGAGCAGGTGGACGGCGTGCTCCGGGTGGGCTGGAGCAACGAGCGGGCGGGCACCCTGCTGGGCTACGGCCTGGCGGACCTGCACGCCGTGCCGGTCGAGCAGCTGCTGCCCTCGCTGCGCGGCGGTGAGCTGAAGCTGCTCCTCCGCCGGGAACGCACCGTGCACATGACGCTGCCGGTCCGCTGCGCCAGCGGCGCCCTGCTGGAGTGCACGGTCGCCGCGGTGCCGGTGCCGCCGCCGGCCGGGAAGCGCTGGACGGTGCGGCTGCACGCCACGGCCAACGAGGCCGAACTGGCGCTGCGGGCCACCGCCGATGCGCACGAGCGCCGCTTCGCCACCCTCACCGAGCGCTCGCCGGTGCCGACCCTGCTGTCGGAGCAGGGGATGCGGCTCGCGCACGTCAACGACGCGTTCTGCGCCCTGGTGGGGCGGCAGGCCGAGCAGCTGCTGGGCACCGGGTGGATGGACGCCGTGCACCCCGAGGACCTGGAGCCGGTGATCGAGCAGGCCGTCGCCGTGCTCGAGGGCGGCGACCGGGAGGTGCGCGCCCGGCTGGTCCGGGACGACGGCACGGAGCGCAGCACGGTCATCCGCTTCGCCCACGTCTTCACCCCCGGGGTGGGGGCCGGCTTCATCGGCACGATCGAGGACATCACCGACCGGCTGGCCTTCGAGGCCAGGCTCGCCTACCAGGCCAACCACGACCCGCTGACCGGGCTGCCCAACCGCACCCTGCTCGCCGAGCACGTCGCCGACCGCTTCCGGCCCGGCGCCGGTGGGCTGGCCTGCATCTTCCTGGACCTGGACAACTTCAAGGTCGTCAACGACTCGCTCGGCCACACCGCCGGCGACGCGCTGCTGGTCGAGGTCGCCGCACGGCTGCGGTCGACCGTCCGCCCGGGTGACCTGGTGGCGCGCTTCGGTGGTGACGAGTTCGTCGTCGTCTGCCAGCACGTCACCGAGGACGACGCGGTCGCGCTGGCCGAGCGGATCGGGCTGGCGCTGCACCGGCCGCTCACCCTCTCCGGGGTGGAGCTGCACCCGCGGGCCAGCGTGGGGGTCACCGTGCAGACCGCCGAGCACCGGGCGGCCGAGGAGCTGATCCGCGACTGCGACATCGCCATGTACCAGGCCAAGGCCGGCGGCAAGGGCCGGATCACGGTGCTGGACTCCGAGGCACGGGCCCAGGCCCGGGACAAGCTGCGGCTGGTCGCCGATCTCCGTGAGGCGATCGAGCGACGCGACATCACGTTGATGTACCAGCCGATCTTCAGCACCGCCGACGGCAGCGCGGTGGCGGTGGAGTCCCTCGCCCGCTGGCACCACCCCGAGCGCGGCGCGATCAGCCCCAGCACCTTCGTGCCGCTGGCCGAGGAGAGCGGCCTGGTCTCCGCACTGGGCCTGCTGGTGCTCGACGAGACCTGCCGGCAGCTGGCCGAGTGGGACCGCCGGCTGGGAGCCGACGCCCCGCAGCGGGCCAACGTCAACGTCTCGGCCCTGCAGCTGGACGTGAACCTGCACGGGCACGTGCAGTCGGCGCTGTGCCGCCATCAGCTGGAGCCGCGCCGGCTGTCGATCGAGATCACCGAGTCGGCGCTGATGAAGGACCCGGCATCGGCCCGCGCCGTGCTGCTCCAGCTGCGCGACCTGGGGGTGCAGGTCTCCATCGACGACTTCGGCACCGGCTACTCCTCGCTGGCCTACCTGCGCCACCTGCCGGTCGACTGCCTCAAGGTCGACCGCTCCTTCGTCGCCGAGCTGGCCGACGGGCACGCCGAGATCACGTCCGCGGTGATCGCGCTGGCCCGCAGCCTGGGCCTGTCCACCGTGGCCGAGGGTGTGGAGACCGGGGAGCAGGCCGACGAGCTCGCCCGGCTCGGCGCGACCTACCTGCAGGGCTTCAGCCTGGCCGCCCCGCTCACCGGCGGCGAGGCCGCCACCTGGTTCGCCGGTCGGCACGCCACCGACGACCACGACGCCCGATGACCAGCCGCCCCGGCGCCACCTGCCCGGTGGCCGGCCACCCGCCGTCCGACCGACACCCCGACCTGGAGCCGACGTGACCCCGTCCGCCGCACCGTCCCTGACCGTCGCCCCGGTCTTCGACCTGGAGCGGGTGCTGGCGAGCATCGACAGCATGGCCGCCCAGCGTCCGGTGGCCGCCCAGATCGTCTCGGAGGCCAACTCCGACCGGGTCAGCGCCAAGGAGCTGTCCCGGATGCTCGGGGCCGACGTCGCGCTGGCCAGCCGGGTGATGAAGCTGGCCAACTCCGCCTTCTACGGGATGCGCGGCCGGGTGACCTCGCTGCAGTTCGCGGTCACCGTCGTCGGCTTCGCGACGGTGCGCACGATGGCGACCGTCGCGCTCACCGACCTGGACGACGAGTCGCGGCTGCCCGAGGACTTCTGGGAGGTGAGCACCACGCTGGCGCTGGCCGCCTCCACCCTGGCGCCGCGGTTCGCCGAGCGCCCGCAGGACGCCCTGTGCCTCGGGCTGCTGGCGCAGATGGGCGTCGCGCTGCTGCACCACAACGACCCCGACGGGTACGCCGAGCTGTGGGCCACCCAGCGCTCCTTCGCCGGGCGCCGGACGGCGGAGGTGCACCGGTACGGCATCTCTGCCCTCCGGCTGACCTCGGTGGCCCTCGAGCAGTGGGGCTTCCCCGCCGGCATGCTCGTGCCGCTCACCCAGGTGGACGACGGAGCCTCCTTCTCCGGCGCGCTGCTCCGGTCGGCGTTCGAGGTCGCCGGCCGGCTCACCGACGGCGACCACCAGGAGACCGCGATCGAGCGGGTCAGCTGCGGCCAGCTGCGGGAACGCGACGTCGCCCCGATCCTGTCCCAGGTGCGCGCCGACGCCGAGGAGCTGCGCACCGCGCTGCTGGGCTGAGCAGCGCGGCGCGCAGCTCGCTGCTCAGGTAGCGGGCTCCGGGTTGTCCGGCTGCGGGTCGGCACCGACGGTGGGCAGGTAGCCCGGTGCCTCGCGGGCAGCGGCCTGGTCCTCGAAGTCCGCGGCGATGTCCAGGACCCGGGCGTCGTCCCATCGGGTGCCGAAGAACGAGACGCCGACCGGCAGGGTCTCCCGCGGGCCGGCGAAGCCCGCGGGCACCGACACGTTCGGGTAGCCGGCCACCGCGGCGGGCCCGGAGGTGCTGTAGACGAAGGCGTCCGCCTCGCCGTCCAGGTACTCGTAGCGAGTCTGCCAGGCCGGGGTGTTCGTCAGCCCGACGATCGCGGCCAGGTCGTCCTCCGGGCCGGCGCCCTGGGCCAGCACCTCGTCGATCGAGGCGCGGGCCAGCTGGCGGATCCGGTCGCGGGTCTCCCGGATCGCCGGGTCCTCCTCGGGCACGGTGGCCGCCTGGGCCTGCTCGAAGAGCTCCTGGCCGAAGTAGGCCAGCTCGACCGGGTCCTGCTCGTTGAAGGCGATCAACCCGGCCAGGTCGGCCGGGTGGTCGCCGGGGGTGGCGGCCAGATAGGCGTTCAGGTCGCGCTTGAACTCGGCCAGCAGCGCCGGGGTCTCCCCGGCGCCCACCTCCTCCAGGTAGGGCATCGTCACCGGCACCGCGGTCGCGCCGGCGGCCTCCAGCTGCTTCACCGCCGCGGCGAACACCGCCTCGGTCGGGTCGTCGACCGCGGCGGACTCCTCCGGCGACAGCGTCCAGACCCCGATCCGGGCGCCCTCGAGCGCGTCGAGGTCCAGGTCGGCGAAGTCGGTGGTCAGGTCGGCGGGGATCTCCGCCGTCGCGGCGTCCTCGTCGTCGCGGCCGGCGAGCACCTCCAGGGTCAGCGCGGCGTCGATCGCGTGCCGGGCCATCGGGCCGGCGGTGTCCTGCTCGGCGGAGATCGGCACGATGCCGGTGCGGCTGACCAGGCCGAGCGTGGGCTTGACGCCGACCACGCCGTTGGCGCCGGCCGGGCAGACGATCGAGCCGTCGGTCTCGGTGCCGATCGCCACCTGGGCCAGCGAGGCGGCCACGCCCACCGCCGACCCGGAGGAGGAACCGCACGGGTTGCGGTCGAGCACGTAGGGGTTCGCGGTCTGCCCGCCCACGCCGCTCCAGCCGCTGGTGGACGCCGCGCCGCGGAAGTTGGCCCACTCGGACAGGTTCGCCTTGCCCAGCACGATCGCGCCGGCCTCCCGGAGCCGCCGGGTGATCACCGCGTCGTCCGGCTCGCTGTCCAGCAGCGCCCGGGAGCCGGCGGTGGTCGGCAGCTGCTCGGTGTCCACGTTGTCCTTGAGCAGCACGGGGATGCCCTCCAGCGGCCCCCGCGCCTTCTGCCGCTTGCGCGCCTGGTCACTGGCGGCGGCGTCGGCCAGCGCCTCGGGGTTGACGCTGAGCACCGCGCCGAGGTCGTCGTTCAGGTCGTCGATCCGGTCCAGGTAGGCCTGGGTCAGCTGGACCGAGGTCAGGCTGCGCTGGTCCATCCGCTCCTGGAGCTCGGGGATGGTGAGCGCGTCGAGGTCGAGCCCGCGCAGCGGCAGCGTGCCGGAGCCGGCGGCGTCCGGGCGGCCTCGTTCGGTGCCGGACTGGTCGGCCGGTGCGGCGGCGACGGTGCTGGCCGGGACGAGCAGGGCGGCGGCGAGCGCGGCGGTCACCGCGGCCTTCCGGCGCAGGGGATGGACGGCGACGCGCATGGGCTCCTCCGAGCACTGGTGGGGCTGCGTCCTGAGCGGCTGGGTGCAGAGCACGCTAGGGCCGGCGCTCAGCTGCCGCTGGGTGAGCGCACAGCGTCGCGCGCGTCGGCGCCCGACGCGCCGCGCACCGTCACCGAGGGGCATGGTGGAGGCGTGCTCGACAGCGACTTCGGCCCCGACCCCATGGCCCTGCTCAGCCGGGAGGTGCTGCGCGAGCGGGCCGCCGCCCTCATCGCCGAGGCGTGTGCCTGGGCGGTGGGGCTCTCCGACCACCCGCACCACACCCGCCTCCGCGGCCGGGTGGTGGCCACCGGGCTGACCATCGGCGCCCGGGCGGCGACCGGGCAGCCGCTCAGCGGCGAGGAGGACGGCCGGCTCGAGCTCGGGGACGCCCGCCCGGGCAGCTTCCAGGACGCGCTCAACGCGGTGACCGCCGAGGGCACCCTCTACGCCGAGCGGTTCGACCGGGAGGTGATCGACCCCTTCGTCCGGGACACCTGCGTGCGCGCCGCCGAACGCACCCGGGACACCCGGCCACGCGAGTGGGCCGAGCTGCTCGACGAGCTGGGGGAGGACGGCGCCGACCTGGTCGAGGTGGTGCGCGTGGGGGAGTGGGAGGCACCGCTCCGGATCGACGCCGAGCACCTGGTCCTGGCCGCGCTGGGCAGCGCCCCGCTGGTCGAGGTGGAGGCCGAGGGGCTGCCGCTGTCGCTGGTCCGGGCCGCCGAGGCGGTGACCCGGGCGGCCGCGCCGCCCGCCGTCCCGGAGGCCGGGCCGGGCGTCGACGAGCTGGCCGGGGCGCTGTTCCTCGCCGAGGCCGCGATCGGGGCCGCCGGCCTGCCACGCCCGGTGCCGGTGGCCGCGGCCGACCGGCTGCTGGACGTGCTGCTGGCCGAGGGGCTGCTGCCCGAGGAGGTGCCCGCACTGCTGCCGCACCTGCCCGTCGAGCCGGGCACCGCCGCCGAGGTGCGGGCCACGATCGCCGCCCTGGGCCTGTGACTCAGCGGCCGGGCAGCCGGACGACGTCGGCGTCCACCCCGTGCTCGTGCAGCCGCTCCGGCGCCGGGCTGTCGTAGACCACCAGCAGCCGCGGGCCGTCCGGGTCGTCGTCCAGCAGGCCGATGCCCTCCGCGTGGTCGGTGCCCGGACCGAACGGCAGGTCGACCTCGCGGGTCAGCTGCTCACCGCGCACCACCTGCGGGGTGTCCGCGGTCAGCGCGCCGTGCCAGCGGAACACGTGCACCGGGCCGTCGAGGTCCATCGTGGGGCCGGCCAGCACCAGCAGGTCGGAGCCGTGCGGGCACAGGTCGCGGACGCCGAGCCCGGCCAGGTCGAGCACGTGCTTGCGGTACGGCCGGCCGTCGTCGAACGTGCCGAGCACCAGCCGGCCCGGGTCGCCGGGGTCGACGGCGGGCCGCAGCTCCAGCACGACCGCCCAGCCGCGCAGCACCGGTCCGCGCAGACCGAGGTACACCCGCTCGCCGGCCACCGCGATGCCCTCGACGTCCAGGCCGTTGTCCTTGCCGGGGATCGGCAGGAACGGCGCCAGGTGCTCGTCGTCGGCCAGCAGGTCGCGCAGGTCCGCGCCGTGCGTGCCGAACACCGCAGCGCGCTGCGGCACGCCGGCGACGACCACCTCCCGGACCAGGGTGGGCAGACCGTCGACCTCGGTGACCGGCAGGCGCACCAGCACCTGCCGGTTCACCTGGCCGGTGACCCGGGCCAGCCGGCGCAGCGCCTTCTCGCCCTCGTGCTTGTCCTTGATCCGTCGGCGCCGCAGGCTGTGCGACCCGACCGCCCACAGGAAGTGCCCGGTCCGCGCCAGGCCCTCGATGTCGGCCTCCTCCGCCGCGTCGCCGGGGAGGTCGACCAGCTCGGCCAGCCGGAACGTCGTCTCCTCGCCGTACCGGGTGGGGTGCCGCGGGTCGTCGGCGACCAGCCGCTCGATCGTCGCCGTCTCGTCGCCGGCCACCCACAGCACCGGGCCGTCACTGCGGACGGCGGAGAGGTTGGTGTGCGTCTCCGCCTCGCGGGAGGCCGAGCCGAAGGACAGCCGCACGGTGCGCTCGATGGTCACGCCGTCACCCTGGCACGCCCCGCGGGTCGCCAGTCGCACCGCCGGGCTGGGCCGGGATCCCGGCGGTGCGGGCACCGTCGGTCGCGCACGGACCTGGTCGAGCGCCACAGCCGCAGACCGGTTCGCCGTCCCGCCGCCGGGCATGGAGCTCCCGGACACCGGAGCGGACGAGGGAGAGCAGCGGGATGACGGAGCAGGCAGCGGGCAGCGTGCTGGTGACCGGGGCCGGCGGGGTGATCGGCTCGAGCGCGGCGGCCGAGTACGGGCGCCGTCCCGGCTGGCGGGTGCGGGGGGTCAGCCGCCGGCGTCCGGCGGACCTCGCCGGTGAGCACCTGGCGGTCGACCTGCGCGACGCCGACGCCGCCCGCGACGGGCTGGGGGTCGCCGCGGACACGACGCACCTGGTGTTCGGTGCCTACGCCGAGCGGCCGACCGCGGCCGAGCTGTCGGAGGTCAACGTCGGCATGCTGCGGCACACCCTCGACGGCCTGGCCGCCGCCGGGGCGCCGCTGGAGCACGTGACCCTGTACCAGGGCGGCAAGGCCTACGGCGCGCACATGGGCTTCTTCAACACCCCGGCCAAGGAGAGCGACCCGCGGATCGTCCAGCCGAACTTCTACTACGACCAGGAGGACCTGCTGCGTGAGCTCGCGGCGCAGCGCGGCTTCCGGCTGACCGTGCTGCGGCCGGAGGGGGTGATCGGCTACGCCGTCGGCAACCCGATGAACCTGCTGATGGTCATCGCCGTCTACGCCGCGATCAGCCGTGAGCTGGGCCAGCCGCTGCGCTTCCCGGGCAGCCTGGCCGCCTACGACGCGCTCTACCAGGTCACCGACGCCGAGCTGCTGGCCCGCGCGACGGTGTGGGCCGGCGGTGAGCCGGGGGCCGACGGCGAGGTCTACAACGTGACCAACGGCGACCAGCTGCGCTGGCGGCACCTGTTCCCGGCGTTCGCGCGGGCCTTCGGGATGGAGCCCGCCGAGCCGCAGCCGGTGCCGCTGGCCGAGGCGATGGCCGGTCGGCGCGACGTCTGGGAGCGGCTGGCCGCCCGGCACGACCTGGTGCGCACGCCGTACGAGGACCTGGTCGGCTGGGAGTTCGGCGAGTTCATCTTCACCTCCGGCTTCGACAACGTGAGCTCGACGATCAAGCTGCGCCAGGCCGGCTTCGCCGACTGCCTGGACACCGAGCAGCGCTTCGGCGAGCTGTTCGACCAGCTGGCCGCCCGCAAGGTCATCCCGCCGCTGCGCTGAGATCGGGCTGGTGGCGGTCTCCGCAGGCGGGAGGCAGCCACCAGCCCGACCTCGGCGAGCGAACGAGCCGTACCGTCGCGGCGTGGCTGACGACGACCTCACCCAGTTCACCCCCGCCGGCGCCGAGCGGCTGCGGGCCGCCGCTGCCGAGCTCGCCGCGGCGGTGACCGCGCACGCCGAGGCGGTCGCGTCGGTGACCGGCGAGGCCGGGATGCCCGAGGTGTTCGCCGCCAGCGACCGGTTGCTGCCGGCGGTGCTCGCCTACGCCGACGCGCAGTTCGACCTCACCGGCAACGACTTCCCCTTCGGCGTGCTGCACAGCTACGCCGAGGACGACGAGACCGACGACGAGCCGCAGACCGAGGACGACGGGGCGCCGGTGTCCGGGACGACCGACGTCTCGGTGCTGCAGCGGCACGACCTGCGGGTCACCGACGAGGCCGCGGTGCTCGCCGCCGGGCGGCGCGCCTACCTGCGCTCGTGGCCGGACGACGACGCGGACGCCGCGGCAGCGGACGTGACGCACCTGGGCCGGGCGCTCTACCAGCTGGCCCACGCCGACGGCTGGGACGCCGTGGGCGAGGCCCCCGGGCTGCGATCGACGGGCCGTTCGGTGCTGGTCATCGGTCGGGAGCTCGCCCCCGGCGCCGATCCTGACGACGACACCGCGGACCAGGGCGAGCTGCTGTACTCCCAGCAGGACGTGTTCCCCGGCTGACCTGCGCGGGGTAGGGGCGCGGCATGCCTGACTACGACGTGAACGAGGCCGGGGTCGCCCACGCCCGGCGGCTGATCGACGCCGGGGAGTACGACGACCGGACCGAGTGGTCCGACGCCGCGCCGTCCACCGACGAAGAGAACGAGGAGCGGGACGACGAGGGCCAGGAGGGCTACGGCGAGTGGCACCTGGCCGTCGACCCGGACAAGGGCGAGGGCACCAAGGGCCGCTACCGGTTCCCCTACGGCGACTTCTCGAAGGTCAACCGGGCGGCGCTGATCCACGCCAAGCAGCGGGCCGCCCAGAACGACCACCCGGAGATCGAGCAGGCTGCCGACGAGCTGCTGCAGCGGCTGGACGCCAAGCGGAGCTGAGGTCAGCTGGGCAGCATGCTCCCGGTCTCCAGGTAGCGGGTGTGCCAGCTGAGCGCCTCGGTGAGCAGGTGCGGGGTGTGCCGGCCGTGGCCGTCGCGCTCGGCCCGCTCGTAGTAGTCGGTCAGCAGCGGCCGGTAGGCCGGGTCGGCGCACTCCTCGATCACCAGCCGGGCGCGCTTGCGGGGCGGCAGGCCGCGCAGGTCGGCCAGCCCGTGCTCGGTCACGATGACCGACACGTCGTGCTCGGTGTGGTCGACGTGGGACACCATCGGCACGATCGCCGAGATCGCCCCGCCCTTGGCCGTCGACGGGGTGAGGAAGAAGGAGACGTAGGCGTTGCGGGCGAAGTCGCCCGAGCCGCCGATCCCGTTCTGGATGCGGCTGCCCATCAGGTGGGTGGAGTTGACGTTGCCGTACAGGTCGGCCTCGATCATCCCGTTCATCGCCAGCACGCCCAGCCGCCGCACGATCTCGGGGTGGTTGCTGATCTCCTGGGGCCGCAGCAGGATCCGGTCGCGGAACTCCTCGATCTGCGACTCGAACTCGGCGATCGCCCCGGGGCTCAGCGAGAAGGCGGTGGCCGAGGCGGAGACCAGCGTGCCCGAGCGCAGCAGGTCGAGCATGCCGTCCTGCACCACCTCGGTGTAGGCGGTCAGCTGCTCGAACCGTGAGTCCTGCAGCCCGGAGAGCACCGCGTTGGCCACGTTGCCGACGCCGGACTGCAGCGGCAGCAGCTCGGCCGGCAGCCGGCCGCAGGCGACCTGGTGCTCCAGGTACTCGATCAGGTGCCCGGCGATGGACCGGGCGACCTCGTCGGGCTCGCTGAACGGGGTGTTCCGGTCCGGGGCGTGGGTCTCGACGACGGCGACGACCTTCTCCGGGTCGACCCGCAGGTGCGGTACCCCGATCCGGTCGTGCGGGCGGGTGAGCTGCACCGGCCGGCGGTTCGGCGGCAGCGCCGTCCCGTAGTAGACGTCGTGCATGCCGTCCAGCCCGGCCGGCTGCCAGCTGTTGACCTCGAGCACCACCCGGTCGGCGAGGTCCAGCCAGGTCTTGTTGTTCCCGATCGAGGACGACGGGATCAGCTGCCCGTCCTCGGTGATCCCGCTGACCTCGACCACGGCGACGTCCAGCGGGCCGAGGAACCCCTCCCACGCCAGCTGGGCGACGTGGGACAGGTGGACGTCGACGTAGTCGATCTGCCCGGCGTTGATCGCCTGCCGGGCGACCGGGTCGGACTGGTAGGGCAGCCGCAGCCCGATGCCGTCGGCGGCGGCGAGCGCGCCGTCCAGTTCCGGGGCGGTGGAGGCCCCGGTCCACAGGTCGATCCGGAACGGGTGCCCGTCCGCGTGCGCGGCGGTGATCCGCTCGGCGAGCAGCTGCGGCACGGCCTTGGGGTGCCCCGCGCCGGTGAACCCGCTCATCCCGACCGTGTCGCCGGGCCGGATGACAGCGGCGGCCGCCTCGGCCGGCACGACCTTGGCGGCCAGGCTCGCGTTGCGGATCCGACCCGTCACCGGTGACCTCCTCCGTGGCGCACCGGCCTGCTGCCCCGCGCCTGCCCGCCGGTCACGCTACGGCGACCTGTGGGCCCCTGCCGGACCGGCCCGGGTGGGCCGGCCCGGCAGGGGCGGGCATCAGACGGTGCGGGGCTGGTCGCTGCGGGCGCCCAGCTCGCCGACCGGCCCGCTGACCTTGCGCGAGCCCTTGACCGTGGCGAACGACGTCTCGTAGCCGACCGTCGCCTGCGGGTCCAGCCGGGGGTCGACGGCCAGCCCCTTGTCGCCGTTGCTGCGGATGAACCAGAAGTCCGCCTGCACCCGCTCCGGCGT
Organism: Modestobacter lacusdianchii; assembly: GCF_054177765.1. Classification (NCBI taxonomy): domain Bacteria; kingdom Bacillati; phylum Actinomycetota; class Actinomycetes; order Geodermatophilales; family Geodermatophilaceae; genus Modestobacter; species Modestobacter lacusdianchii. The sequence continues at coordinate 160,865 of NZ_JBJJTJ010000008.1, read as the reverse complement.
CACGTCCAGGACGACGAAGCCGTGGCCGATGCCCTCCAGGTAGCGCACCCAGGGGTTGGCGGCCTGGAAGGCGGCGGTGGTCGCGGTGGCCGCGGCGGCCGAGCCGACGGCCTCCTTGAACCCGTTGCTGGTCACCGACGGGCAGACGAACTCCACGCCGACCGAGTTGCCGTCGGCGGGGTAGGTGGCGAAGTCGGTGGGCAGGTCGTTGGCCCACGAGGAGTGGATGTCGCCGGTGAGCACCACCGGGTCGGTGCGCCGCGAGGCGGCCATCGCCTGCAGCACGGTGCGCTGGTCGGCCTGGTAGCCGTCCCACTGGTCGGTGTTGAACACCGAGCCGGGCACGGTGCCCGGCCGCGGGACGGAGAAGACCCGGGCGAACACCGTCTGGTTGCCGACCAGGTGCCAGTCGGTCACGCCGGAGCTGATGCCCTTCGTCAGCCAGTCCAGCTGCGGCGGCTCGGGCAGGTGCCGCCGCGGGTCGGCCAGCGCCGGGTTGACCTGGCCGCCCACGGTGCCGGGCACCTGCTGGCTGCGGTTCTGCCGGGTGTCGATCACCGACAGCTCGGCCAGGTCGCCGAAGCCGAACCGGCGGAAGAACTGCCGGCCCTTGCTCGGGTGCGGCTGCCACATCGCGGGCTCGCGGATCGGCATCCACTCCAGGTAGGCCTGGAACGCCTTGGCCCGGCGGAACAGGAAGTCCCCCTCGGGCCGCACGCCGTCCGGCTTGCCCGGCTCGGTGTAGGGGGTGTCCGGGTCGTCGTCCCGCTCGTGGTTCTCCGCGCCGGTGTCGTAGGCGTCGTTGGTGATCTCGTGGTCGTCGAAGATGACGATCCACGGGTGCTGCTGGTGCGCCCGCTGCAGGTCCGGGTCGGTCTTGTAGAGCGCGTGCCGGATCCGGTAGTCCTCCAGCGACACCATCTCGACGGCCGGCTCGTGGTCGCGGATGCCGATCAGCGCGTTCGGCCCGTACCGGTCGCCGGAGCCGGCGACGGCGGCCACCCGCGGGGAGTTGCCGTACTCGTAGAGGTAGTCGCCCAGGTGCAGCACGAAGTCCAGGTCGTCGCGGGCGGCGATGCCGCGGTAGGCGGTGAAGTACCCGCCGGTCCAGTTGCTGCAGGACACGAACGCCATCCGCAGCGCGTGGGTCTGCCCGGGCTCGTCCGGCGCGGTCTGGGTGCGGCCGACCGGCGAGGTCTGCCCGGCGCACGTGAAGCGGTAGAAGTAGCGCGTGTAGGGGGTCAGCCGGTTCACCACGACCTTGACGGTGTGGTCGCGGCTGACGTCGGCGACGACGGTGCCGCTGCGCACGATGCGGGTGAACGCCTCGTCGGCGGCGACCTCCCAGCGCACCGGCACGGCCGGCCCGCGGCGGCTGCCGGGCAGGGACTCCGGGGTGGGCGTCACCCGCGTCCAGAGCAGCAGCTCGGTGGCCGTGGGGTCGCCGCTGGCGACGCCGAAGCCGAAGACGCCGGAGCGGGCGGTCTCGGCGACGGTGGCGCGGGCGGCCTCGGCGGTGAGCCCGCCGAAGGTCAGGGCGGCGGCCGTGACGGCCCCGCCCTTCAGCACGGTGCGGCGGGACAGGGGTGCATCAAGCGGCATGGGGGCACTGTGGTTGCGCTGAGCGACGAGTGGACGGTGCGCACGTGAACGGCCGGCGTCCCACGCTCGGCCGTTTGCCTCGCCGGCTCCCTCGCGGCACCGATGTCGTTTCCGCCCTCCCGGTGGCGGGCAGGTGCAGGGGGCAGGCGAGCCGTGCCGGACCGCCCGAGCGCCCACTGTCGACCACGACCGTCGAGCGCCGCCGTCCGGCACCGACCCGCGACACGGACGACGACGGGAGACCCCATGGCCATCGCCACCATCAACCCCACCACCGGGGAGACGCTGAAGACCTACGACCCGCTCTCCGACGAGGCGCTGGAGGAGAAGATCAGCCGGGCGGCCACCGCCTACCGCAGCTACCGGCTCACCTCGGTCGAGGACCGGGTGCGCTGGCTGCGCGCGGCGGCCGACGTGCTGGACGCCGACACCGACGGCGTCGCCGAGCTGATGACCACCGAGATGGGCAAGACGCTGTCCTCGGCGAAGGCCGAGGTGGGCAAGTGCGCGAAGGCGCTGCGGTACTACGCCGAGCACGGGCCGGCGATGCTCGAGCCGCAGCAGCTCGACTCGGACGCCGTCGGTGCCCGGCAGGCGTACGTGACGTACCAGCCCCTCGGCGTGGTGCTGGCGGTCATGCCGTGGAACTTCCCGCTCTGGCAGGCGATGCGCTTCGCCGCCCCCGCGCTGATGGCCGGCAACGTCGGCCTGCTCAAGCACGCCAGCAACGTCCCGCAGACCGCGCTGTACATGGAGGAGCTCTTCCGCAAGGCCGGCTTCCCCGACGACGTCTTCCAGACCCTGCTGATCGGGTCCGGGACGATCGAGCGGGTCATCCGCGACGACCGGGTGGTCGCCGCCACGCTCACCGGCAGTGCCCCGGCCGGCCAGTCGGTCGCCTCGATCGCCGGGGACGCGCTGAAGCCCACCGTGCTCGAGCTCGGTGGCTCGGACCCCTTCATCGTGATGCCCTCGGCCGACCTGGAGGCCGCGGCCGGGGTCGCGGTCACCTCCCGCAACCAGAACAACGGGCAGAGCTGCATCTCGGCCAAGCGGTTCTTCGTGCACCGGGACGTCGCCGAGGAGTTCACCCGGGTCTTCGCCGAGAAGATCGCCGCGCTCACCGTCGGCGACCCGATGGACCCCGACACCGAGGTCGGTCCGCTGGCGATGGAGTCGGGCCTGCAGGACGTGCACGACTACGTCGAGGACGCCCGCGCCAAGGGCGCCACCGTCGTGGTCGGCGGGCAGCGGGTCGACCGGCCGGGCTGGTTCTACGAGCCGACCCTGCTCACCGGGATCACCCCGGAGATGAAGCTCTACGCCGAGGAGGTCTTCGGGCCGGTCGCGGCGCTGTGGACCGTCGACTCCCTGGACGAGGCGATCGAGATCGCCAACAGCCACCCCTACGGCCTGGGCTCCAACCTGTGGAGCGAGGACGAGGGGGAGCGGGCGCAGTTCGTCCGGGACATCGAGTCGGGGATGGCCTTCGTCAACGGCATGACCACCAGCTACCCGCAACTGCCCTTCGGCGGGGTGAAGCAGAGCGGCTACGGCCGGGAGCTCACCGAGCTGGGCATGCGTGAGTTCATGAACGCCAAGACCGTCTGGGTCGGCGCGCCCAGCAGCGAGCAGCGCGCCGGGGACTCGGCGGGCTCGGCCAACGAGTGACCACCGGAGGGGCCAAAGTCGCGACTTCGGCCCCTCCGGTCGGCCCCTGCCGGTCAGCCGTGCCGCGGGGCCGGGCCGACGCCGGCGACCGCGGTCCGGAGGCACTCGGGCAGGTCGGCGGCCGTGCCCGCCACCCCGGGCCCGCCCGCGCTGACCCAGGTGACCAGGCCGGCGGTGCGCTCGGGGGTCTGCACCTCCGACACCCACACCGCGGGGCCCGGCCGTCCGGTGCCGGGGGAGCGGTGGGACAGCCCGGCCAGGGCCGCCCGGTCGCAGCGCCCCAGGCAGTCCGCGGTCACCAGCACCGCGCCGGTGGTGTGCCGCACGGCCTCGGCGACCCGGTCGACGCCGTCGACGGTGCCGGCCAGCCGGCGCAGCGCCGCGCAGCGGTGCCCCACGCACAGCACGGCCAGCGGCCCGCCGGCGTCCCCGCCCGGCACCGGCCGCCGGCTCACGGCAGCAGGCCCCGCTCGGCGGCCTTGCGCAGCCGCTGCGGCACCAGCCGGACGACGCCGTCCACCGTCACCGGCACCAGCGGCACCGGGGTCGCCTTCCACTGCGACCGGCGGGAGCGGGTGTTGGACCGGGACGTCTTGCGCTTCGGGACGGCCATCGGTCAGCCCCGCTTCCGGGCGCCGTAACGCTGGTTGAACCGCTCGACCCGGCCGGCGGTGTCCAGCACCCGCTGGTTGCCGGTCCAGAACGGGTGCGAGGCGGCGCTGATCTCCACGTTGACCACCGGCAGCGTCTCGCCGTCCAGCTCGATGGTCTGGTCGGTGCGCACGGTGGAGCGGGTGCGGTAGGTCGCGCCGCTGGCGGTGTCGCGGAACACCACGGTGCGGTACTCGGGGTGGATGCCGGCTCTCATCGGGAACGGTCCTCTCGGTCGGTGGTGCTGGTGTGCAGGTCTGCCTCGTCCGCGGGGCCGGCGGCCTCGCAGGGGTCCTCGTGCCACTGGCCGAACGGGTCGGGCAGCGTGCGCCAGACGTCCTCGCCGGCGGCCAGCTCGGCGTCGGTGAGCAGTGCGGCGGTCAGCGCGCCGGTGATCAGCTCGGCCGACTGCCGGTGGGTGAGCACGACCAGTTCGACGTCCCCGTCGCCGTACACCGGGTCCCAGCGCAGCGCGGCCGCGGCCGACCGTTCCGGGTCGACCTGGCTCCACAGCTCCGCGTCGTCGCCCAGCGTGGCCAGCCACGGGCCGGCGTCGCCGATCCGCAGACCACCGCCGGCCGACTCCAGCCAGATGGCCCGGTCGGGCTGGCTGGCCAGCCAGAGGCGGCCGCGGCTGCAGACCACGCCGCTCATCAGCACGTCGATCGCGTCGTGCAGCCGCTCGGGGGAGAAGGGGCGGGTGGCGGAGAAGTGCACCAGCTGCACGTCGGCGACCGCGTCCAGCGGCGGCTGGCCGGCGAGCAGGGCGTCGTGCGGGGTGGGCATCCGACCCCGCTTGGCGGTCGACGGGAGCGCGGCCAGCAGCTGATCGGGGTGGGTGCGGCCCAGCTGGGCCCGCGGCGCGCCGGGCACCAGCCGGTCGAGCACCGCGGTGAGCCGGACCGCGGTCCAGCCGTCGTCGGGTTCGCCGGCGAGCAGCACCGCGTCGGCGGCGGTCAGCTGACCGACGGCGACCTGGGCCAGCGTCCGGTCGTCGTCCACCGTCGCCGCGAGCCCGTGGTCGGCCATGGTCTCGTCACCGGTGGCGGCGTCGAACCAGCGGCCGGCGTCGACGGCGACCAGCACCCCGGTCACCTCCACCCAGTCGCCGGCGGTCTCCTGGTCGTCCTCGTCGGCGTCCTCGTCCAGGACGACCTCCTCGAACGCCCAGCACAGGTGCTCGGGCTCCAGCGCGGGGTCCAGCTGCAGCACGATCCGGGCCACGTCGTCCCGGCGGGCCAGGGTGCGCAGCAGCGGCAGCAGGTCGAGCCGGAGCGTGCAGGACAGGCAGCCGTGGGCCAGCTCGATCGCGGCGGTCGACTCGACGACCCCGTCGCCGCGCCGCTCCCGGGCGGTGCGGACGACGACGCCCTGACCGAGGCCACGGACGTCGTGGTGCACCACGACGGTGCCGGCCCGGTCGAGCAGGGGGGTGGCGGCCTGCGCGGTCAGGCCCCGGTCCAGGCCGCTGACGAGCACCAGGGGGGTGCGGCGGGAGTTCATGACCCCACCCTAGCTGCACACGAGAATCATGTTCATCTAGTGTCTGTGCTGCTCCCGCCCACCGACTCCTGGAGGCGCACCACGATGGCCACCTACTGCGAGGTGACCGGACGCAAGCCGACCTTCGGCAAGTCCGTCAGCCACTCGCACCGCCGCACCAACCGCCGCTTCGACCCGAACCTGCAGTCCAAGCGCTACTTCCTGCCCAGCGAGAACCGGTACGTCCGGCTGACCGTCTCGACCAAGGGGATCAAGACCATCGACGTCCAGGGCATCGAGGCCGTCGTCGCGCGCATCCGGGCCACCGACCCCGACGCGCGCCGACGGCTGGGTGCCGGGCGGGGCAACGGCTGATGGCCAAGGGCAACGACGTCCGGCCGATCATCAAGCTCAAGTCGACCGCCGGGACGGGCTACACGTACGTCACCCGCAAGAACCGCCGCAACGACCCCGACCGGCTCGTGCTGAGGAAGTACGACCCGAAGGTGCGCAAGCACGTCGACTTCCGCGAGGAGCGCTGACATGGCCAAGACCTCCAAGATCATGAAGGACCGGCAGCGGCGCGAGGTCGTCGCCCGGTACGCCGAGCGCCGCGCGGCGCTCAAGGAGCAGGCGCGCACCGCCGCCACGCCGGAGGACCGCGCCGCCGCGCAGAGCGCGCTGCAGCGCCTGCCGCGCGACTCCAGCCCCACCCGGCTGCGCAACCGGGACGTCGAGGACGGCCGGCCGCGCGGGCACCTGCGCAAGTTCGGCATCTCCCGCGTCCGGTTCCGGCAGATGGCGCACAACGGCGAGCTGCCCGGCATCACGAAGAGCTCCTGGTGAGCCCGGCGCCGCGCCCGCCGCGCCCCCGGAAGAAGCGCCGGCTGGACGGCCCGGTCGACTGGAAGGACGTGCAGCAGCTGCGCACCTTCATCTCCGACCGGGGCAAGATCCGCGCCCGCCGGGTCACCGGGCTGACCCCCAAGCAGCACCGGCAGGTGGCCCGGGCGATCAAGAACGCCCGCGAGATGGCCCTGCTCCCGTACCCGTCGAAGGGCCGCTGAGCACCCCGCGCACCGCGCTGCCGCCCCGAGCCCGTCCCCGGCGCGAGCTCCCGCCGGGCACGGACCTGCGCCCGCTGCTCATCCCGACCCCTGATCGAGGAGACCCCATGTCCGACTGCTGCTCGCCGCGTGGCTGCAACGCCCCGGCCACCGCCACCGGCCAGCCCGTCGTGCTGCCCGTCGGCGTGCCCGACCGGCGCAACCGCGCGGAGCGTCGCCGGGACGCCCGGCAGTCCAAGCGCTGACCGCCGCCCGCGCCACCGACCCACCTCCACCGCACCGACCCCTGAGAGAAGGCACCACCATGTCCTCGTCCCGGTCCCGCCCACTGGCCGCGCTCGCCGCCGGTGCGCTGGCGCTCACGCTGCCCGCCTGCGGGCTCTCCGACGGCAGCGACGACGCCGCGTCGGCGGGGGAGCAGGTGCTCCGGGTCGCGCTGGCCGACCCGGAGGCGTCGCTGTCGGTGCAGGACTACACGACCTCGTCCTTCACCGTGCTCGACCAGGTCTTCGAGCCGCTGGTCCGGTACTCCGCCGACGGGACGTTCGCCCCGGCGCTGGCCGAGTCCTACGAGATCAGCGACGACGGCCTGACCATGACCTTCCGGCTGCGACCGGGCGTCACCTTCACCGACGGGACGCCGTTCGACGCCGAGACCGCCCGCACCGACCTGCTGCGCTGGGTCGAGGACCCGGACAACAGCTTCCTGGGCCTGACCGGGGTGACCGAGTCGATCGAGGCGACCGACGAGGCGACGATCACCTGGCGGCTCAGCCAGCCCTACTACTCCGCGCTCAACGAGCTGGCGCTCACCCGCCCGGTGCGGTTCACCAGCCCGGCGGCCGCGGGCGAGCCGGTGGGCACCGGCCCGTACCGGGTCGAGTCGCTGGACGAGCAGCAGGTCGTGCTCGTGCGCAACGACGACTGGTGGGGCGGCACCCCCACGCTGGACCGGGTCGAGTTCGCCGTCATCCCGGACGCCGCAGCCCGGGTGGCCGCGCTGCAGGCCGGCGAGGTCGACGTGATCGGCGGGGAGTACACCGCCCCGCTCGCGCTGGAGGAGGCCGCGGCGCTGGAGTCGGCCGACGGGGTGGAGGTGCTCACCACCGAGTCCACCACCAACCTGCTGCTCACCGTCAACGCCGACACCGGCAACCCGGCACTCGCCGACCCGGCGGTGCGGCGGGCGATGGACCTGGCGGTGGACCGCCCGGGCATCGCCGAGGGCCTGTTCGAGGGCCGCGCCACCGCCGCGACCACGGTCTTCCCGGCCAACGTGCCCTACGGCCCGGACCCGGAGCCGGCCACCGCCGCCGACCCGGCCGCCGCCGAGGAGCTGCTGGAGCAGGCCGGCTGGACCGGGGCCGGGGTGCGCAGCAAGGACGGCGTCCCCCTGCAGCTGGACCTGGTGCTCGACCCCGGGCTGCTGCCGCAGGCCACCTCGCTGAGCCAGGCCGTCGCCGACCAGCTGGGCGAGGTGGGCATCGGGGTGACCATCACCCCGCTGGACAGCACCGCCTACGGCACCACCGTCTCCGCGCGGGACTTCGACCTGCGCTTCTACTCCACCTACGGCGCGCCCTACGACCCCTACAGCACGCTGACGGCCAACTTCCGGAGCGTGCAGGAGGGGCACCTGTTCGCCTCGCCCGAGCTGGACGAGCAGATCCCGGTGGCGCTGGCCGCGCCGGACGAGGAGAGCCGCCAGGCGGGCTTCGAGGCGATCTGGGCGACGCTGGAGGAGCAGACCGCGGCGGTGCCGCTGGTGCAGCTGCCCCGCCAGTGGGCGGTCCGCGACACCGTCGAGGGGTTCGAGCTCGGCGCGACCGAGTACGACCTGCCGCTGAGCAACGTCACCGTCACCGGCTGACCGGTGGGCAGCTCCTGGGTCGCGGCGGCCGGCCGGCTGGCCGGCCGCCGCGCCGGGGAGGGCGCCGCGGTGCTCCTGGCGGTGTCCCTGCTGACCTTCGGGCTGCTGTCGGTGGCCGCCGGGGACGCCGCCACCGCCATCGTCTTCGCCCGCGACGGCGTGGTCACCGCCGAGGCGGTCGCCCGGGTGCGGGCCGAGCTCGGCCTGGACCAGCCGGCGCCGCTGCGGTACCTGCACGGGCTCGGCGGGCTCTTCTCCGGTGAGCTCGGTGCCTCGGCGCGCACCGGCCAGGACGTCGCCGGCGAGGTGGGCGCCCGGCTCGGCCCGACGGTCACCCTCGCCACGGCGGGCGCGGTCGTGGCCGTGGTGCTCGGGCTCGGCGCCGGCGCCGCGGCCGCGCTGACCCGGCGCCGGGTGGTCCGGCTGCCGATCCGGCTCGGCTCGCTCGCCCTGCTGTCGGTGCCGGCCTTCGCCCTCGCCCAGCTCGGCGTGCTGCTGTTCGCCCTGCAGTGGCGCCTGCTGCCCACCCAGGGCATCGCCGGCTGGCCCTCGCTCGTGCTGCCGGCCGCGGTGATCGGCCTGCCGCTGGCCGCGGTGCTCGCCCAGGTGACCGAGGCGCGGTTGCGCAGCACGCTGCGCGAGCCCTTCGCCACCACCGCCCGGGCGCGCGGGCTGTCCCCGGCCCGGGTGCTGCTGGCCACCGCGCTGCCGAACGCGGCCGCGCCGCTGCTGGTCGTGATCGGCGACGTGGTGGGCACCGCGCTGGCCGCCACCCTGGTCGCCGAGACCGCGTTCGGCTGGCCGGGGCTGGGTGACTACCTGGTGCGGGCGCTGCAGTTCCGCGACTGGTACCCGATCCAGGCGGCGGTGCTGGTGATCGCGGTCGGTGCGGTCTCCGCCCGCGGCCTGGCCGGGTCGCTTGCCGCGCTGGTCGACGCCCGGGCCGGGGTGCGCACGTGAGCGGTGCGCACCGGGGCACGGTGGATGTGGGCACGGGGCAGCTGAGCGCAGCGCACCTGAGCACAGCGGCCCGCGTCGCCCTCGGCCTGCTCGGGTTGCTGGTGCTCGCCGTGCTAGTCGGGCCGCTGCTGAGTCCGTGGTCGCCGACCGCCACCGACCTCACCGCCGTCCGGGCCGGCCCGTCGGCCGCGCACTGGCTGGGCACCGACCACCTGGGCCGTGACGAGCTGACCCGGCTGCTCGTCGCCGGCCGCACCTCGCTGGGCATCGTGGCTCTGTCGGTGGCGATCGCTCTGCCGCTCGGCCTGGGGCTGGGGCTGCTCGCGGGGTGGCGGGGCGGCTGGGTGGACTCGGTGGTGCTGCGGGCCACCGACGTCGTCGTCGCCGTGCCGGCGCTGCTGGTCGGGGTGGTGCTCGCCGGCGTGCTCGGCGGCGGGGCCGCGGGGCTGGTGCTCGCGCTGGCCGCCGGCGGCTGGGCCTCCTACGCCCGGCTGGTGCGGATGGAGGTGCTGCTGCGCCGTCGCGGCCCCGTCGTCCAGGCGCTGACCCTGCTCGGTGCCCGGCCCGGCCGGGTGCTGGGCCGGCACCTGCTGCCGGCGGTCGCCGGGCCGGTGCTGGTGCTGGCCGGCACGGACGTCGCGGGCCTGGTGCTGGCGGTCTCCACGCTGAGCTTCCTCGGGCTGGGCGTGCGCCCGCCGACCCCGGAGTGGGGGTCGATGATCGTCGAGGCCCGGCCGTACCTGGCCACCGACCCGCGGCTGTTCCTGCTGCCGATGCTGGTGCTCGCCGCGCTGGTGCTGCTCGTGCTCGTGCTGGCCCGGCACGCGCAGGCCTGGACCACCCACGGCCGGCCGGCCGCGCGCGCACCCGGGCACCGTGCCCGCCCCGGCCCCGCCGGGCGTGCCTCCGACACGCTGCTGTCGGTGCGCGGGCTGACCGTGGAGCTGGCCGGGCCGGACGGTCGGCGCCGGGTGGTCGACGGCGTGCACCTCGACGTCGGCCAGGGTGAGGTGGCGGCGCTGGTCGGCGCCAGCGGGTCGGGCAAGTCGCTGACCGCGGCGGCGCTGCTCGGCCTGCTGCCGGAGGCGGCGGGCGCGGTCGCCGGTGGCTCGGTGCGGCTGGCCGGGCAGGAGCTGGTCGGGGCCGGTGAGCGCGACCTGCGCCGGGTGCGCGGCGCGCGGGTGGCGCTGGTGCCCCAGGACGTCGGCACCGCGCTGGACCCGCTGCGCCGGATCGGGCCACAGGTGGCCGAGGCCGCCCGGCTGCACCGCGGGCTCGACCGTCGGGCGGCCCCCGCGGTGGCCCGGGAGCTGCTCGTCTGGGCCGGCCTGCCCGACGTCGATCGGGTGCTGCGGGCCCGGCCGGCCGAGCTGTCCGGCGGGATGCGCCAGCGGGTGCTGGTCGCCGCCGCGCTCGCCGGCGGGCCGGAGCTGCTCGTCGCCGACGAACCGACCAGCGCGCTGGACGCCACCACCGCCGGTCAGGTGCTGGCGCTGCTGGCCCGGGCCCGGGACGAGCGCGGCACCGCCGTGCTGCTGATCAGCCACGACCTCGGCCTGGTCGCCGCGCACGCCGACACGGTCACCGTGCTGGACGCCGGGCAGGTGGTGGAGGCCGGGCCGGTGGCCCGGGTGCTCGACACCCCCGCGCACCCGGTCACCCGGGCGTTGCGCGACGCCGCCGCCCCGGCGGCTGCCGCTGCCCCTGCTGCCGTGGGTGCCCCGTTGCTCCGCGCCCGGGACGTCGGCGTGCGCTACCCGGCCGGGCGGTGGGGCCGGTCGGTGGGCCCGCCTGCGCTGGCTGGGGTGTCGTTCACCCTGCCGCGCGGTGGCGGGCTCGGCGTGGTGGGGGAGTCCGGCAGCGGCAAGACCACCCTCGCCCGGGTGCTCACCGGGCTGCAGCAGCCGACCACGGGCACCGTCGAGCTCGCCGGGGCCGCCCCCGTCGCCGGCTCCGGGCACGCCCAGCTCGTCTTCCAGGACCCGGCCACCGCACTCGACCCTCGGCAGTCCGTCGGGTCGGCGCTGCACGAGGCGCTCCTGCTGGCCCGACGGCGCGGCCGCCCGGCGCCCCCCGGTGGGGCACCGGCCCTGCTGTCCCGGGTCGGGCTCGACCCGGAGCTCGCCGGTCGCCGACCCTGGCAGCTCTCCGGTGGCCAGCAGCAGCGGGTGGTCATCGCCCGCGCGCTGGCCGCCGCACCCGACCTGGTGGTGCTGGACGAGCCGGTCAGCTCGCTGGACGCCGTCGTCCGTGCCGGGGTGCTCGAGCTGCTCCGCTCCGTGCGGTCCGAGGGCGTCGCCCTCGTCGTCGTCTCCCACGACCTGGCCGCGGTGGCCGTGCTGACCGACGAGCTGCTGGTGCTGCACCGCGGCGTGGTCGTCGACTCCGGCGGCACGCCCGCCGTCCTCGCCCGGCTGCGCCGGCCCACCACCCCCGACCCTGCGCGCCCCGACCGGGACCGCGCAGCAACCCCATCCGCAGCACCCCCACCCCTGGAGGAGATCCACCCGTGACCGATCAGCTCACCACCACCGACTGGCGCCGGCTGCTGCACGACTGGGACCGCCAGCAGAGCGGCTACCTGCGGCACCGCGAGGAGCGGTTCACCGCCGCCCTCGACGCGCTCGAGGAACTCGTCGGCGACCGGCTCGCCGCCGGCGGCACGGTGCTCGACCTGGCCTGCGGCCCGGGCTCGTTCGGCGCCCGGGTGCTGGAGCGCTTCCCGGCCGCGCACGTGGTCGCCGTCGACATGGACCCCGTGCTGGTCGCCGTGGGAGCGGCCGCGCTGGGCGACGCCGACGGGCGGCTGCAGTGGGTCGACGCCGACCTGCGCGACCCGGCCTGGCCGCAGCGGCTGCCGGTGACCCAGGTTGACGCGGTGGTCAGCTCCACCGCGCTGCACTGGCTCTCGGCCGCCCAGCTGGCGGCGACCTACCGGCGGGTCGCCGCACTGCTGCCGGCCGGGGGCGTGCTGGCCAACGCGGACAACATGGCCCACGACCCGGGCCAGGTGCTGCTGACCCGGCTGTCCGAGGCGGCCGAGCGGCGCCGGGCCGAGCAGGCGTTCGGCGCCGACGGCGTCCCGGACTGGGACGCCTGGTGGGCCGCCGCACTGGCCGCACCCGAGCTGACCGGGGCCGTCGCCGAGCGGGAGCGGCGCAACGCCGCCGAGCGCGGCCCCGACGACCACGCGCCCGGCACCCGGCTGACCGGGCTGCGGATGCACGAGGCCGCGCTGGCCGAGGCCGGCTTCACCGAGGTCGGCACCATCTGGCAGGACCACGACGACCGGGTGCTGCTCGCCGTCCGCTGAGCTGTCGGCGGCGCCCGGGCCGGGCGCCGCCGGTCAGCGGGGGAGGGGGACCTCGCTCGGCCGGACCGGGTCGGGGACGGCGGCCGGCTCCGGGCGCTGTCCCCGGCGCAGCAGGCGGGCGATGCTCAGGACGGCGTAGGCGGCGACCGCCATGAGCACGATCGTGCCGCCGGAGGGGGTGTCGGCGTAGAAGGAGACCGCGGTGCCGCCGACCGCCACGGTCACCCCGATCAGCGCCGCGACCACCAGGCTGCCGCGGAAGCTGCGGGCCACCAGCTGCGCGCAGCCGGCGGGCAGCACCATCAGGCCGCTGATCAGCAGCAGGCCGAGCACCCGCATCGACAGCGTGACGGTGACCGCGGTGACCACCGCCAGCAGCAGGTTGAGCCGCAGCACCGGCAGGCCGCTGGCCCGGGCGTGCTCCTCGTCCAGCGCCACGGTGAACAGCGACCGGCCCAGCCCGATGGTGACCCCGAGGACGACGGCGGCCATCACGGCGAAGACGACCAGGTCGGCGCGGGTCGTGGTGGTCAGCGCGCCGAACAGGTAGCCGTCCAGCGTGATCGGGGTGCCGGCCGGCGCCCGGGTGACGACCACGACCCCACCGGCCAGGCCGCCGTAGAACATGATCGCCAGCGCGACGTCGGTGCCGGTCGACCGGCGGGCCCGCAGCACCTCGACGACGACCGCCCCGGCGACCGTGGCCAGCAGTGCGGTGAGCACCGGCGCCGACCGGGTGGCCAGCCCCACGGCCACCCCGAGCAGCGCCACGTGGCCCAGCCCGTCGCCGATCAGCGACAGCCGGCGCTGCACCAGGTAGACGCCCACGGTGGGAGCGGTGAGGCCGACCAGCACGGCGGCCGCGAGGGCCAGCCGCATGAACTCGTAGCTCAGCACGGGTCGCCCGCGCCCGGCAGCGTCACCGTCCTGGTCACCACCTCGGCCAGCGGGCCCAGCTCGTGCAGCACGACGACGACCGCGGCGCCGGTGGTGGCGAGGCCGGCCAGCGTGCTGGCCACCACCCGCTGGCTGGCCGCGTCCACGCCTGCGGTGGGCTCGTCGAGCAGCAGAAGCTCCGGGTCGCCGGCCAGCGCGCGGGCCAGCAGCGCCCGGCGCTGCTGACCACCGGACAGCTCCGCGAGCAGCCGGCGGTCGAAGCCGGCCAGCCCCGCGCCCTCCAGCGCGCAGTCGACGGCGCACCGGTCGGCCTCGCCGAACCGCTGCCAGGCCCGCAGCCGGCTCAGCCGGCCGGAGGAGACCAGCTCGCGCACCGTCACCGGGACGCCACCGGTCACCGTGTGCCGCTGGGGCACGTAGCCGACCCGGTGCCAGTCGCGGAACCGCGCCCGCGGCACGCCGAACAGCCGCACCTCACCGGCCGGCACGTCGTTCAGCCCCAGCACGCCGCGGACCAGCGTCGACTTGCCGGCCCCGTTGGGCCCGCGCACCGCGACCACCTCCCCGGGGCGCACGGCCAGGTCGACGCCGGTGAGGACGACGTCCCGGCCGTGACCGAACGCGCCGTCGGTCACCGTCAGGGCGCTGTCGCAGCCGGCCGCGACGGCGGCAGGCGCGGAGCGGGGGCGGGCGCTCAGGAGCACTGCTGCCCCTCCTGCAGGCTGGCGAGGTTGGCCCGCATCAGCGCCAGGTAGTCCCCACCCGCCGACTCGTCGGTCAGCCCCTCGATCGGGTCCAGCTGCCGGGTCTGCGCGCCGGTCTCCCGGGCCACGGTCTCGGCGACGGCGGGGCTGACCAGGGTCTCGAAGTAGATGGTGCGCACGCCGTGCTCCCGGACGAACTCGGTGGCCTCGGTCAGCGCGTCGGGAGCGGGCTCGGCGTCCGGCGCCAGCCCGCTGATGCCGAACTGCGCCAGGTCGAAGGCGTCGGCCAGGTAGCCGAAGGCGGTGTGGCTGGTGACCAGCTCCCGGCTGGCGCAGTCGGCCAGGCCGGTGCGGAACTCCCCGTCCAGCTCCGCCAGCTGCGCCCGCAGGTCCGCGGCGTTGGCGGTGTACTGCTCGGCGTTGGCCTCGTCCGCGGTGGCCAGGCGTTCGGCCAGCGCGTCGCCGACGGCGGCCATCCGCATCGGGTCGTGCCAGAAGTGCGGGTCGGTCACCGGCTCGTCGGTGTGCTCCTCCTCGTGCCCCTCGTCCGCGTGCTCCTCCCCGTCGGAGTGCTCGCCCTCGGCGTGCTCGTGGTCGTGGGCCTCGTAGGTGAGCGACAGGTCGGCCGGCCCGCCGGCGTCGAAGGCGCGGTCGGCGGCCTGCTGCTCGACCGCGGCGTCCACGGCGGGCTGCAGCGTCGGCAGGAACACGACCAGGTCGGCCTCAGCGGTGGCGGCGACGTCGCGGGGGGTGAGCTCGTACTCGTGCGGCTCGGCCCCGTCGGGGGTGAGCGAGGTGACGTCGGCCAGGTCGCCGGCCACCTGCTCGCTCAGCCAGGCCAGCGGGTAGAACGCCGCGACGACGGTCAGCCGGTCGTCGTCGGCACCGGCGGCGTCCGCATCGGCCGTGCCGGAACAGCCGGCCAGCGCCACCGCCGCGGCGCAGGCCAGGGAGAGCGTGGACAGCGAGCGGGCGGGTCGTCGGCGGAACGGTGGCGGCATGGCCCGACGGTCCGGGTAATGAGAATCGTTGTCAAACCAGCGACCGACGCGGCACGGCTCGCCGCAGCCGCGGTGCTCAGCCGGGAGGGCTGGCGGCCGGTGCGCCGTGTCCGGCCACCCCGTCCCCGCCGGCGTCGCGGGCCGCGGCCTGCCAGGCCGCCGAGCGCAGCAGCCGCAGCCCGTTGAGCGCGACCAGCACCGTCGACCCCTCGTGCCCGGCGACGCCGAGCGCCAGCGGCAGCGTGCCGATCAGGTCCCACGCCACCAGCATCACGATGACCGTGCCGGCGATGACCATGTTCTGCACCACCAGCCGGCGGGCCCGGCGGGCCAGCGCGATCACCGTGGGCAGCGCGGCCAGGTCGTCGCGGACGACGATCGCGTCCGCGCTCTGCAGCGCCAGGTCCGAGCCGATGCCGCCCATCGCCACGCCCACGTCGGCGGTGGCCAGCGCCGGGGCGTCGTTCACCCCGTCGCCGACCAGGGCGACCCGGTGCCCGGCGCGCTGCAGGTCGCCGACCACGGCGGCCTTGTCCTGCGGCAGCAGCTCGGCCCGCACGTCCCGCAGCCCGACCTGGGCGGCCAGCGTGCGGGCGGCGCCGGCGTTGTCGCCGGTGAGCAGCACCGGTTCCGCGCCGGTCTGCCGGCGCAGCGCGGCCGCCGCGGCGGCGGCCTCGGGGCGCACCCGGTCGGCCAGCGCCAGCACCCCGGCGGGCCGGCCGTCCACGGTGACCACGACGGCGGTGCGGCCGTCGGCCTGCTCCTGGGCGACCAGCCCGGCCACCGCGGCATCGTCCGGGCCCGGTGCGGCCACGGCGACCCGGCGACCGCCCACCGTCGCGCTCACGCCGGAGCCCACCGCGGCCCGGAAGTCCGTGGCGGGGGCGAGGGGCGACCCGGCGGCGGCGACCACCGCGCGGCCGATCGGGTGCTCGCTGGGCGCCTCGGCGGCCGCGGCCAAGGCGAGCAGCTCCTCGCCGGTCGTGCCCGGCAGCGGGCGGACGGCGACCACCGCGGGCATGCCGTCGGTGAGCGTCCCGGTCTTGTCCAGCGCCACCACGGTGGTGGCGCCCAGCTGCTCGAGCACCACGGCCGAGCGCACCAGCACCCCGTGCCGACTGGCGTTGGCGATCGCCGACAGCAGTGGCGGCATCGTCGACAGCACGACCGCGCACGGCGAGGCGACGATCATGAAGGTCATCGCCCGCAGCAGCGACTCCTGCAGCGGCTCCCCGAACAGCTGGGGGGCGCCGAAGACGGCCAGCGTGCTGAGCACGACGCCCATCGAGTACCGCTGCTCGACCTTCTCGATGAACAGCTGGGTGCGCGCCTTGGTGGCGCTGGCCTCCTCGACCAGGGCGGCGATCCGGGCGACGACCGCGTCGGCCGCCGGCCGGTCGACCCGCACGGTGAGCGCTCCGGTGCCGTTGGCCGTTCCTGCCCAGACCTCGTCGCCGGCCACCTTGTCCACCGGCAGTGGCTCGCCGGTGATCGACGCCTGGTCGACGTCGGACCCGCCGTCGACCACCGTGCCGTCGGCCGGCACCCGCTCGCCGGGGCGGACCAGGACGACGTCGCCGACCGCGAGGTCGGCGACCGGCACCTGCCGCTCCTGCCCGCCGGCCAGCACGGTGGCCCGCTCGGGGGTGAGGTCGGTGAGCCCGCGGACGGCGTCGGCGGTGCGCCGGGTGGCGACGGTCTCCAGGGCGCCGGAGGTGGCGAAGATGACGATCAGCAGCGCCCCATCGAACACCTGGCCCAGCGCCAGCGCCCCGATCGCGGCCAGCACCATCAGCAGGTCGACGTCCAGGGTGCGCTCGCGCAGCGCGGTGAGCCCGGCCCAGGCCGGCTCCCACCCGCCGGTGACGTAGCAGCCCAGGTACAGGGCCCAGGCCAGCGGCTGCGGCCCGTCGAGCAGCTGGACCAGGCCGCCGGAGAGGAACAGCGCCAGCGCGGCGGCCGCCCATCGCACCTCCGGGACCGCCGTCCAGCCGGGGAGTCGACGACGCGACCGCGCCGGGGGAGCTGTCCGCGGCGGCGCCGCCAGTGAGGTCACCGACCGAGCCTATCTGCGCAGATGCGCAGACAGGCAAACTGGAGGTGACCCCTCAGTCCGCCGGTGCCGGGGCCGGCGCCGCGCTGCCCACCGCTCGCGCCGGGCGGTGCCGCACCAGTCGCGCGGAGTTGACCGCCACCGCGACCGAGGACGCGTTGTGCAGCACGGCGGCCAGCACGGGGGAGAGGGCGCCCCCACCGGCGACGGCCAGGCCGATGCCGTTGACCGCGATCGACATGCCGTAGTTCTGCCGCACCACGCCCAGCGTCTGCCCGCCCAGCTCCCGCAGGTCCAGCAGGTGCCGCAGGTCGTCACCGACCAGCGCGACGTCGGCGGTCTCCACCGCGACGTCGGTGCCGGAGACCCCCATCGCGATCCCGATGTCGGCCGCGGCGAGCGCCGGGGCGTCGTTGGTGCCGTCGCCGACCATCGCCACGGTGTGCCCCTCGGCCTGGAGCGCCGCCACGACGTCCTGCTTGTGCTCGGGCAGCACCTCGGCCCGCCACTCGGTGACCCCGAGCTCGGCGGCGACGGCGGCGGCGGTGCTCTCGTGGTCACCGGTCAGCATCACGATCCGGCGCACCCCGGTGGCCCGCAGCGTCTCCAGCACCTCCCGCGACTCCGGGCGCACCTCGTCGCGCAGGCTGACCAGCCCGACCAGCTCGCCGTCGACGGCCAGCAGCAGCGGGGTCTCGGCCGCGGCGCGCAGCCGGTCGAGCCAGCCCTGGGCGGCGTCGCCGACGGCCACGCCCTCGCTCGCCATCAGCGGCTCACTGCCCAGCAGCAGCACCCGGCCGTCGGCCTGGGTGCGCATGCCCAGGCCCAGCAGCACCTCGCACTCCTCGTGCGGCGGGATGAACACGTGCCGCTCCTCGGTGGAACGGATCACCGCCTGGGCCAGCGGGTGCCGGGAGTGCACCTCCGAGCTCGCGGCGTAGCCGAGCACCGTCTCCGGCGTCCAGTCGTCGGAGAAGGAGACGACGTTGGTGACCACCGGGCGGCCGATCGTCAGGGTGCCGGTCTTGTCGAACACGACGGCGTCCACCCGGCCGGCGGCCTCCAGGTGCGCGCCGCCCTTGATCAGCAGCCCGCGGGAGGCGCCGTTGCCGATCGCCGCGCTGACCGCGGTCGGGGTGGCCAGCCCGACCGCGCACGGGCAGGCGATGAGCAGCATCGTCATCGCCCGGCGCACGTCCCGGGTGACCAGCCAGGTCAGCCCGGCCAGGGCGAAGGAGGCGGGCACGAAGCGGCGGGAGAACGTCTCCCCGACGGTCTGGATCGGCGCCCGGTCGTCGGTGGCCTGCTCGACCCGGGCGATGATCCGGCCGATCGCGGTGTCCGAGCCGGTCGCCGAGGCGCGCACCACCAGCCGGCCGCGCACGTTCACCGAGCCGGCGTGCACCGTCGCCCCCGGGGTGACCTGCACCGGCAGCGGCTCGCCGGTGATCGCGGCCTGGTCGACCACGCCGGTGCCCTCGACGACGACGCCGTCCACCGGCAGCGTCGTCTGGTCGTGCACGACGACCAGGTCGCCGACCCGCAGCCGGGCCAGGTCGACCTGGCGCTCGACGTCGGGCTCGCCGCCCTCCCCGGGCACGACCACCCAGGCGGTGGTCTCGGTGCCGGCCAGCAGCGCCGAGATCGCGCGGCGGGTGCGGCGCAGGGTGACCGACTGCAGCCACTCGCCGATGTTGAGCAGCCACAGCACGGTCAGGGCGACCACGTTCTCGCGCAGCAGCAGGCTGGCGACGGTGGCCGCGGTGACCAGCGCATCGGTGCCGGCGCTCCGCCTGCCGGCCAGCGCCCCGGCGGCGCCCTTCACGAACGGGTACCCGGTGAAGATCGTCAGCGCGGTGGCGACCAGCCGGCTGCGGCCGGTGAGCACCGGCGGGCGGCCGAACCCGTACCGGCGCACCCCCAGCAGGGCCAGCGCGGCGCCGCCGACGGCGATCCGCACCAGCTCGCCGTTGGCGACGTCGGCCGACCGTGGCGCCCGGGCGACCTCGGCCGCTGCCGGCAGGGCGGCCGCCGAGGCGGCGACCCGCAGCACCACCGACCGGGCCTCGGCGCCGGCGTCGGCGTCCAGCCAGACGAGCACCGAGCCGGTGACCGGGTAGGCGTGCGCGGTGCGGACGCCGGGGACGGCGTCCAGCAGGTCCTCCAGGGCCACCGCGCGGGCGGGTGTGCCGGTCAGCGCCGGGACGGCGATCCGCAGCCGGCCGCCGGCGTCGCTGACCAGCCGGGCGGTGCCGGTCGCCGTCTCCACCGCGATCAGTGCTGGTGGTCGTGACCGCCGGAGCGGTCGGCCGGCGGGGGCACCTGCTCACCGAGGTCGGCGTAGGCCTGGGCCCGCACGTCGCCGGCGGCGAGCCGCGCCTTCTCCACGCCCACCTCGGCGCGGCGGGCGCCGCGGATGCCCAGCTTCGTCGCCCCGACCGCCAGCCGGCGGGGCAGGCTGCCGGCCTCGCCGCGCTCGGCGGCGCGCACGACGACGACACCGACGACGCCGGTGGCCACGGTGCCCACCGCCTTGCGCAGCACCCGCCCGGCGCTCGCGGTGCGGTTCTTCTTCGACTCGGCCATGGACGGGCTCCTCGGTCGTGCAGGGGGATGGGGGGTCCGTGAGAACGTGGACCCGAGCCACGGTAACGGGAACCGTGTTCGTCCACCCTCCGGGAGGTCAGGTGACCCAGCTGCGGTTGCCCGTCGACGAGCCGGCCGGCCGGAGCGGGCTGCGCAGCACCGACCTGCTGGCCGCCCTGGTGGCGCTGCTGGTGGTGCTGCACTTCGCGGCGCCGGGGCTCTTCGACGCCCCGGTCGTGCTGGCCTGGAGCACCGTGTTCGTGGCCGTCTGTCTGCAGGCGCTGCCGTTCCTGGTGCTCGGCGTGGCGCTGTCGGCGGCGATCAGCACGCTGGTGCCGGCGTCGTTCTTCACCCGGGCGCTGCCCCGCCGTCCGGCACTGGCCGTTCCGGTGGCCGGCGTGGCCGGAGTGGTGCTGCCCGGCTGCGAGTGCGCGTCGGTGCCGGTGGCCGGCAGCCTGGTGCGCCGCGGGGTCACCCCGGCTGCCGCACTGGCCTTCCTGCTGGCCGCCCCGGCGATCAACCCCGTGGTGCTGGTGGCGACCGCGGTCGCCTTCCCCGGGCAGCCGGAGATGGTCGCGGCCCGCTTCGCCGCCTCGCTGGCGGTGGCCCTGGTGATGGGCTGGCTGTGGACGCTGGTCGGCCGCGCCGACTGGTTCCGGCCGGCGCGAGCGGCGACGAGCGCGCCGGGAGCCGGCCGCGGGGCGGTCTTCCGCGACACCATGCAGCACGACCTGGTGCACGCCGGGGGGTTCCTGGTGGTCGGCGGCGCCGCCGCGGCGACGCTGGGCGTGCTCGTGCCCCGCAGCTGGCTGGAGCAGGTCGCCGCCTCACCGGTGCTCGCCGTCCTCGTGCTGGCCGCCCTGGCCGTGGTGCTGGCGATCTGCTCGGAGGCCGACGCCTTCGTCGCGGCCAGCCTCACCTCCTTCTCGCTCACCGCGCGGCTGGTCTTCCTCGTCGTCGGGCCGGCGGTGGACGTCAAGCTGATCGCGCTGCAGGCCGGCACCTTCGGCCGGGGCTTCGCCCTCCGGTTCGCCCCGGCCACCCTGGTGGTCGCGGTGGGCATCGCCCTGCTGGTGGGGGAGGTGCTGCTGTGACCCGGCCGGACCGGACCACCCAGCACGCGCTGCTGCTGCTCCTGGGCGTCGCGGTGCTGCTGGTCGCCGGCACCGACCGGTACCTGGACTACGTGCAGCCCGGGTTCCGCCCGCTGCTGCTCGGGGCGGGTGTCGTGGTGACCGGGCTGGGGCTGACCGGCCTGCTCGGGCGGCGCGCCGACCACGCCGGGGAGCACGCGCACCCCGGCCCGGTGGTGGGCTGGCTGCTGGCCGCCCCGGTCGCGGTGGTGCTGGTCGTCGCGCCGCCGGCGCTGGGTGCCTGGTCGGCCGGCCGGCAGGCCGTGGCACCCGTCGCGGTGCCCGCGGCGCCGTCGTCGGTGGGCATCGGCCCGGACGACGAGGGGGCCGACCACCGCACGATGACGCTGTTCGCGTACCACGTCTGGTCGCAGGCCCCCGACACCAGCGCGCTGGAGGGGCGGCGGGTCCGGCTGGTCGGCTTCGTCTCGCCGCGGGCGGCCGGCGGCTGGTACGTCACCCGCTTCGACATCAACTGCTGCGCCGCCGACGCCACCGCCATCCGGGTCGCGGTGCCCGGCGGTGCGGCGGAGTTCGCCAGCGACGAGTGGGTCGAGGTGATCGGCACGTTCACCCCGCCCCGGACGGACCCGGCGGTCGGGTACCCGGAGCCGGCCGTCGAGGCGCTGTCGGTGCGGGCGGTGGCGGCGCCGGCGGAACCCTACGAGTGAGGCCGGGCCCGGGCGGCAGTCGACAACAGTTCTCACATGCCCTTACCCTCATGTGATGACCGCCGCGCCGGAGCACGAGGAGGCCGCGGCACCGCCGGCCTCCTCGGAGACGGTGCAGGCGGCCAGTTCCCTGCTGGCCGCGCTCGCGGCACCGATGCGGCTGTCGATCGTCGCCCTGCTGCTGGAGCACGGCAGTCGCTGCGTGCACCAGCTGGTCGACGACCTCGGCGCGCCGCAGCCGCTGGTCTCCCAGCACCTGCGGGTGCTGCGGGGGGCGGGCCTGGTGGTGGGCGAGCGGCGGCACCGTGAGGTGCACTACGCACTGGTCGACCCGCACGTCGGGCACATCGTGCGCGATGCGCTCGACCACGTGTCGCACCCGGCCGTGGGAGCTGGACCCGTGCCCGTCGTCGAGGACGGCGCGGGGTGCCCGGTAGACGATGGGATGAGCCCGAGATGATCCGCAACACCCGCCAGCGCACCGCCGTCAACGCCGTCTTCGACGAGCTCGAGGGCTTCCACAGCGCCCAGGAGGTGCACGCCCGGATGCGCGCCGCCGGCGACACCATCGGGTTGTCGACGGTGTACCGCGCCGTCCAGGCGCTGGTCGACGACGGCGAGCTCGACTCGATCCGCACCGACGCCGGCGAGGCGATCTACCGCCGGTGCAGCACCCGGCACCACCACCACCTGGTGTGCCGCGCCTGCGGCCGCACCGAGGAGGTCGAGGGGCCGACCGTCGAGCGCTGGGCCGACCGGGTGGCCGGCGAGCACGGCTTCGTCGACGTCAAGCACACGCTGGAGATCTTCGGCACCTGCGCGGCCTGCCACGCCGCCGCGGAGCCGGCCCCGGTCGACGGGCCCGCCCGGCAGGGCTGACCGCCCGGTCAGCCCCGGCGCAGCGGCAGGTGGTCGCGGTCGTCCACCCGGCCGTCGCGCAGGGCCAGCACGTGGTCGGCGCGGGCGATCGCGTCCTCGTCGTGGGTGGCGTGCACGACGACCGCGCCGCGCGCGGCCTCCGTCTCGAGGGCGCCGAGCAGGGCGCGGCGGGTCGTCTCGTCGACGCCGGCGGTGGGCTCGTCGACGAGCAGCACCGCGGCGCGGGTGGCCAGCCCCTGGGCGACGAGGGCCCGCTGCCGCTGACCGCCCGACAGCTGGCTCAGCGGGGCGGCGAGCAGGTCGGTCAGGCCCAGCAGGGTGGCGCACTCGGCCACCACGGCCCGGTCGCCGGGGCGCAGCCGGCCCAGCAGCCCGCGCTCCCGCCAGCGGCCCATCGCGATCGTCTCGCCCACCGTGATCGGCAGGTCGGGGGTGACCGCGCTGTGCTGCGGTACGTAGGCCACGGCGACCCCGGCGAGCCCGGTGACCCGGCCGCTGGTGGCCGGCAGGGCGCCGGCCAGCACGTCCAGCAGCGTCGACTTGCCCGACCCGTTGGGGCCCACCAGTGCGGTGGTCGATGCGGCGGGGAAGGTGGCGTCGACGCCGTCGAGGGCGAGGGTCGGGCCGCGTCGGACGCTGAGCTGGGCCAGTCGCACGGTCGGGTCGTCCACCCCCAGAGCCTAGCGATAGCGATAACCAGTCCCATGTAGGGTCGGTCGACGTGGCCTGGCTGACCGATCCGCTCGGGATCTCCTTCCTGCAGCGTGCGCTCGTCGGCGGCAGTCTCGCCGCCGTCCTGTGCGCCGTGGTGGGCACCTGGGTGGTCGTGCGCGGGTTGGCCTTCCTCGGCGAGGCGGTGGCGCACGGCATGCTGCCCGGCGTCGCGGTCGCGGCGCTCGCGGGCTGGCCGCTGCTGATCGGTGCCGCCGCGAGCGCCGGCCTGATGAGCGTGGGCGTCGGGGTGGTCGCCCGGCGCACCCGGCTGTCGCACGACACCGCGACCGGGCTGCTGTTCGTCGGCATGCTGTCCCTGGGCGTGGTGATCGTCTCCCGCTCGCGGTCCTTCGCCACCGACCTCACCGCCATCCTCTTCGGTGACGTGCTGGCCATCCAGACCGCCGAGCTGACCGTGCTCGCCGTGGCTCTCGGCCTGGTGCTGCTGACGTGCCTGGTCTTCCACCGCGCCTTCGTCGCGCTGGCCTTCGACCGGCGGACGGCGACCACGCTGGGCCTGCGCCCGGCCCGGGCCAACGTCGTCCTCGGGCTGCTGGTCACCGTCGCGGTCGTCGCCTCCTTCCAGGCGCTCGGGTCGCTGCTGGTGCTCGCGCTGCTGCTCGCGCCGGCCGCCGCGGCCCGGCAGTGGACCCACCGGGTGCCCACGACGATGGCGCTGGCGGCGGCCTTCGGGGTGACCGCGGTGCTCCTCGGCCTGCTGCTGTCCTGGCACGCCAGCACGGCCGGCGGCGCCTCCGTCGCCGGCGCCGCCGTGGCCCTGGTCGCCGTCTCGGTCGGCGTGCGCGCCGCCGT
This sequence comes from Modestobacter lacusdianchii, assembly GCF_054177765.1. Classification (NCBI taxonomy): domain Bacteria; kingdom Bacillati; phylum Actinomycetota; class Actinomycetes; order Geodermatophilales; family Geodermatophilaceae; genus Modestobacter; species Modestobacter lacusdianchii. The sequence goes on along the minus strand of NZ_JBJJTJ010000008.1, from coordinate 136,798 downwards.
CCCCCGCTGAACCCCGTCCCACCCACCGCTCGTCTGGAGGACCCCGTGTCCCGCACCACCCGCACCCGGCCGACCCGCCGGGGTGCGCTCGCCGCGACGGCCGGCCTCGCGCTGCTCACCACCGCCTGCGGGCAGGCCGGCACCGACGCCGGCTCGGCCGGCGCGACCGCCGAGCCCAGCGGCGGCCACGGCTACGTGGCCGGGGCCGAGGAGCTCACCGAGCCGCAGCTGCGGCTCAGCTACCTGGACGGCGCCGGCGCCACCCACAGCCTGGACCTGCTGACCGGCGAGTCGATCGCCCTCGACCCCATCGGCGCCACCACCTCGGTGGTCAGCGACGGGCGGTTCCTGTTCGCGGTGTCCGAGGCCGGCGAGCTGACCGTCGTCGACTCCGGCACCTGGACGGTCGACCACGGCGACCACGCCCACTACTACCGGGCGCAGCCCCGGGTGGTGGGCACCCTGGACTGGTCGGGCGAGGTGCGGGTGGGCTCCTCCGAACAGACCACCACGCTGTTCAGCCCGGCCACCGGCGAGGGGCTGGTGCTCGACCGGGCGGCGCTGGGGCAGGGGGAGATCGAGCAGACCGCCAGCACCGAGGCGGCGCCGCACGACGGGGCCCTGCTGCCGCTCGGGCAGCACCTGGTCGCCACCGACGCCGACCAGGTGCGCGCGCTGGACGCCGACGGCGAGCCGGTCGACGGCGCGAGCGCGCCGTGCCCGGACGCGCGGGGCGGGGCGAGCACCCGGGTGGGTGTCGTCGTCTCCTGCGCCGACGGGGCCGTGCTGGCCACCGAGGCCGACGGGGGGGTCGAGTTCGAGGCCGTCCCGTACCCGGAGCCGGTCGCGGAGGAGCAGCGGGCGACGGCGTTCGCCCAGCGGCCGGGCCGGCCGTCCGTGGCGGCCGTGGCCGGGGACCGGGGTGTGTGGGTGCTGGACACCCGGGCCCGCAGCTGGCAGCTGATCGAGACGCCCGCGCCGCTGGCCCGGGCGGTCGCGGTGGACGACGACCGGGACCGGGTCGTCGCGCTGGACGACGCCGGGCGGCTGCTGGTCATCGAGCCGGAGGCCGGTGTCGTCGCGACCACCGAGCCGCTGGCCGGGGCGCCGGAGGACCTGGCGGCGATGACCCTGGAGGTCGACGCTTCCCGCGCCTACGTCAACGTGCCCTCGGCCGGTGTGGTGCACGAGGTCGACTACGCCGACGGTGCCCGGCTGGCCCGGTCGCTGCCGACCGAGGTCACGCCGCTGTTCTTCGCGGAGACCGGGCGATGAGGCGGCTGCTGGGCTCCGCCGCCGCGCTGCTCGTCGCCTCCGGGGTGCTGGCCGGCTGCGGCACGGAGTCCACGGACCGGCCGCTGGTGGTGGTGACCACCGACGTCCTGGGCGACGTGGTCGGCGAGCTGGTGGGCGACCAGGCGGAGGTGGTGACGCTGATGCCGCGCGGCGCGGACCCGCACTCGTTCGAGATCTCGGCCCAGGAGGCGGCGCGGATGCGCGCGGCGGACCTGCTGGTCGCCAACGGGCTCGGGCTGGAGGAGGGGCTGGCCGCCCAGGTCGAGGCCGCCCGCGGCGACGGCGTCCCGGTGCTGGAGGCCGGGGAGGCGGTGCCGCCGCTGGAGTGGGTGACCGAGGACGCCTCCGGCGTCGACCCGCACTTCTGGACCGACCCCGCCCGGATGCTCACCGTCACCGACGCGCTGGCCGGTGCGCTGGCCGAGCATGTCGAGGGCGTGGACCGCGACGCGCTGGACGCGCAGGTCGCGGCCTACCAGCAGGAGCTCACCGAGCTGGACTCCTGGATGGCCGAGCAGTTCGACCGGCTGCCGGCGGAGCGGCGGGCCCTGCTGACCAACCACCACGTCTTCGGCTACCTGGCCGACCGGTTCGGCTTCACCGTGGTCGGCGCGGTCATCCCCAGCGGGACGACGCTGGCCGCGCCCAGCGCCAGCGACCTGGACGAGCTGGCCACCAGCATCCGCGAGGCGGGCGTGCGCACGATCTTCGTCGACTCCTCCCAGCCCGACCGGCTCGCCCAGGTGCTGGCCGAGCAGGCGGCGGTGGAGGTGGCCGTGACGCCGCTGTTCACCGAGTCGCTGAGCGGTCCGGGGGAGGGTGCCGAGACGTACCTGGCGATGATGCGCTCGAACACCGAGGACATCGTCGCCGGGCTCCGCTGACCCACTGGAGAGAACAGGAATCGTTCCCGATAAGGTGTCGGCCATGAACAGCTCTCGCTCTCCCTTCCCGATCGGGGTCGCCGGTCTGGGAGTCACCGCCCTCCTGCTGACCGGCTGCTCCTCCGACGACTCCACCGCCGACGCGGCCGAGGACACCGCCGGCGCCTCCTCCGCCGAGGAGGTCTCCGCGGCCCAGCCCCGGCTGGCGCTCACCTACGACGGTGGCCTGCTGGTGCTGGACGCCGACACCCTCGAGGTCGTCGGCGACCTCCCGATCGACGGCTTCACCCGGGTCAACGCCGCCGGTGACGGCCGGCACGTGCTCGTGACCACCGACGAGGGCTTCCAGGTGCTCGACACCGGGGTCTGGACCGACGGCGGCACCTCCTGGGCCGGCGACCCGGAGCTCACCGACGACGTCTTCGAGGCCGACACCGCCGGCCACGTCGTAGTCCACGGCGATCGCACGGTGCTCTTCGCCGACGGCACCGGTGACATCGCCTCCTTCGAGACCGCCGCGCTGCGCAGCTCCGAGGGCCTGCCGGAGACCGAGGAGTGGACGTCGGAGGCCGCCCACCACGGCGTGGCCATCGAGCTGGAGGACGGCTCGCTGCTGTCGACCCTGGGCACCGAGGACGGCCGCACCGGTGTGCGGGTGCTCGACCCGTCGGGTGAGGAGGTCGCCCGCAACGAGGAGTGCCCCGGCGTGCACGGTGAGGGCACCGTCGCCGGCGAGGTCGCGGTGTTCGGCTGCGAGGACGGCGTGCTGGTCTACGACGGCGCGTTCACCAAGCTCGACGCCCCCGACGAGTTCGGCCGCACCGGCAACGTCTTCACCACCGAGTCCTCGCCGGTCGCGGTCGGTGACTACAAGAGCGACCCGGACCTCGAGGGCTACCTGCTCTCCGACGTCGTGCTGGTCGACACCGCGGCCGACCGGCTGCAGGTCGTGCCGCTGCCCGAGGGCGTCCGGTACACCTTCCGCGACCTGGCCCGCGGCCCGGAGGGCGAGGCGGTGCTGCTCGGCAGCGACGGCGCCGTGCACCTCATCGACGAGGAGTCCGGTGAGCTGCTCGCCAGCCACCCGGTCATCGACGCCTGGGAGGGCCCGGCCGAGTGGCAGGACCCGCACCCCGCGCTCAAGGTGCTCGACGGGATCGCCTACGTGACCGAGCCCGCGGCCAACGCCGTCCACGCCATCGACCTGGCCACCGGCGAGGTGCTGGCCACCGGCGAGCTGGACGCCACCCCGAACGAGATCGCCGTCGTCACCGGCTGACCTCGGACGAACGACCGGCGAGCCCGGTCCGCGCCTCCCCGGGGGCAGCGGACCGGGCTCGCCCGCGTCTCAGAGGGCGCCCTCGCGGGCCGCCCGCCAGATGTCGATGCCGCCGTCGACGGCGTGCTGGTCGATCGCGGCCAGCTCGTCGGCGGAGAACTCCAGGTTCTCGAGCGCGGCGACGTTCTGCTCCAGCTGCCGCACGCTGCTGGCCCCGACCAGCACCGAGGTCACCCGGCTGTCCCGCAGCGCCCAGGACAGCGCCAGCTGCGCCAGGCTCTGCCCGCGTGCGGCGGCCATGTCGTTCAGCGCCCGCGCGTGGGTCAGGTACTGGTCGGTGATCATGCCGGCGTCCAGGGACTTGTCCTGCGCCGCGCGCGAGCCCTCCGGCACCCCGCCCAGGTACTTGTCGGTGAGCATGCCCTGGGCCAGCGGGGAGAAGGCGATGCAGCCGGCGCCGACGTCGGCGAGGGTGTCCAGCAGGCCCTCGGTCTCGATCCAGCGGTTGAGCATCGAGTACGAGGGCTGGTGGATCAGCAGCGGCGTGCCCAGGTCGGCCAGGATCGCCGCGGCCTCGGCGGTCATCGCCGGGGAGTAGGAGGAGATGCCGGCGTAGAGCGCCTTGCCCGACTGGACGGCGGTGTGCAGCGCGCCCATCGTCTCGGCCAGCGGCGTGGTCGGGTCGGGCCGGTGGCTGTAGAAGACGTCGACGTGGTCGAGGCCCATCCGCTGCAGGGACTGGTCCAGGCTGGACAGCACGTACTTGCGGGAACCTCCGCCCTGCCCGTAGGGCCCCGGCCACATGTCGTAACCGGCCTTGGTCGAGATGACCAGCTCGTCCCGGTAGGGGCGGAAGTCGTCGCGCAGGTGCCGGCCGAAGTTGGTCTCCGCCGAGCCGTAGGGCGGTCCGTAGTTGTTGGCCAGGTCGAAGTGGGTGACCCCCAGGTCGAAGGCCCGGCGCAGGATGTCGCGCTGCCGGTCGAAGGGGACGTCGTCGCCGAAGTTGTGCCACAGGCCGAGGCTGACGGCCGGCAGGTCCAGGCCGCTGGCGCCGGTGCGCCGGTAGGTCATCGAGTCGTAGCGGGTGCTCTCCGCGCGGTAGCCCATGGGCAGATCGTGCCGGGGCGCACCCGGGTCAGCGACGGCGGGGGCGGCGCCCTCGGGCCCCGCCGGTCGGCGAACGGGCACCGCCGGCCGGCGCCGAGGCGGTGGCCGGCCAGTGCGCGGGCCGGGTCAGGGCCGCGGGCAGCCGGGTCCCGGCGTCACCGGTGGCCGCGGCCAGCTGCGGGCCGGTGAGGAACAGGGCGCCGGTCAGGTCGGCGCCCCGCAGGTCCGTCGCGCGCAGGTCGGCGCCGAGCAGGTCGGCCCGGCGCAGGTCCGCGCCCCGCAGGTCGGCCCCGATCAGCAGGGCCCCGCGCAGGCTCACCCCGTGCAGGTCGGCGCCGCGCAGCTGCCTGCCGACCAGGTCCGCTCCGCGCCGGTCGCGGGACCGGCCGGGGACACCGGCGCGCACCGCGTCGCTGACCCGACCGAGCAGGTCGTTCACCTCCAGGCGGAGGGCCGCGGCGTCCAGGGCCGTCAGCTCGTCGGCCGTGCCGTGGGTGAGCTGCTCGGTGCGGGCCCGGGCTGCGGCGGCCTCCTCGCGCAGGTCACCGGCGGGCACCAGCGTCTCGGCCTCGGTGAGGTGCCACAGCAGCTCGGTGAGCTGCCGCATGACGGCGAAGACGGCCGACACCGCCGCCAGGCCGGCCGGATCGGTGGGCCGGGCCGCGCCACCGAAGGTCTGCTGGGTGACCCGCTGGCCGGCGCCGAAGCAGTCGAAGACGACGCAGCCGGGCATGCCCCGCTCGCGCAGCTGGTCGTGCACCCCGCAGCGGGCGTCGTCCTGCAGGTGGCGGCAGGGTGTGCCGGCCGGCTTGTCGAAGGCGAAGTCGGCCGAGGCGGCGAAGGCCGGCAGCACGCAGCACAGCCCCACGCAGCGGCTGCAGTCGGCGGTCAGCTCGCGGCGGGCCATCGCCAGCGCGTCCCGCGGGGCGAGGTCGTCGCGCGGGGCGAGGTCGTCGCGCGGGGCCAGGTCGTCGCGCGGGGCGAGGTCGTCGCGCGGGGCGAGGTCGTCGCGCGCGGCGAGCACGAGGTCCACCGGGTCGCCGGGGCGGGCTGGCACGAGGGGTCCTCCGGAGGTCGGGGCGGGCGCCCCCACGGTAGGTGACACGCGGAGCAGCGGCGTCCGTCCGGCTACCGGCTGCAATGGCACGCCCTCGCCGTGCCGGAGCCCGTTGAACCGGGGCCGTGCAGGCGAGGAAGGTCCCCGGCGTCCGCAGCACGTTCACAGCCACGGGGGACGTCCAGGAGGAGCTCGATGAAGCGCTTCAGGAGGACCGCGGTCGCCGTCACCGGCGCCGCGTTGGTGGTGGCGCCGGCCACGGCGGCGCAGGCCGGCGACCGGGGGCACGGCCACGGCGGGGACGCCGCCGTCACCACCGTCGCGACCGGGCTCGACGGCCCGCGTCAGCTCAACGGGTACCGCGGCCACCGGGTGGTGGTCGCCGAGGCCGACAGCGGGGAGGTCTCCGCCGTCTCGCGGCGCACCGGGGAGGTGGAGACGCTGCTCAGCGGGCTGGTCAGCCCGCAGGGCGTCGACTTCGACCGGAACCGGCTGTTCGTGGCCACCGGCGAACCCGGCCCGCCGCCGGAGGACGGCGGCCCGGGCGCCGAGGCGCCCCCCGCACCGGAGGGCGCGACGTCCCTGGTCGTCGCCGAGCCGGGCGGGGAGGTGCTGCAGACGATCGACCTGCTGGCCTACGAGCTGGCTGCCAACCCCGACGGGCAGCAGCAGTTCGACGACGGCGGGCTGCCGATCGAGACGCTGTCCAACCCCTACGCGGTGCTCGCCCAGTCCAAGCGGGTGCTGGTGGCCGACGCGGGTGCCAACGCCGTGCTGTCGGTGGACCGGCGCACCGGTGAGGTGTCGACGTTCTTCGTCCCACCGGTCGTCACCGACGTGCCCGGCTGCGCGGAGGCGCCGAACAACCCGGGCACCGTCGGCTGCGACCCGGTGCCCACCGGGATCACCGAGGGGCCGTGGGGGCTGGTCTACGTGAGCACCCTGGGCGCCGAGGTGCCCGGGGCCGGCCGGGTCTACGTGCTCACAGCGCACGGCTCCGTGGTGCACGTGATCGACGACCTGACCGCGCCCACCGGCCTGGCCGTCGACCGCCGCGGCACCGTCTACGTGTCCAACGTGGCCGAGGGCTTCCCGGAGGAGGGGCCGGGGCCGGACCTCGACCCGTCGACGATCGGCGAGGTCACCCGGATCGCCTGGCACGGCGAGCGGAGCACCGCCCAGGTGACCATGCCGACCGGGCTGCTGGTGGACGGCGGCGAGCTGTACGCCTCGGCGTGGAGCGTCGCCTCGTTCCTGGGCCTGCCGGCCGGCTCCGGTGAGCTGGTCCGGGTCGGCGAGGGCGCCTTCACCCCGTCCGGCGGCTGACCCGGCCGGTGGCGTCCCGGTGGCCTGCGGGTCGCCGGGACGCCACCGGCTCAGCGGAGCTGCTGCACCAGCAGCTCGCGCAGCGCGGTGACGACCATCGCGTGGTCCTCGACCTGGGGGAGGCCGGAGACGACCACGACCCCCACCGGGCCGACGTCCCGGACCAGCACCGGGAAGCCGCCGCCGTGCGCGACGTACCCCTCCGGGTCGAGGCCGAACTGCTCCTCGAAGGTCGTGCCGGCCTCGCGGGAGCGCTGGCCGACGTAGAGCGAGCTGTGCCCGAACCGGTGCACGGTGGCGGCCTTGCGCGCGATCCAGGTGTCGTTGTCCGGGGTCGCCCCGGTCAGCGCGGCGTGGAAGAGCTGGTGGGAGTGGCGGGAGACCTCGATCGCCACCGGCAGCCGCGCCGCCCGGGCGCGGGCGACCAGCGCGGAGCCGAGGGTCCAGGCGTCGTCGTTGGTGAAGCTGCGCAGCTGCAGCTCCTCCTCCTGGGCGGCGAGCTCGGCCAGCGTGGGGAAGTCGCTCATGGTCAGACCTCGGTGACGTCGAAGGTGGTCGTGGGGGAGACGTACTCGTCCTGCGCGGCGACCAGCAGGATCTCCCGGGACCCTGCCTCCGCGGTCATCCGCAGCAGCCCGAACACCGAGGCGGCAGCGCGGCCGAGGGCGTCGGCGGCCGAGCGGGTGTCCAGCCAGTGCGCCAGGAACAGCGCCGCGATCGCGTCACCGGCGCCGTTGACCGACAGGTCCAGCCGGGGGGTGCGCACCCGGAAGTGCCGGCCGCCCTCCGAGGCGAGCAGGTCGACGGCGTCGTCCGGGGTGTCCTCGGCGACCAGCGAGGTGGTCAGCACCACCCGTGGGCCGAGCGCCTGGACGGCGGCGACGGCGTCCTTGACCGACCCGAGCGAGCGGGTCTCGGTCTCGGAGAGCAGGTCCAGCTCGTAGTGGTTGGGGGTGACGATGTCGGCGGCCGGGACGGCGACCTCGCGCATGAACTCCGGGATGCCGGGCCGCACGAACACCCCGCGGCCGACGTCGCCGATCACCGGGTCGCAGGCCCAGACCGCCGCCGGGTTGGCGTTGCGCACCTTGGCCACCGAGCCGAGCACCGCGTGACCGATGTCGGCCGACCCCAGGTACCCCGAGAGCACCGCGTCGCAGCTGCCGAGCACGCCGCGGTCCTCGATGCCCTGCACGACCTCCTCGACGGCCTGCCCGTCGAACACCCGGCCGGTCCAGGCGCCGTAGCCGGTGTGGTTGGAGAACTGGACGGTGTGCACCGGCCAGACCTCGACGCCCAGCCGCTGCAGCGGGAACACCGCCGAGGCGTTGCCGGCGTGCCCGTAGGCGACGTGGGACTGGATCGACAGGACGTTCACCATGCGGCAGAAGATCGCACACCGCCCGCCCGGGCCGGTCAGCCGCGGGGCTGCACCTCGCCCATCGGGCCCCAGCCGGCCAGGTCGGGGGAGTCGACGTACATGATCGACGGGGTGTCGGAGACCCAGTCGGGCATCTCCGAGACCGCCTTCCGGAAGTGGTCGGAGGCGGTGTGCACGGCGCCGGCCTCGGCGTCGGCGAAGCCCTCCACCAGCACCCAGGTGTGCGGCTGCTCGACGCTGCGCGACCACTCGAAGAAGACGTTGCCCGGCTCGGCGCGGACCGCGTCGGTGAACTCGCGGACGAGCTCGGGCCACTGCTCGTCGAACTCGGGGCGGACCGGCCACTTGACCACGATGAGGATCACCCGCGCAGCGTAGGTCGCCCGGGCGGCGACGGCAGCCCGCCGGGAACCGGCACGGCCGGGTTCCGAGACGGCGTTGACCGGGGCCGCTGTGGTGCGGTTCACTCTTCCGGGTGACTTCCGATAGTTCTCGGAAGTCACTGGTCACGCAGCAGAGCCGCTACGCGAGCCGACCCGAGGGGACACGGGACACATGGGACGACGACGTCTGGGAGCCGGAGCAGCGATGCTCGGCATGGTCGCCACCGCGGGGGTGGTCGCGGCACCCGCGGCCACGGCCGCACCGGCCACCCTCCACACCGCCGACTTCGAGGCGGGCACGAACGGCTGGACCGGCCGCGGCACGGCGCAGGTCGCACCCAGCAGCGCCCAGGCGCGCAGCGGTGCGCAGAGCCTGGCGGTCACCGGGCGCACCGACACCTGGCACGGCCCGGCGCTGGACGCCGCCGCGCTGCTGCCCGCCGGCAACTACCAGGTCGAGGCCTGGGTGCGGCTGGCCGACACCACCCCGGAACCGGAGACCGACGTGGTCACGCTGAGCGCGGCCCGCACCCCGGCCGGGGGCACGACGGCCTACGACACGGTGGCCTGGCAGGTCGCCGTCTCCGACAGCGCCTGGACGCGGGTCGCCGGCACCTACGAGTTCGGCACCCGGAACAGCGGCCTCGAGCTCTACCTGGAGAGCCCCGACGCGACGCAGGCCTTCTTCGTCGACGACGTCACGATCACCGGCGAGGCGGCCGGCCCGGCCGAGCCGGGCACCCGCGCCGACCTGGCCACCGACTTCGAGTCCGGCCTCGGCGGCTGGACCGGCCGCGGCGAGGCGCAGGTCGCCGCCACCACCACCGACGCCCACGGCGGCACCGCCAGCCTGCTGACCACCGGCCGCACGCAGGGCTGGCACGGCCCGGCCGTCGACGTCACCGCCGGGCTGGCGGTGGGGGAGACCGTGCAGGTGTCGGTCTGGGCGAAGCTCGCCCCCGGGCAGGCGCCGGCCTCGCTCAAGGTCTCGGTCCAGCGGGACCGCGGGACGGCGACCAACTACGACAACGTGGCCGGCGCCAGCGCGGTCGTCACCGCCGACGGCTGGACCGAGCTGCGCGGCACCTACACCCTGGGCGCGGCCATCGACCGGGCCCAGCTGTACGTGGAGGGCGACGCCGGCGTCAGCTTCCTGATCGACGACTTCACGCTGGCCGGGTTCGCCGAGACCCCCGTCCAGGACGTGCCCGGGCTCGCCGACGTCCTCGGCGCGGACGGGTTCGAGCACGTCGGCGTGGCGATCGACCAGCGGGAGACCGTGGGCCGGCCCGCGCAGCTGGTGCAGCGCCACTACAACGCCCTCACCCCGGAGAACGACGGCAAGCCGGCCGAGGTGCAGCCGACCGAGGGCACCTTCACCTTCGGCGACCTGGACGCGCTGCTGGACTTCGCCGACGCCACCGGCACCGACGTCTACGGGCACGTCCTGGTCTGGCACTCGCAGACCCCGGACTGGTTCTTCCTCGACGGCGACCGGCCGCTGACGAACGCCCCCGCCGACCAGGCCCTGCTGCGCGCCCGCATGGAGGCGCACATCAAGGGCATCGCCGACCACCTGGCCGCCCGGTACCCCGACGGGGACTCCCCGATCTGGGCGATGGACGTCGTCAACGAGGTCATCGCCGACGGTGACAACGCCAACCCGCACGACATGCGGGACAGCCGCTGGTTCCAGGTGCTCGGCGAGGGCTTCGTCGACGAGGCGTTCCGGCTGGCCGACCGGTACTTCCCGGACACCGCGCTGTTCATCAACGACTACAACACCGAGATGCCGGCCAAGCGGGCCGACTACCTGAGCCTGGTCGACAGCCTGGTCCAGCGCGGCGTGCCGATCGACGGCGTCGGCCACCAGGCGCACGTCGACTTCGCCCGCCCGGTGGAGTGGCTGGACGACTCGCTGACCGCGGTCGAGCAGCTCAGCGCCCGCACCGGCACGCCGCTGCTGCAGGCGATCACCGAGCTGGACGTCAGCGACTCCAAGGAGAACAACGGCGCCGACGTCAGCAACGGCACCGTGCCCCAGCACTCCCCGGCGATGGCCGACCAGGACGCCGCGGAGACCGAGCTCGGGTACTACTACCGCGACCTGTTCGACATGCTGCGGGGCCACGCGGACTCGATCGAGTCGGTGACGTTCTGGGGGATCAGCAACGGCCGCAGCTGGCTGCGCACCTGGCCGGCGGCCCGGCCCTGGGAGTCGCCACTGCCCTTCGACGACGACCTGCAGGTCATGCCCGCCTACTGGGGCATCGTCGACCCGACGCAGCTCGCCCCGCGGCCGGCCGACGTGCTGTCGCCGCGGATCGCCGCGCAGGACCCGGTGCGCGCCACCGCCACCAGCACCGCCGGTGCGCTGGTGCGGTACCCGCTGCCGGAGGCCGGGGACACCCGGGACGGGCGGGTCACCCCGACCTGCAGCCCGCGCCCCTGGACGGTCTTCCCGATCGGCACCACCCAGGTCAGCTGCACGGCCACCGACTCGGCCGGCAACCGGTCGAACCCGGTCACCTTCGACGTGGTCGTCACCGCACCGCCGACCGAGACCCGGCTGTACCAGCAGATCAACAACGGGCCGGTCGTGCGGGCCAACGTGGAGCAGACGGTGCAGCTGGTGGTGCAGTTCGGCAACCGGGGCAGGGGCGTCCTGCTGGGCGAGTCGTTCCGGTACGACTGCACCCAGACGTCGGGTCCGGCGATGACGCTGGAGCTGGCACCCGGGTCGGCCCGCCAGGTCGCCAACCGCGACTACCCGGCCGGGCAGAACGGCAACGTCACCCTGCGGGCCCGGCCCACGGAGACCGGCGCCGCCTCGTTCGACTGCACGCTGTCGATGACCGACAGCCGCGGCGCGGCGGTGAGCGCCACGACGTCGGTCACGATCGACGTCCGGCGCTGACCTCCCGGCACGCCGCGCCCCCGCTCACCGACCGGTGAGCGGGGGCGCGGTGCGTTCAGCCGCGGGCGGCCTCGAGCTCGGCCAGCGTCGGCGGGTCGGCGCCGGGCCGGGTGCAGGCGAGCGCGGCGACCAGGGCGGCGTCGTCCAGCAGGGCGGCCAGGTCGGGGCCGGGCAGCCCGAGGAGCCGGTCGCGGGTGAGCACGTCGGTGCGCACCAGGCCGGCGAACAGCCCGGCCGCCAGGCTGTCCCCGGCGCCCACGGTGTCGACCACGGTCACCGCCGGCGGGCTCCGGTGCAGCAGCGTGCCGTCGGGCCGGGCGGCCCGCAGGGCGCTCCCGCCGTCGGTGACCACCACCAGCGCCGGCCCCTCGGCGGCCCACCGGACGGCGGCGGAGTCCAGGTCGGCGCCGGGCTCGAGCCAGTCGAGGTCCTCGGCGCTGACCTTCACCACGTCGGCGGTGCGCCGCAGCCGGGTCACCTGCTCGCGGACGGCGTCGGCGTCGGTGATCAGCGTGGGCCGGACGTTGGGGTCGAAGCTGACCAGCGCCGACCCCTCGGCCCGCACCCGGCCGACCAGGTCGGCGAGCGCGGCCGATCCCGGCGGGGTCCAGCTGGAGATCGACCCGATGTGCACGATCCGGGTGCCGGGCGGCCAGGCGCGCTGCAGCTCCTCGGCCGTCCACTGCCAGTCGGCGGCGCCGACGGTGTGGAAGGAGTAGCCGGCCGACCCGTCCGCGGCCAGCTCGACCACCGCCAGGCTGACCGGCTCCGCCGCGGGCAGCATCGCGTCGGTGGCCACGCCGTTGCGGGCGGCGTGCTCGCGCAGCACCGCCCCGAACGGCCCCGGGCCGACCCGCGCCATCAGCGCGGTGGGGGCCTGCAGCCGCGCCGCGGCGACCGCGACGTTGAGCGCGTTGCCGCCGGGGAAGGCGGTGTACTGAGGGGCCGCCCCGGGCGCCCGGTCCCCGCTGGGGATCAGGTCGATCACGAGCTCGCCGCAGACGGTGATCACCGCCACACGGTAACCGGGGCGGTCTCCCCGGCCGGGACGGCGTCGTCTCCCCTGATCGGGTGGTCTGCCCGCCGGCGGCTCAGCGACCACGCGGCGACTGCCGATGAGCCCGGATCGAGCAGCACCGGCGTGTGGTGGGGGAGGGACGATGGCGACCAGCTGGCTGACCGGCGCCCCGGACGACGGCCTGCTGCCCCCGACCGGGGACGGCGTCCCCGGCGAGCTGCGACGCGAGGTGCTCCGGGACGCCGCCGTGGTCGTCGGGCTGACCGCGCTCGCCACCGCCGCGGGGGTCGCCTGGGAGCTGCCGGGGCGCATCCTCGCGTGGTCGGCAGCCACCGGTCTGCCGCTGGACCACCTGGTCCTCCTGCTCGCCGCATCGCACCTGCTGATGATGGTGTTCGGCGCCCGCCGGGGTCGTCAGCTCAAGGCCGAGGCCGCCGCGCACCGCCGGCTGGAGGAGCAGCTCCGCGACCAGGCCGACCGCGACCCGTTGACCGGGCTGGCCACCTTCGCCGCCTTCCTCGCCGCCCTGCAGCGGCTGGAGCGGTCGGGCGGCGACCGGGACGACGTCGCCGTGCTGCTGCTGGACATCGACCGCTTCACCGCGGTCAACGACACCCTCGGCCACGACGTGGGCAGTGAGCTGCTCGTCGCGGTCGCCGACCGGGTGCGCGAGGTGCTGCCCCCCGGGGCCGTCGCGGCACGCACCGGAGGGGACGTCTTCGCCCTGCTGGTGCCCGACGCGCCGGCCGCGGTCGGCACCGCCGTGGTGGCGGCGCTCCGGCGGCCGTTCACCGTCCGGGACCTGCAGCTCGAGGTGGACCTGAGCGCCGGCCTGGCCCGCGGGCTGGGGTCCGGGGGCGCCGAGCTGCTCCGGCGGGCCGACGTGGCGCGCAGCACGGCGAAGCGGCAGGCGACCGGCATCGCGGTCTACGCACCGGACCTGGACGCCTTCGACCCCGGGCTGCTGGCCCTGCACGGCGACCTGCGCCGCGCCGTGCGCGAGGGCGAGCTGGAGGTGCACCACCAGCCGAAGGTGCGGCTGGCCGACGGCCGGGTGGCCGGGGTCGAGGCGCTGGTCCGCTGGCCGCACCCGCAGCTGGGCCTGCTGCCGCCCGACCGGTTCATCGTGCTCGCCGAGCAGACGGGGCTGATCGCCCCGCTCACCGACCTGGTGCTGCGTCGGGCGCTGGCCGACGCCCGCGGGTGGCGGGAGCAGGGCCGGCGGCTCACCGTGGCGGTCAACCTCTCCGCCCGGCTGCTGCACGACCTGGACCTGCCCGACCGGGTGGCCGCCGCGCTGCGCGAGGAGCGGGTGGCGCCGGAGGACCTGGAGCTGGAGGTCACCGAGACCGCCGCGATGGACGACCCGGAGCGGGCGATGACCGTGCTCGGCCAGCTGCGGCAGCTCGGCGTCCGGTTGTCGGTCGACGACTTCGGCACCGGCCACGCCTCGCTGGCCCACCTGTCCCGGCTGCCGGTGGACACGCTCAAGGTCGACCGCAGCTTCGTGGCCGGGCTGGGCACCGAGCCGGCCTCCCGGGCGATCGTCCGCAGCACCGTCGACCTCGGCCACGCCCTCGGTCTGACCGTGGTCGCCGAGGGCGTGGAGACCGCCGAGCAGTGGCACCAGCTCGCCGTCTGGGGCTGCGACCTGGCGCAGGGCTGGTGGCTGGCGCGGGCGGTGCCGGCGGCCGTCGTCCCGGCGGTGGCCGACGAGGTCGAGCGCCGGGTCGCCGGGCTCACGCGGCCGGCCGTCGCCGCGGTCGTGCCGGCGCCGCGGGCGCCGGGGGCTCAGCGGTCGTTGGGGTAGACCACGCCCAGCTGCTCGCGGACGCCGTCCAGCAGCCGCATCGTGGCCAGCGAGTGCTCCAGCGGCAGCACCGGGCTCTCGGTGAGGCCCTGCTGCAGGCAGCGGGTGACCTCGCGCAGCTCGTGCACGTAGCCGGAGCCGATCAGGCCGAACTCCTCGGTGCGCACCGGCCCCTCGCCGGCCTGCACGTCCAGCCGGGTGGGCCGGTACACCGAGTCGGCGCCGTCGGTGCGCACCCAGCCGTCGGTGCCGCAGACCATCGCGGTGTGCGGTGAGCGGGCCAGCAGCGAGGTGGTCAGCTGAGCCTGCGCACCCGAGGCCCAGGTCAGGGTGAGCGCGTTCTGCGCGTCGACGCCCTCGGCGTTCAGCGTGCCGACCGCGCGCACCTCGTCGGGCAGGCCGAGGGTGCCCCAGGCCCACAGCAGCGGGTAGACGGCCAGGTCCAGCAGGGCGCCGCCACCGTCGGCCGGTGCCCAGATGCGGGCGGTCGGGTCCTGGGGGGCGGGGAAGCCGACCTCGGCGGACACCCACTGCACCGTGCCGACCTCGCCGGAGGCGGCGATCTCCAGCGCCCGCTGGTACGCGGGCAGGAAGCGGGTCCAGACCGCCTCCATCAGGAACAGCCCCCGCTCGCGGGCCAGCTCGACCAGCTCGGTCGCCTCCCGGGCGTTGATGGTCAGCGGCTTCTCGCACAGCACCGACTTGCCGGCGGTCAGCGCCGCCCGGACGACGGCGGCGTGCTGGGCGTGCGGGGTGGCGACGTACACCGCCTCCACGGCCGGGTCGGCCAGCAGCGCGTCGACCCCGGAGCCCTGCGCGTCGTCGGCGTACCAGGCGGTGGCGCCGAACCGCTCGGCGAAGGCCTGCGCCCGGTCGGCCCGCCGGGAGCTGACCGCCTGCAGCTCCGCGTCGGGCAGCCGCAGCAGGTCGGCGGTGACCGTGGCGGCGATCGCGCCGGTGGCCACCACGCCCCAGCGGACCGGGCGGCCGGTGGCCTGCAGCGGGTCGGCGTCGAGGAGCTCCGGTCGGGCGATGAACGGCGAGGTCATGCCGCTCACGCTAGGGGAGCGGGCCGGTCTCCCCGCTGGGCCCTCCACCGAGCTGCGGCCGGCTTCGGCGTCCGCCGGCCGGGATGCCGCAGCGGGACGCACCTCGCCGCCTGGCTACCGTGCCGGGCATGACCGACGTCGTGGTGCAGCCGTGGAGTGCCGGCGCGTGGACGACGCCGCCGGTCGCCGCCAGCGAGGACGGGCCCGACCTGCTGGTGACCGCCGCGAAGGGCAGCGACGCCTGGCGGCACACCTCCTACGGGTTCGTGCACGACGACGCCCACGCGCTGCTCGCCCCGCTGGACGGCGCGGTCGAGGTGACCTTCGACGCCGACCTCGACCAGCAGTTCGACCAGGCCGGGCTGATGCTGCGGGCCGACGCGGAGACCTGGCTCAAGGCCGGCGTCGAGTTCTCCGACGGCGCCGCGCAGCTGGGCGCCGTGGTCACCCTCGGCCGCTCCGACTGGTCGGTCGCACCGGTCCCGGACTGGACCGGCCGGCGGGTCACCGTGCGGGCCAGCCGCTCCGGCGACGCGGTCACCGTGCGGGCCCGGGTGGACGACGAGCCGTTCCGGCTGGTGCGGGTCGCGGCCTTCCCGCCGGACGTCCCGGTCGCGGCGGGCCCGTACTGCTGCGCCCCGACCCGGGCCGGCCTCGTCGTCCGCTTCCGCGGCTGGACGACCGGGCCGGCAGACGCCGACCTGCACTGACACCGCCCGCCGTTTCCCGCGCCCCCGGCTCCGGGAAGAGGACGGCGACACCAGCTGAGAGGAAGACCCCACCCATGCGCGGAGCAGTCCTGCACGCCCCCGGCGACGTGCGCGTCGAGGAGCTCGACGACCCCCGGGTGCTCGAGCCGACCGACGCCGTCGTCCGGGCCTCGGCCACCTGCGTCTGCGGCTCGGACCTGTGGTCCTACCGGGGCATCAACGAGGTGACCGAGCCCAGGCCGATCGGCCACGAGTACTGCGGGATCGTCGAGGCCGTCGGTGCCGACGTCACCACCGTGCGGCCCGGGCAGTTCGTGATCGTGCCGTTCATCGCCTCCGACGGCACCTGCCGGGCCTGCCGGGTCGGTTACCAGAGCGCCTGCGCCGACCGGGTCGGCATCACCGGCGCGCAGGCCGAGCTGCTGCGGGTGCCGCACGCCGACGGCACCCTCGTGGCCACGCCCGAGGTGCCCGCGCCCGAGCTGCTGCCCAGCCTGCTCACCCTCTCCGACGTCATGGCCACCGGCTGGTTCGCCGCCGTCGCCGCCGGCGTGCAGCCGGGCATGACCGTCGCCGTCGTGGGCGACGGCGCGGTCGGCCTGCTCGGTGTGCTGTCGGCCCGCCAGCTGGGCGCCGAGCGGGTCATCGCGATGAGCCGGCACGCGCCCCGCCAGCGGCTGGCGACCGAGTTCGGCGCCACCGACGTGGTGACCGAGCGCGGCGACGAGGGCGTCGCCCGGATCCGCGACCTCACCGACGGGGTGGGCGCGGACGCGGTGCTGGAGTGCGTGGGCACCGGCGAGTCGATGGACCAGGCGATCCGGTCGACCCGCGCCGGCGGTGGGGTGGGCTTCGTCGGCGTCCCGCACGGCGTGGAGATCACCGGTCGCCAGCTGTTCTCCACCATGGTGCGGCTGCACGGCGGGCCCGCTCCCGTACGCAGGTTCCTGCCCGACCTGATCGACCGGGTGTGGCGGGGCGACATCGACCCGGGCCGGGTGTTCGACCTGCAGCTGCCCCTCGACCAGGCCGCCGAGGGCTACCGGGCGATGGACGAGCGCCGGGCGGTCAAGGCCCTGCTGACACCGTGAGGTCCACGGCGGGCAGAGTGGGCGCACCGCCGCCGTCCCGAGGAGCCCAGCGATGAGCAGCACACCGCAGCCCAGCTCGACTCCGACCGTGGCGGTGACCGGCGCGACGGGCCGGCTCGGTGGCCGGGTGGCCCGGCTGCTCGCCGGTGCCGGGGTGCACCAGCGGCTGCTGGTCCGCGACCCGGCCCGCGCGCCGCAGCTGCCGGATGCCACGGTGGTGGTCGCGCCCTACGCCGACCGGCCGGTGGTGCGCGAGGCCCTGGCCGGCGCCGGCGCCGTGCTGATGGTCTCGGCGAGCGAGTCCGCCGACCGGGTGGCGGTGCACCGCAGCTTCCTCGACGCGGCGGCCGACGCCGGGGTCGGGCACCTGGTCTACGTCTCGTTCCTCGGCGCCGCGCCGGACGCCACGTTCACCCTGGCGCGCGACCACTGGGCCACCGAGCAGTACGCGCGCTCGCTGGGCCTGACCACGACGTTCCTCCGCGACGGGCTCTACGCCGACGACCTGCCGGCGATGGTCGGGGACGACGGCGTGCTCCGCGGCCCGGCGGGCGACGGCCGGGCGTCGGTCGTGGCCCTGGCCGACATCGCGGCCGTCGCCGCCGCGGTGCTGCAGGACCCGGCGGCACACGCCGGGGCGGTCCACGACCTGACCGGCCCGGCGGCGCTCACCCTCGACGAGGTCGCCGGGACGATCACCGCCGTCACCGGGCGGACCGTGCGCTACCACCGGGAGACCGTGGCGGAGGCGTACGCCAGCCGGGCCGGGTACGGGGTGCCCCGCTGGCTGGTCGACGCCTGGGTGTCGACCTACACGGCGATCGCGGCGGGGGAGATGGCCCCGGTCAGCAGCGCCGTCCCCGACCTGCTGGGCCGGCCGGCCACCCCGCTGGCCGAGGTGCTCGCCTCGATCGGCCCCTCGGCGTGACGCGCGCGCCGTACCTCTCCTCCCGGCTGCAGGGCTTCGGGACGACCGTCTTCGCCGAGATGAGCGCACTGGCCGTGGCCACGGGTGCGATCAACCTGGGGCAGGGCTTCCCGGACACCCCGGGCCCGGCCGAGGTGCTCGACGTCGCCCGCGCGGCGATCGGCACGCCCTACGACCAGTACCCGCCCGGCCCCGGCCACCCCGAGCTGCGCACCGCGATCGCCGAGCACCAGCAGCGCTTCCGGGGACTGGCGTACGACCCGGCCGACCAGGTGCTGGTGACCGCCGGGGCCACCGAGGCGCTCACCGCCGCGCTGATCGCGCTGCTGGAGCCCGGCGACGAGGTCGTGCTCTTCCAGCCGATGTACGACAGCTACGCGGCCGCCGTGGCGATGGCCGGCGGGGTGGTGCGCCCGGTGCCGCTCCGGCCGCCGGCGGCCACCGGTGCGGTCACCACCGGCGAGTGGACCTTCGACGAGGCCGAGCTGCGGGCCGCGGTCACCCCGCGCACCCGGCTGCTGCTGCTCAACACCCCGCACAACCCGACCGGCAAGGTGTTCGCCCCCGACGAGCTGGCCCTGCTGGCCGAGGTGGCCATCGCCGCCGACCTGCTCGTGCTCACCGACGAGGTGTACGAGCACCTGGTCTTCACCGGCGCCGAGCACCGGTCGCTGGCTGCCCTGCCCGGCATGGCCGAGCGCACCCTGGTGGTCAGCAGCGGCGGCAAGACGTTCTCCACCACCGGCTGGAAGATCGGTTGGGTCTGCGGACCGGCGCCGCTGGTCGCCGCCGTGCGCACCGCGAAGCAGTACCTGACGTTCGTGAACGGCGGGCCGTTCCAGCCGGCGATCGCCGCCGGGCTGCGGCTGCCCGGCGCCTTCTTCACCGGGATCGCCGCCGACCTGGAGCGGCGTCGCGACCTGCTGGTGGCCGGGCTGGCCGGGGCGGGGCTGCCGGTGGTCAGCCCGCAGGCCGGCTACTTCGCCACCGTCGACGTCCGGCCGGTGCAGCCCGACGGCGACGGGTGGGCGTTCTGCCGGTCGCTGCCCGCGCGCGCCGGCGTGGTCGCCGTCCCGGCCGTGGTCTTCTACGACCCGGCGGACGCGCACCTGGGCCGGCACCTGGTGCGGTTCGCCTTCTGCAAGACCGACTCCGTGCTCGAGGACGCCGCCCGGCGGCTGGAGGAGATGCAGTGAGGATCGCCGCGGTGCAGCACGACATCGTCTGGGAGGACCGGGACGCGAACTTCGCCCGGCTCGCCCCGCAGGTGGCCCGGGCGGTGGGCGCCGGGGCGGAGCTGGTGCTGCTCACCGAGACCTTCTCCACCGGCTTCTCGATGACCCCGGGGATCGGTGAGCCCGAGGACGGGCCGTCGGCGCAGTTCCTCACCGCCCAGGCCGCCGAGCACGGCGTGTGGGTGGCCGGCACCTGCCCGGAGGTCGACGTGGCCGGCGAGCTGCCGCACAACACGTTCGTGCTCGCCGGGCCCGACGGCACGGCGCACCGCTACCGGAAGATCCACCCGTTCGCCGACGAGCGCACCCGCTTCCGCTCCGGCACCGGCCCGGTCACCGTCGAGGTCGGGGCCCTGAGGATCACCCCGTTCATCTGCTACGACCTCCGCTTCGCGGACGTGTTCTGGGCGCAGGCGCCGCACACCGACGTCTACCTGGTGCCGGCGAACTGGCCCAGCGCGCGGCGGCACCACTGGACGACGCTGCTGCGGGCCCGGGCGATCGAGAACCAGGCCTACGTGGTCGGCTGCAACCGGGTCGGCACCGCCGGCGACGGCACCGAGCACGCCGGCGACAGCCGGGTCGTGGACCCGATGGGCGAGCTGCTGGCCACCGCGTCCGGGGTGGAGACGATCGTGCTGGCCGACGTCGACCCCGCCCGGGTCGCGGCGACCCGCGACCGCTTCCCGTTCCTGGGGGATCGGCAGGACCTGAGCGGTCGGCGCGGCTGACCCCCGGTGGGGAGGCCGACTCGTCCCGGCGGGCAGGCTGGAGGACCCTGGTACAGGTAGGTACCAGCTGGGACGTCGAGATGTGCAGGAGCTGAAGGATGCCGCAGGGCACGGTCAAGTGGTTCAACGCCGAGAAGGGGTTCGGGTTCATCGAGCCCGACGACGGCGGGCAGGACGTGTTCGCGCACTTCTCGGCGATCGCCGACGACGGGGGCTTCCGCAGCCTCGACGAGGGCCAGCGGGTCGAGTACACCGCCAGCCCCGGCGACCGCGGCATGCAGGCCGACTCGATCCAGCCGCTGGGCCGCGGCGGTGGCCGGCCGGTCCGCGAGGCGCGCGGCCACCGCGACGACCCGCGCCAGGTCCGGGCGCCGCGCGCCTCCCGCGGGGTCGGCGGGTCCGAGGGCACGGTGCGCTGGTTCAACGCGGAGAAGGGCTTCGGGTTCATCGAGCCCGACGACGGCGGCGAGGACGTGTTCGTGCACTTCTCGGCGATCGCCGACGACGGCGGTTACCGCAGCCTCGACGAGGGCCAGCGGGTGGAGTACACCGCCAGCCCCGGTCAGCGCGGCATGCAGGCCGACTCGGTGCAGCCGCTGGGCGGCGGCCGGGCGCCCCAGCGCGAGGAGCGCGGCCGCCGGGACGACCGGGCACCGCGCGGCCGCAGCGGCGGTCGCGGGTCCGAGGGCACCGTGCGCTTCTTCAACGCCGACAAGGGCTTCGGGTTCATCGAGCCCGACGAGGGCGGCGACGACGTCTTCGTGCACTTCTCCGCCATCGAGGACGACGGCGGTTACCGCAGCCTCGACGAGGGCCAGCGGGTGGAGTACACCGCCAGCCCCGGTCAGCGCGGCATGCAGGCCGACTCGGTGCGCCCCCTGGGCGGCGGCCGCGCGCCGGCCCGGTACGACGACCGGCCCCGTCGTGACGACCGCCCGCGTCGTGAGGAGCGGGCACCCCGCGCGCCCCGCGCCGGCGGCGGCGGTGCGCAGGGCACGGTGCGCTGGTTCAACGCGGAGAAGGGGTTCGGGTTCATCGAGCCCGACGAGGGCGGCGACGACGTCTTCGTGCACTTCTCCGCCATCGCCGACGACGGCGGCTACCGCAGCCTCGACGAGGGCCAGCGGGTCGAGTACTCGGCCAGCCCGGGCCAGCGCGGCATGCAGGCCGACTCCGTCCAGCCGCTCTGACGTCCTGCCGCTGACGACTGTGGCACCTTCCCGCTGACCGCTGAGCACCCGGCGGTCAGCGGGACGCCACGGCTCCGCCGCCGACCCGGGTGCGTCGTGGAGCGAGGAGCAGATGGTGGTCAGCGAGCCGGAGCGGGGAGCACCGGCCTGGACGCGGCACTACGCCGACGGGGTGCCGGCCGAGGTCGAGGTCCCGCGGGAGACCGTCCCGGACCTGCTGGCCGCGGCGGCCCGCCGGTTCCCCGACCGGCCGGCGCTGGAGTTCTTCGGGGCCACGACCAGCTACGCGCAGCTGCGGGACGCGGTCGCCCGGGCGGCCACGGTGCTGCACGACCTGGGGGTGCGCGCCGGTGACCGGGTGGCCCTGGTGCTGCCCAACTGCCCGCAGCACGTGGTCGCGTTCCACGCCGTCCTGCGGCTGGGCGCGGTGGTGGTCGAGCACAACCCGCTGTACACCGCCGAGGAGCTCGGCCAGCAGTTCCGCGACCACGGCGCCACCGTCGCGGTCGTCTGGGACGTGGTGGCACCCGTCGTCCAGGGGCTGGACGCCCCCGGGCTGCGCACCGTGCTCGCCGTCGACCTCAGCCGGGCGCTGCCGCTGACCAAGCGGCTGGCCCTGCGGCTGCCGGTGCCGAAGGCGCGCGCCACGCGGGCGGCGATGACCCGGCCGGCCTCCGGGACGACGTCCTGGGACGCCGCCGTGACCACCGCGAGCCCGCTGGACGACGCCCGGCCCGGCCCGGCGCACGAGGACGTCGCGCTGCTGCAGTACACCGGCGGCACCACCGGCAGCCCCAAGGCCGCCGTGCTCACCCACCGGAACCTGATCGCCAACGTCACGCAGTCGGTCGCCTGGGTGCCGGGGCTGCGCCCGGGCGAGGAGGTCTTCTACGGGGTGCTGCCGCTCTTCCACGCCTACGGGGTGCTGCTGTGCCTGGCCGCCGCCGTGCGGCTGGGGGCGGTCCTGGTGCTGTTCCCGCGCTTCGACGTCGACCAGGTGCTGGCCGCGGCGAAGCGCCGGCCGCCGACGTTCTTCCCCGGCGTGCCGCCCATGTACCAGCGGCTGGCGACCGCGGCGCAGGAGCGCGGTGTCGACCTGTCCGGCACCCGGGTGGCGATCTCGGGGGCGATGCCGCTGCCGCTGGAGACCGCGCAGCTGTGGGAACGGGTGACCGGCGGGCTGGTGGTGGAGGGCTACGGGATGACCGAGGCCTCGCCGATCGTGATCGGCAACCCGGTGGGCCCGACCCGCCGGCCGGGCACGGTCGGGCTGCCGTTCCCCTCCACGGAGGTGAAGCTGGTCGACCCGGAGGACCCGACGGTCGAGCGGGCCCCGGGAGAGCGCGGCGAGCTGCTGGTCCGCGGCCCCCAGGTGTTCTCCGGCTACTGGCGCCGGCCGGACGAGACCGCCGAGGTGCTGCTGCCCGGTGGGTGGCTGCGCACCGGCGACGTGGCCGAGGTCGACGACGACGGGTTCGTCCGGATCGTCGACCGGATCAAGGAGCTGGTCATCACCGGCGGGTTCAACGTCCACCCCTCCGAGGTGGAGGACGCACTGAAGGCCGTCGACGGGGTGACCGACGCCGCCGTCGTCGGCCTGCCCGGCGGCGGGGGCGGCGAGGAGGTCGTCGCCGCGGTGGTGCTGGAGCGCGAGCTCGACCTGGACGCCGTCCGGGAGCAGCTCCGCGCGTCGCTGGCCGCCTACAAGGTGCCGCGGCGGATCGTGGCCGTCGAGGACCTCCCTCGCTCGCAGATCGGCAAGGTGCTGCGCCGCGAGGTCCGCGACCAGCTGCTGGCCGGCTGAGCCCGGCGGGTCAGGACACCGGTCCGGGGCCGAAGTCGCCGAAGGTCTCCGGGGCCGGCGGCGCGATCGGCGTCTCGGCGGCCACCGCCCCGGTCGGGAAGAGGGTGCGCACCGTGCGGGCGTCGGCCGGCAGCTGGGTCACCGCGCTGCCGGCCTGCAGGGACAGCGGGCCGATCACCCGGCCGTCGGCGTCCAGCAGCTCGGCGGTGGCCACGGTCGGCGGCGCGCTGACCACCAGCCACGCCGAGTCGCTGGGCGGGCCGAGCCCGGGCAGGTCGACCTCGCACACCCGCGCCACGGTGACCGTCTCCAGCGGCGTGCTGCCCGGTGGGGTCGCGGTGCCGCAGGCCAGCGCGCCGCCACCGCCGCCGGCCCAGGTGGTCACCACCCGGGCGCCGCCGGGGCTCTGCACGGCCACGACCGCGACCGTCCCGGGCCCGCGGCTCAGCGGCAGCTCGCCGGACCACAGCAGCTGCGGCCGCAGCGCCGCCGGCTCGGTGCCCAGCGGCACGGCGAGGGAGACCAGCGCGGCGTCCACCACCCGCGGGTCGGCCGGCGTGCTGCCCGGCCGCAGGGGGGTGAGCACCGGCAGCGGCACGGTGCGGCCGGGCCGGTCACCGGCCCAGTCGACCCCGCTCCGGTGCACCAGCCGGCCGTCCCGGCCCACCCGCACGCTCAGCGCCGGCCCGTCCTCGATGGTCCGGGCCGGCAGCACGGCCACCCCGTCCGCGCTGGGCACCTCCGCCCACTCGCGGCCGACCGTGCCGCGCGGGCCGGTCAGCAGCCGGTCGGAGACCTCGATCCGGTCACCCGGCGCGGCCACGACGACCAGGCTGGCCGGCCCCGGACCGCCCAGCAGCAGCGTGACCGGCCGGGTGCGGCCCAGCTGACGGGGCAGCCGCGGGGTCA
Source organism: Modestobacter lacusdianchii (assembly GCF_054177765.1). Lineage (NCBI taxonomy): Bacteria > Bacillati > Actinomycetota > Actinomycetes > Geodermatophilales > Geodermatophilaceae > Modestobacter > Modestobacter lacusdianchii. The sequence goes on along the minus strand of NZ_JBJJTJ010000008.1, from coordinate 112,693 downwards.
GCTGGTCGGCGGCCGCACCGGGGGCACCGGTCAGCCACACCCCGCGGAAGTCCTCCTCGACCGTGCCCACGACGAGCGCCACCCGGCCGTCGGGGGTGTCGGTGGCCAGCACCACCGTCCGGTCGTCCGGTGCCGGGGCCTCCAGCGCGCCCCAGCCCACCTGCCGGACGGCGTCGACGAAGGCGGCGTCCCCGGCCAGCGAGCCGCGGGTCGGCCCGTCGAGCACCGGCACGGTGCGGGCACCGGCCGGGGCCGGCGGCACGTCGGGGGAGGCGGTGGCCCCCGCGGACGGGGCGGCGGCCGGGGTGTCCGGGGCGTCCCGGACACCGGTGGCGACCGTGCCGGCGAGGCCGAGCGCCGCCACCGCGGCTGCGGCCAGCACCCGCCGGCGGGTGCGTGACCGGCGGTGGCCGACGTCGGCGGTGGCCTGCCCGGCGTCCAGCCGCCAGCGGCCGGTGGCGGCGGCGAGCCGGTGCAGCTCCTCGCGCAGCTGCTCTGCGGCCGTGGGCTGCTCGCGGCGGTACGGGTCGGCGCGCAGCGCTGACCGGAGACCGGCGACGCCCGTCGTCCGGTCCGGTTCGGCGGGGCCGCCGAGCACCTCGGCCAGGGCGCCGTCGTCCAGCCCGTCCAGCTCGGCCAGCACGGCCGCGGCCCGGGCCCGTGCCGGCAGCTCGCGCAGCGCCCGCTCGAGCTCCGGGTCGCCGGCCGGCGCGGCGGGCGTGCCCGGCTCGGGCAGCGACTCGATCACCTGCGGGGCGGCGGCGCGCCGCAGCCGGCCGGTGGCGCCGCGGACCAGGGCCCGCCGCGCGGTGGTCAGCGGGTCGGCGTCCCGGCCCCAGGACCGGCGGGCCCGGGTCAGCGCCCGCTGCACCAGCTCCTCGGCGTCCGCCCGGTCCCCGGTGAGCAGCACCGCGGTCCGCAGCAGCCCGGGCCGGTGGTCGGCGACGAACCGCGCGAAGCCCGCCTCGTCGTGCGGCACGCCACCCCGGGGCCCCTCGTCGCGGGGGCCCAGCCCGAGGGGTCCCCGACCGTCGGGCCCGTGGCCGTGTGGTCCGTCCTCCTGCACCCTGCTCCTCCCGGTCACCTGCAGCGTGTTCGCAGGGTGAGGGCCGACGGGTTCAGCTGCCCGCCGCTCCACGGTCGCCGACGGAGCGCGGACCCGCAGCCCGGGACCGGCTCCGTCAGCCGGCCCGGTACGCCTCCGCCAGCCGGGCGAAGCCGTCCGCCAGCGGCACCTGCGGCGTCCAGCGCAGCGCCTCGCGGGTGCGGCGCTGGTCGAACCAGTGCGCGGTGGCCAGCTGCTCGGCCAGGAAGCGGGTGAGCGGTGGGGTGTCCCGCCGTCCGGTGGCCGCCCAGACACCGTCGACCACCGCGCCGGCGGCCCAGGCGACCGGGAACGGCACCCGGCGCCTCGGCGCGGGCACGCCGGCCGCCGCGCAGAGCCGGGCCAGGACCTCCGCCACCGGCCGGGGCTCACCGTTGCTGACCACCAGGGCCTCGCCGTGCACCGGCCCGCAGGCGTCGACGGCGGCGACCAGCGCCGCGGCGGCGTTGTCCACGTAGGTGGTGTCGATCAGCGCCGCCCCCGAGCCGATCACCGGCAGCCGGCCGGCCCGCGCCCGCTCGACGATGCGGGCCACCAGCTGGGTGTCACCCGGCCCCCACACCAGGTGCGGCCGGACGGCCAGGACGGCGAGGTCGGCGGAGTCGGCGGCCAGCGCCTCCCGCTCGGCCATCGCCTTGGACCGCGCGTAGTGCCCGCGGGCGTGCGCCGGGTCGGCGGCGCCGGCGCCCACCCCGACCAGCGCCGACCCGCCGTGCGCGACCGAGGGGGAGGAGACGTGCACCAGCCGGCCGACACCGGCCTCCCGGCAGGCGGCGACCAGCGTGCGGGTGCCCTCGACGTTGGCGCGCAGGTACTCCGCCCACGGGCCGGTGACGTCGACCTTGGCGGCCAGGTGCACGACGGCGTCCTGCCCGGCGGTGGCCTGGGCGACGGCGGCCGGGTCGGCGACGTCGCCCAGCACCTCGCGGCAGGGCAGCCCGGCCGGACGGCGCTGCAGCACGGTGACCTCGTCGCCGCGCGCCTGCAGCGCGGTGGCGGTGGCCCGGCCGAGCATGCCGCTGGCCCCGGTGACCAGCACCCTCATCGGACCAGTGCCCTCGCTCGCCCGCTGGTCACCGGCGTCGCGACCCCGAGCCGGCCAGCGTGCGGGCGGCCTGCCGGGCCACCGCGCGCCGGTCGACCTTCGACTGGTGCCGGATGTCGACCGGCAGCGCACCGGTGACCAGCACCGCCGCGACCTCGACCCCGGCGGCGGCGCGCACCGCGTCGGCGAGCTGCGGACCGGCGACGGCGCTGCCGCGCCGCGGGGCCCCGGTCGCCGGGACCACGACCACGACGACCGCCTGGGTGCCGGCCGGCCCGACACCGACGACCGCGGCGGCGGAGACACCGGCCAGCTGCTCCACCCGCTGCTCGACGCCCACCGGCGTCACCACCCCGGCGGCGGTGCTGACCACGTGCGGCAGCCGGCCCTCGATCCACAGCCGGCCGGCGTCGTCCAGGTGGCCGACGTCGCCCGTGCGGTGCCAGCCCGGCTCCCGGGACGCCGCCCGCTCGGTGGCCCACAGCGCGTCGTACCGGTCCTTGACGTGCGCTGCCCGCACCGCGACCTCGCCGGTGGTGCCGGGGGCGTCGGTGAGCGGCCCGTCGGCCGCGCCGGTGTCGGAGAGCGGGCTGACCCGCACCTCGACGCCGGGCAGCGGCCGGCCGACGCAGACCCCGTCGCCCGGGCCCGCGGCCTCGATCTCGGCGGCGGACACGTCGGTGACCGGCAGCGCCTCCGTCATCCCGTACGGGGTGTGCGCCTGCGCCGCGGGCAGCACCTCCCGCAGCTGCTGCAGCAGCCGGAGCGGCACGGGGGCACCGGCCGACATCAGCAGCCGCACCCCGCCCAGCGCCGTCCGCTGGGCTGCGGTGACCGCCCCGGCGGTGGCCACCACCCGGCGCAACGCCGCCGGGGAGGCGAACACCACGGTGCCGCCGGCGGCGGCGACCGCGTCGGCCAGCTTCGCGGCGGTGAGCGTGCCCGGCGCGGTCACGTCGACGTCGGGCACGACCGAGCCGATGCCCAGCGCCGGGCCGAGGATGGCGAACGGCGCGAAGGCCGCGACGAGCCGGTCGTCCGGGGTCAGTGCGTAGGCGGTGCGCACCAGGTCGAGCTGGGCCAGGGCCTGGCGCTGGGTGTAGACCACGCCCTTGGCCGGCCCGGTCGCCCCCGAGGTGAAGAGGACGGCGCAGTCGGCGTCCACGCCGGTCTCCGGCGGCGGGGCGGCGGTGGCGCCGAGCTGCTCGAGCCCGGCCAGGGTGTGCCGGGCGCCGAGCGCGCGGGCGGCCCGCCGGTCGAGCCCGGCGGCGATGCGCGAGCCGGGCAGGCCCATCAGCCGGGCGGCGGCCAGCCCCGGGGCGCCGCCGATGACGTGGCGCACGCCGGCGCTGCGCAGCGCCCGGCGCATGCCGGCCAGGCCCAGGCCCTTGTCGGCCACGACGATCACGCCGCCGGCCCGCCACACGGCGTAGACGCTCGCGGTCAGGTCGGCCGAGGGCTCGACCAGCAGCCCGACCCGGTCACCGGGGCGCACGCCGGCGGCGGTGAGGCCGGCCGCGAGCCGCTCCACCCGGCGGTGCAGCTGGGCCCAGCTGACCGTGCCGCCGCCGACCTCGACGACCGCGGGGGAGTCGTCGGCTGCCCGGTCGGCCAGCGCCGACCACGGGTGCCGGCCGATGACGTCCCCGGCCGGCCGGGACGCCGTGCGGTCGCCGTCGAGGTCGGTGACCCACTGGGCGACCGCCCGCGCGTACTGCGGCGCGTCCTCGGGCAGCAGGTGCGAGGCGCCCTCGTAGCGGTGCAGCTGCGCCTGCGGCAGCCGCTCCCGCAGGTCGGCCAGGTACCGCTCGCCGAACACCGGGTCGCGCGGCCCCCACAGCAGCAGGGCGGGGACGTCGAGATCACGGATGCCCTCGGCGATCGCCTCCTGGGCGGTGCGGGAGGGGTGACCGGCAGCGAAGGGGATGTCGGCGACGAAGTCGCCGACCGACCGCCGGCGGTCCGCCGTGCGGTACGGCGCGGCGAAGGCGTCCCGCACCTCGGCCGGCAGCGGCGGCCAGGACAGCGCGGTCGTGGTCCGGACGAACAGCGGCGTGCCGACGGTGACCGCCGGCCGGACGCCGGGCGCGTGCGCCAGCCGGATCAGCGCCGGGCCCAGGTCACCGGGCGGCATGGCCACCGCCGTGTTGCCGAGCACCACCCCGCGCAGCTGGTCGCGGTGGGCCAGCGCCCAGCCCAGCGAGATGACCCCGCCCCAGTCGTGGCCGACGGTGACGACCGGGCCGGTGACGCCGAGGGCCGCGGTCAGGTCACCGAGGTCGGCCACCCGCTGGGCCAGCGGTCGCAGCTCGGGGAGCCGTTCGGAGAAGCCCATGCCCAGCTGGTCGGGGGCGATGACCCGCCAGCCGGGGGGTGCGGCGGCCAGCAGCCGGCGCCAGAGGTAGGACCAGGTCGGGTTGCCGTGGACGCACAGCAGCGTGCCCACCGGCTCGCGGACGCCGTTGTCGAGCACGTGCCACTCGTGCTTGGTGCCGGTGGCGTCGGCGACGGTCACCCGCCGGGACCACGCCGGGTCGAGCCCGGGCAGGCCCGCCGGCAGGTCGGGGGCGGTCACGGGGTGACCGGTCACAGGTCGTCGCGTCACCAGGCGATCTCGAGGCAGGAGGCGTTCAGGCCCGAGCCGATGCCCATCAGCAGCACCCGGTCGCCGTCCACGAGCTCGTCCTGGATGCCGGCCAGGGTGAAGGGCACCGACGCCGGGCCCAGGTTGCCCCGGGTCGGGAAGGTCTTGGGCACCCGCGCCTCGTCGATGCCGAAGCGCTCGCACATGGCCGCGGTGTGCACCTTGGAGACCTGGTGGATGACGTAGCGGTCCATGCCGCGCTGCCAGTCGAACTCCCCGGCGGCCTCCTGCCACATGTCCATCGACAGCTCGAGGCCGGCGTCCAGGAGGCCCTTGAGGTCGGTGCGCATCATGTCGTTGTCGCCGATGCACAGCTCGTGGTGCTCGGTGCCGGCGCGGCTGACCGAGCCGACCAGGCGGTGCCCCTCGGGGTGCTGGTCGGAGCGGCCGAGCACCATCGCCACCGCACCCGACCCGAGGGTCAGGGTGGCGAACTGGGCGATGACGTCGCGGGCGGTGGTGTCGGGCTGGTTGAGCCGCTCGATGGTGCGCTCCTGCACCGTGCGGGCGTCCTCGCCGTTGACCACCAGGGCGTGGTCGACCATGCCCGAGTCGATCATCGCGGCGGCCAGCTCCATGCCGTTGACGAAACCGAGGCAGGCGTTGGTGACGTCGAAGTTCTGCGCCGAGCGCGGCAGGCCGAGCGCGGAGTGCACCGCCACCGCGGTGGAGGGCTCCAGGTGCTTGCGGCTGACCGAGGTGTTGACCATAAGGCCGATGTCGGCGGGGTCGACGCCGCTCTCGCTGATCGCCTTCGCGCCGGCCATCGCCGCACCGTCGACGAAGGTCACCCCGTCGGCCCACCAGCGGCGCTCCTGGATGCCGGCGAGGCGTTCCAGCAGCCCGGGGCGCAGACCGACCCGCTTGTAGGTGTCGGCCAGACGCTCGTCGAGCGCGTCGGAGGTGATCACCTGTGATGCGTCGGCCGTCTGCACGGTCAGCACGCTGGTGTTGGCGAAGCGGTGCGTGGCGTTTCCAAGCATGGGCAGTCCAAGTCCTCGAGGAGGGCCGACTCTTCCATGCGCGCCGCCCTGTTCGGCCGGGGAGTACCCGACCCCGACATCCTCATGCCGCCAGCCGTTCACCGGGGTGCGGCATCGGTCACGTTGCGACGGGGCGCCGCGCCGGGTCGGGTTTCACCGGTCCCGGCAGCTGGGCAAGCGGGCGCCATGGACGCCGAGATCACCCTCCAGGTCGACGGCGAGGCGCGCCGGCTCACGGTCGACACCCGCACCTCACTGCTGGACGCACTGCGTGAACGGCTGGGCAACACCAGCCCGAAGAAGGGCTGCGACCACGGTCAGTGCGGCGCCTGCACGATCCTGCTCGACGGCGAGCGGGCACTGAGCTGCCTGGCGCTGGCCGTGGCGCACGACGGGGCGGAGGTCACCACCGCCGACGGGCTGGCCCCGGCCGGGGAGCTGCACCCGGTGCAGCAGGCCTTCCTCGAGCAGGACGCCTTCCAGTGCGGCTACTGCACGCCCGGGCAGGTCTGCTCGGCGGTCGGGGTGATCGACGAGTTCGAGCGCGGCTGGCCCAGCCACGTCACCGAGGACCTCACCGGCCGGCCGGAGATGACCCATGACGAGGTCGCCGAGCGGATGAGCGGCAACCTCTGCCGCTGCGCCGCCTACGTCAACATCACCCCCGCCGTGCAGCAGGCCGGCGGCGCCCGGTGAAGCCGTTCGCCTACGCCCGGCCCGGCGACGTCGCCGAGGCCGTGCGGGACGTCGCCGCCGAGCCGAACGCCGTGTTCCTGGGCGGGGGCACGAACCTGGTCGACCACCTCCGCCTCGGCGTCGCCCGGCCCGACCTGGTCGTCGACGTCCGCACGCTCACCTCCCGCGAGGTGACCGACCTCCCCGATGGCGGGCTGCGGCTGGGGGCTGCCTCGACCAACAGCCAGGTCGCCGCCGACCCGCGGGTGCGGGAGCGGTACCCGGTGCTGGCCCAGGCGCTGCTCGCCGGGGCGACCGGTCAGCTGCGCAACATGGCCACCACGGCAGGGAACCCGCTCCAGCGCACCCGCTGCGTCTACTTCCAGGACGTGACCACCCCGTGCAACAAGCGCGAGCCGGGCAGCGGCTGCAGCGCGGTCGGGGGCTACACCCGCTACCACGCCGTGCTCGGGACGCCGGCCGCCCTGCCGGACCCGAACGCCCCGGAGACCTGCATCGCCACGCACCCCTCCGACATGGCCGTCGCGCTGGCCGCGCTCGACGCGCAGGTGCAGGTGCTCGGCCCGGCGGGGGAGCGCACGGTCCCGTTCACCGAGCTGCACCGGCTGCCCGGCGACGACCCGTCCCGGGACACGGTGCTCGAGCACGGCGAGCTGATCACCGCCGTCGACCTGCCCGCGCTGCCGGCCGGCACCCGGTCGGCCTACCGCAAGGTGCGTGACCGGGCCTCCTACGCCTTCGCCCTGGTGTCGGTGGCCGCGGTCGTGACCCCGGACGGCGAGCTGCGGCTCGCCCTCGGTGGTGTCGCCCACAAGCCGTGGCGGGCCACCCGGGCCGAGGAGGTGCTCCGCGGCCAGCAGCTGACCGAGGACGCCGTCCGGGCCGCGATCGCCGCTGAACTGGCCACCGCCCAGCCGCAGCCGGGCATCGACAGCGGCAACGGCTTCAAGATCCCGCTCGTGGCCCGCACGGTGCTCGCCACCGTGCGCGGCCTCCTCCCGGAGGAGCAGTCATGACCGACCTGCTGGAGCCGCGCGCCATCGGCCAGGGCCTGGTGCGCCGGGACGGCGAGGCCAAGGTCCGCGGCACCGCGACCTACGCCTACGAGACGCCGGTCGAGCACCCCGCCTTCGCCCACCCGGTGCAGGCCACGATCGCCCGTGGCCGGGTGACCGCCATGGACACCGCCGCCGCCGAGGCGCTCGACGGCGTCCTGGCGGTGCTCACCCCGTTCAACGCCGAGCGGCTGGCCAGCACCGAGGACGCGGAGTACGCCGTGCTGCAGGGGCAGGACGTCGCCTTCCGAGGGCAGCTGATCGGGGTGGTGGTCGCCGAGACCTCCGAGCTGGCCCGGGAGGTGGCCGACGGCATCACCGTCAGCTACGACGAGCAGCCGCACGACGCGGAGCTGTCCGCCGACCGGCCGGACCTCTACGCCCCGGCGCAGGTCAACGCCGGCCACGAGACCGACACCGCCGAGGGCGACGTCGCCGCCGCGATGGCCTCCGCCGAGGTCACCCTGGAGCGCACCTACTCCACCGCGATGTACCACAACAACCCGCTCGAGCCGCACGCCACGACCGCGCTGTGGGAGCCGGCCGGCGACGGGTTCCTGACCCTGTGGGACTCCACCCAGGGCGTGCACCCCGACCGGGCCGCGGTCAGCGAGGTCTTCGGCCTGGACCAGGAGCAGGTGCGGGTCGTCTGCCCCTACGTCGGCGGTGGGTTCGGCTCGAAGGGGCTGCCGCACGCCAACGTGATGCTCACCGCGCTGGCCGCCCGCGCGGTGCCCGGCCGGCCGGTGAAGCTCGCGCTCACCCGCCAGCAGATGTTCTTCCTCGCCGGCTACCGCACCCCGACCATCCAGCGGATGCAGCTGGCCGCCGACCGCCGCGGGCAGTTGTCCGCGATCGCCATCGACGTGGTCGAGCAGACGTCCAGGGTCAAGGAGTTCGCCGAGCAGACCGGGGTGCCCACCCGGATGATGTACGCCTCGCCCAACCGGCGGACCACGCACCGGCTGGCCGCCCTCGACGTGCCGATCCCGTCGTGGATGCGGGCGCCGGGGGAGTGCCCGGGCATGTTCGGCCCCGAGGTGGCGATGGACGAGCTGGCCGAGGAGCTCGGCATCGACCCGGTCGAGCTGAGGGTGCGCAACGAGCCGGAGGTCGACCCGGAGACCGGGAAGCCGTGGTCCAGCCGCAACCTGGTGCGGTGCCTGCGCGAGGGCGCCGAGCGCTTCGGCTGGTCCGGGCGGCGGGCGCACCGGGACGGCGACTGGCTGGTCGGCACCGGCGTCGCGTCCTCGGTGTACCCGACGATGCGGCAGGCCACCTCGACGGCGAACGTGCGGTTCGAGGGCGGCCGGTACGTCGCCGAGATCGGCGCCGCGGACCTGGGCACCGGCGCCTGGACGATCCTGCCGCAGATCACCGCCGACGCCCTCGGGGTCGACGTCGCCGACGTCGACGTCCGGATCGGCGACACCCGCTACCCGACCGCCTCGGTGGCCGGCGGCTCCTCGGGCACCAACACCTGGGGCTCGGCGCTGGTCGTCGCGGCCCGGGAGTTCCGCACCAAGTTCGGCGCCGACCCCCGCGACGGCGACGAGGCCAGCGGGGACGTCGACCAGGCCGGCCAGGACGACGCCCACTCCCCGTACGCGTTCGGCGCCCAGTTCGTCGAGGCCCGGGTGAACGCCGACACCGGGGAGATCCGCGTGCCGCGGCTGCTCGGCGTCTTCGGGGTCGGGCGGGTGATCAACCCCCGGACGGCGCGGTCGCAGCTGATCGGTGGGATGACCATGGGGCTGTCCATGGCGCTGCACGAGACCAGCGCCTGGGACCCACGGGTGGGGCAGGTCGCCAACCACGACCTGGCCGAGTACCACATCACGGTCAACGCCGACGTCGGCGAGATCGAGGCCCACTGGATCGACGAGCACGACCCCTGGGTCAACGCGATGGGCAGCAAGGGGATCGGCGAGATCGGCATCGTCGGCACGGCGGCCGCGGTGGTCAACGCCGTGCACGCCGCGACCGGGGTGCGGGTGCACCACCTGCCGGTGACGCTGGACAAGCTGCTGCCGGCGCTGGACTGAGGTGTCGGTGCGGCCCCGACCCGGGGCCGCACCGACTCAGAGGGTGACCGGCAGCTCGTCGATGCCGTAGACGAACGACAGCTCGCGGAAGGCCCGCTCCTGCGGCGGCACCGCCAGCGCCAGGTCGGGGAAGCGGCGCAGCAGCGCGGGCAGCACGATGCGCAGCTCCATCCGGGCCAGCTCCGCGCCGATGCACCGGTGGATGCCGTGCCCGAACGCCAGGTGGCCGCTGCTCGGGACCCGGGCCGGGTCGAAGACGTCGGGGGAGCTGCCCGCCGTCCGCGGGTCGCGGTTGGCGCCGCTGAGCGAGGCGAGGACGACGTCCCCGGCCTTCAGCGGGGTGCCGAAGAGGTCCATGTCCCGGCGGGCGAAGCGGGGGAAGGCCATCTGCACCACCGACAGGTGGCGCAGCAGCTCCTCGACCACCCGGTCGACGTCCTTGCGGGTGCCCTCGCGCACCAGCGCGGCGTTGACCGGGTCACCGAGCAGCACGATCGTGCTCAGCGAGATCATCCCGGCGGTCGTCTCGTAGCCGCCGGTGAAGACGCCGTCCGCGAGCCCGGCCAGGTCGACGTCGGAGATCGCCGCGCCCTGCTCCCGGATGATCTGGCCGATCAGCCCCGGACCGGGTTCGCGACGCTGGCGGGCCACCGCCTCGAAGAGGAACTCGCGCTGCTCGGAGACCGCGCCGAACGCGGCCGCGGCGCCCGTGGTGATGTCGAAGCGCTGCACCCCGAGCCGGGCGAACGCGTCGCGGTCGTCGAGCTCCAGGCCCAGCAGGTCGCAGATGGTCTGGAAGGGCACCGGGAAGGAGACCAGCTTGGCCAGGTCGGCCGTCGGCCCGGCGGCGGCCAGCACGTCGAGCTGCCGCTGCACCCGCGCCTCGATCAGCGGCTCGAGGCGGGCCAGCCGGCGCATCGTGAACTCCGGCGTGATGATCTTGCGCAGCCTCGTGTGCAGCGGCGGGTCGGTGAAGCCGAGGCCGCCGATGTCGTCGGCGCTGGCCCCGCCGGTGCCGGGCAGCAGGTGCCGGATGTCGTTGCTCCAGCTGTCCCGGTCGGCGAGCACCGCGCGCACGTGCTCGGCGCCGGTGAGCAGGTACACCGAGAAGTCGAAGGGCAGCTCGAGCCGGTGCACCGGGTCGGTGGCGCGCAGCTCGGCCAGCCGGGGCACCGGGTCGGCGCCGACCCGCTGCAGCGGCACCTTGGTCGGCTCCGGGATGAAGGTGAGCCTCGACAGGTCGATGCCCTTCTTCTGGATCCGCCGGGCCATCAGCCGCCCGGTCCAGGCCCGGGCACGCGCGCGCACCCCGGCACCGGACCGGCCGCCGACGGGTGGGCGAGGGGTGGGGACGGGGTACCTGGGCAGGGCGCGGGCGCGGGGTGCGGAGTCCGTGACCCCTCCCGGTGTGTCGTGGTCGATGGCGTCTTCGTACTCCAGGTCGGTCGCCGTGATCAAGACCGCCACGCGCCCGGCGCCGCAGCCGTTGCACCCGCGCCTGGACGGCAGCCGGGCGGGTGTGCCTCCCCGGTCGACGGGTAGGGCACAACCGGACGAGCGGGCGCCCAGACCCGGCGCTCCGCCCCGAGACCGAGGAGGCCCTGTGGCTCTGAGCTACCCGACCCAGCCCGGCGACATCGACCACCTGATCGCCGACGACCACGCTGCCGTCGACCGCCAGTTCCAGCACCTGGAGGCCGGCCGCGGCAACCGGCGGGTGCTGGTCGACCAGATCTCCTTCCAGCTGGCGCTGCACGCCTTCGCCGAGGAGACGGTGCTGTACCCGATCTGGACCGACATCGGCATGGACGACGAGCACGACGACGCCGAGCAGGAGCACCAGCAGATCAAGGAGCTGCTCGTCGTCCTCGGCCGCACCGAGCCCGGCCAGCCGGAGTTCGAGGAGGCGCTGAGCACGCTCATCGGCGTCACCCGGCACCACGTGGACGACGAGGAGAACGAGGAGCTGCCCGAGTTCCGGCAGAAGGCCGGGGCCCAGCGGATGGCCGAGCTCGGCGGGGAGTTCCTCGCCGCCAAGCGCCAGGCCCCCACCCGGCCGCACCCGCACGCCCCCGACGAAGGGGTCGCCGAGCGGATCGCCGGCATGCTCGCCAAGCCGCTGGACCACGTGCGGGACGTGCTGTCGGGCAAGCAGAAGGAGATGGGCACCGACCCCTCCGGGCTGCTCAACCCGCAGGCGCAGGCGATCGTCGACGCGCACGCCTCGCTGGGTCCGCTGCCCTTCGAGATCCTCACCCCCGACGTGGCGCGCAAGCAGCCCGGCCCGGACGCCGCGGTGCAGAAGGTCATGGCCGACCGCGGTCTGGAGGGGCCCGAGCCGGTCGGGTCGGTGCAGGACCTGAGGGTGCCCGACGGCGCCGGTGGCGAGCAGACCCTGCGCGTCTACACCCCGGCCGACCCGGGCGTGGGCCCGCTGCCGATCGTGATGTGGGTGCACGGCGGTGGCTGGGTGCTCTTCGACATCGACACCTACGACGCGTCCTGCCGCGGGCTGTGCAACAAGACCCAGGCCATCGTGGTGAGCCCCGACTACCGGCGGGCTCCCGAGGCGGTCTTCCCGGCGGCGCACGACGACGTCCTGGCCGCCTGGCGCTGGGTGGTGGCGAACGCCGCGCAGCTGGGTGGCGACCCCACCCGGATCGGCATCGGCGGTGAGTCCGTCGGCGGGAACATGGCCCCGGCCACCGTCCGGCAGCTGGCCGAGGCCGGTGAGCAGCTGCCCGATGCCGTGGTCAGCGTCTACCCGCTCACCACCGCCGAGCAGTTCGGTGAGTCGATGACCGACGCCGCCGACGCCCGCCCGCTCAACCGGCCGCTGCTGTCCTGGATGGCGATGCACGCCTTCCAGGGCAAGCCCGAGGCGGCGCAGGACCCGCGGATCGACCTGCTGGGCTGGTCGGACCAGCAGCTGGCGCAGCTGCCGCCGACGCTGGTCATCACCGACGAGCGCGACGTGCTGCGCAGCCAGGGCGAGGAGTGGGCCCGCAAGCTCGAGGCGGCCGGGGTGCGCACCACGCACCGCCACTACCCGGGCGTGATGCACGAGTTCTTCGGTGCCGCCGCGGTGCTGGACGAGGCGGAGCAGGCCCAGCAGGAGGCGGCACGGCACTTCCGGCGGGCCTTCGGCACCGCCGGCGAAGCCGCCTGACCCACCGCACCACACCGGCGGACACGGCCGCGATCGCAGCCGTGTCCGCCGGTCGGCGGCCATGTCGGCGGACACGGCCGCCGGTCCCGGGCCCACCGTCGGGGGCCGGCCGGTGCTGCCGTCCCCGTGGTTGGTCGACGGGTGGTCTGGGCAGTGCCCGCGCAGACCCAGCACCCCCGAGCCCTCCGAGGAGGACGTCCTGGCCGCCGAGAGCCCCCCCCCAGCACCCCGAGGCCGAGAGCGCGCCGGCGCCCGAGGGGCAGGACCCGCGGCGCTGGCACGCGCTGTGGGTGACGCTGGTCGTCGGGTTCATGACCCTGCTGGACGTCAGCATCGTGTCGGTCGCGCTGCCCTCCCTGCAGTCGGACCTGGGCGCCTCGCCCGCCACGGTGCAGTGGGTGGTCTCGGGGTACGCGCTGACGTTCGGTCTGGCGCTGGTGCCGGCCGGCCGGCTCGGTGACGCCTACGGCCGCCGCCGGATGTTCCTGATCGGGCTGGTCGCGTTCGTGCTGTGCAGCGCCGCTGCCGGTGCCGCGCCCTCGGCGGAGCTGCTCGTCGCGGCCCGGCTGGCCCAGGGCCTGGCGGCCGGCTGCCTGGCCCCGCAGAACTCCGCGCTGATCCAGCAGCTGTTCCGCGGCGCCGAACGCGGCCGGGCCTTCGGGTTCTTCGGCGCCACCGTCGGCATCTCCACCGCGATCGGGCCGGTGCTGGGCGGTCTGATCCTGGCGCTCGCCTCCGGCCCGGGTGGCTGGCGGTGGATCTTCTACGTCAACGTGCCGATCGGGGTGCTGGCCTTCGTCCTCGCCGTCCGGCTCATCCCGCGCCGTCCCCCGGGGGAGGCGCACGGCCGGATCGACGTCCCCGGGGTGCTGCTGCTCGCTGCGGGGGCGTTCGCCGTGCTGCTGCCGCTGGTGCAGGCGGAGTCCGGTGGCCTGGCGCGGCTGTGGTGGTGCTTCCCGATCGGGATCGTGCTGCTCGTGGCGTTCGTCCGCTGGCAGCAGCGGGTCGTCCGGCGCGGCGGGGAGCCGGTGTTCGACCCGCGGCTGGTCACCCGCACCCGCGGCTACGCGCCCGGCGTCGCGCTGGGCACGGTCTACTTCCTCGGCTTCAGCGGCATCTGGCTGACCTTCGCGCTGTTCTTCCAGACCGGGCTGGGCTGGTCGCCGTTGCAGTCCGGTCTGGCCGTGACGCCGTTCGCGGTGGGCTCGGCGAGCGCGGCGGTGGTGGCCGGCCGGCTGGTCGAGCGGTTCGGCAGGGCGCTGACCGTCGCCGGGTTGAGCGGCGTGGTGCTCGGGCTGTCCGGGACGGCGATCGTGATCGCCACCGTGCCGCCGGAGGTCACCGGCTGGGCGATCGCACCCACCCTGCTGCTGGGCGGGATCGGTGGTGGCTTCGTCATCTCGCCCAACATCACCCTCGCGTTGCGCGACGTGCCGGTGGCGATGGCCGGCTCGGCCGGTGGGGCGCTGCAGACCTTCCAGCGCTTCGGCGGCGCCATCGGGACGGCGGCCCTGCCGGCGCTGTTCTACCTGGTGCTCGGCGCCACCGACCAGCGGTACCCGCTGGCCGCTGCGGCAGCGCTGTCCGTCGCGGTGCTCGCCTCGCTCGCCGCCCTGGTGATCGGGGCGTTCGACTGGCGGCACGACCGCCGGGAGGCGAGAGCGACGGACCGGGAGGGCGGCCGGGGCGCGGGCCGGGAGCAGGACGAGGCCGACCACGAGGTCCACCGGCACAGCCACGGGCACGCGGCCCGCCCGGGCTGACCCGGCTGCTGACCCCGGCGGCGACCGGTGGGTGGCGCGCGGGCGACCAGCCGGATCACCCTGGCCCGGGTGACCGGTCGCCGTCATGGTGGGCTGGCCATCGGGACGGCGACCGCGGAACGGGCCGCAGCGGAGGGTTGGGCCGGGCGTGCCCTGGACAGACCCTCCGCATGGAGATGCGCACACTCGGCCGTACCGGCGTCCAGGTCAGCCCGCTCTGCCTCGGGGCGATGATGTTCGGCGCCTGGGGCAACACCGACCACGAGGAGTCGGTCCGGATCGTGCACGCCGCGCTGGACGCGGGGATCAACTTCGTCGACACCGCGGACGTCTACTCGGCCGGCGAGTCCGAGGAGATCGTCGGCAAGGCGCTCGCGGGCGGACGTCGCGAGCACGTCGTCCTCGCCACGAAGGCGCACGGCGCCATGGGCGATGACCCCAACCAGCAGGGCAACAGCCGCCGCTGGCTGGTGCAGGAGGTGGAGAGCAGCCTGCGGCGGCTGCAGACCGACTGGATCGACCTCTACCAGATCCACCGGCCCAGCCCGGACACCGACGTCGAGGAGACCCTCGACGCGCTCACCGACCTGCAGCGGGCCGGGAAGATCCGCTACTTCGGCTCCTCGACGTTCCCGGCCTCGGAGATCGTGCAGGCGCAGTGGGCCGCCAAGGAGCGGCACAGCGGCCGGTTCGTCACCGAGCAGCCGCCGTACTCGCTGCTGGTGCGCGGCATCGAGCGCGAGGTGCTGCCGGTCTGCCAGCAGTACGGCATGGGCACGCTGGTGTGGAGCCCGCTGGCCGGGGGCTGGCTGTCGGGCAAGTGGCGCAAGGGGCAGGACGCGCCGGAGAGCAGCCGAGCCGGGCGGATGGGGTCGCGCTACGACCTGTCCGACCCGGTGAACCAGCGCAAGCTGGACGCCGCCGACGCCCTGGCCCAGCTGGCCGAGGACAACGGGCTGAGCCTGGTGGAGCTGGCGATCGCCTTCACCATCCGGCACCCCGGGGTCACCTCGGCGATCATCGGCCCGCGGACGATGGACCAGCTGACCAGCCAGCTGCCCGCCGCCGACGTCGTCCTGTCCGACGAGGTGCTCGACGCGATCGACGCGATCGTGCCGCCGGGTACCGACGTCCGGGCCGACGACGCCGGCTACCAGCCGCCCTCGCTCACCGACCCGGCGCTCCGCCGCCGCTGACCCGCCACCGGTCTGCCCGCAGGTCGACCTGGCGGCGGCACCGGACGGGGGCCCCGGCGAGCCCGGCACGAGGTGTCGGGGCCGGCGGGGCTCCTGTCGGTGCGTCCGGGAACCGGTGGCCGTGCGCGCGCTCGAGGCGGTCAGCCGCCGGCCCAGGCGGTGACCGCGCCGGCACCCAGCCCGACAGCCAGGACGCCGACCGCCCCGGCGACGGCCGCACCAGTGGCCCACGGCGCCGGCGGGTCGCCGTCCTCGCCGTCCGCGGGCCGGAAGGCCTCGATCAGCCAGCGCAGGTAGTAGAAGAGGCTGACCACGGTGTTGACCGCGGCGACCACCACCAGCCAGGCCAGGCCGCCGTCCCAGGCCGCGGTGAACACCGTCAGCTTGCCGATGAACACCGCCGTCGGCGGGGTGCCGACCAGGCTGAGCAGGCCGACCACCAGCGCGGTCGCCAGCGCTGGGTGCCGGCGGCCGAGCCCGCGGAAGTCGGCGAGGCTGCGGGCGTCGGGGCGGGCGGCCAGCACGGCGAAGGCGGTCAGGTTGGTGACCGCGTAGCCGGCCAGGTAGGTCAGCAGCGCCGGCACCGCACCGGCCCCGGCGCCGACCACCGCGACCGGCATCAGCAGGTAGCCGACCTGGCTGACCGTCGACCAGCCCAGCAGCCGGCGGGCGTCGGTCTGGGTCAGCGCGGCCAGGTTGCCCAGCGTCATCGTCGCGGCGGCGAGCACGCCCATCAGCAGCGGCCACGGCAGGGAGTCCGGCAGCACGTGGACCAGCCGGGCGGCGGCGACGAGTGCCCCGACCTTGGGCACGGTGGTCAGGAACGCCGCGGCCGCGGTGCCCGCCCCCTGGGTGGCGTCGGGCACCCAGAAGTGCAGCGGCACCCCGCCGGCCTTGAACAGCAGCCCGGCGAGCACCCCGACCGCCCCGACGGCGACCGCCGCCACCGGCGCACCCGAGAGCCCGGCGCCCAGCTCGGGGTGGGCGGTGCTGCCGGCGATGCCGTAGAGCACGGTGACGCCCAGCAGCAGGAGGATCCCGGACAGCGCGCCGAGCAGGTAGGTCTTCAGCGCGGCCTCGGCGGCCCCCGCCGTCCGGGACATCCCGACCAGCGCGTACAGCGGGACGCTGGAGAGCAGGAAGCCGACGGCGAGCACCAGCAGGTCGTCGGTGGCCGCCAGCACCACCGCGCCCAGGCCGCCGAGCAGCAGCAGCGCGTATGTCTCGCTCTCCCGCACCTGCCCGGCGAGCTCCTCGACGCCCAGCCCGATCACGAGCAGCAGCGAGGCGACGACCACCAGCCGGGTGGCCGAGGTCGGGGTGTCCAGCACGAACGCCCCGAACACCGTCTCCGCCGGGGGGCCGAAGTCGCGACCTCGGCCCCCCGGGAAGGTCAGGGCGGTGGCCACGCCGGCACCGAGCAGTGCGGCCACCGCGACCAGGCGGGCTGCCCACTGGCGGTGCCGGGGGAGGAACGACCCGGTCAGCAGGGTCGCCACCGCACCGCCGAGCAGGAACAGCTCGGGGAGCAGGGCCAGGGGGTCCTGGCGCATCACCGGCGCGCCCCGCTCATCGGCTCACCAGGCCCACGACGGCCTCGGCGGCCGGCGCGATCAGGTCCAGCAGCGGCCATGGCGCGACGCCGATCGCCAGCGACAGCGCCAGCAGCGTCACCACCGGCACCACCTCGACGGCCCGGACGTCGGTGAAGCCGATCGACCGCCCGCCGGGAGCACCGGCCAGCATCAGCTGCACCGCCCGCAGGAACAGCGCGGCGGTGATCAGGATGCCGGGCAGCGCGACCGCCGCCCAGGCCGTCGCCCCGACGCTGCCGGCGAACACCTGGAACTCGGCGACGAAGCCGCTGAACGCCGGGATGCCCAGCGAGGCGAAGGCGGCCACCCCGAACAGCCCGGTGAACACCGGCCCGGTGCGGGCCAGGCCGCCGAACTCGCGCATCGCGTAGCTGCCGGTGCGGTCGTGCAGCACCCCGGCCAGCAGGAACAGCGCGCCGGTGGTGAGGCCGTGGCTGACCATCTGGGTCACCGCCCCGGTCACCGCCAGCTCGCGGGCCGCCGTCCCGGAGCCGGCCAGCCCGGCCGCGCCCACCGCGAGCACGACGTAGCCCATGTGGTTGATCGAGGTGTAGGCGATCATCCGCTTGACGTCGGTCTGTGCCAGCGCGACCAGCGCGCCGTAGAGCGCCGAGACCACGCCGACCGCGATCACCACCCAGGCCGCGGCCTGCCAGGCGTCGGGCAGCACCGGCATGGCGATCCGGACGAAGCCGTAGGTGCCCATCTTCAGCAGCACCGCGGCCAGCACCGCCGACCCGATCGCCGAGGCGTCGGTGTGCGCCGGGGGCAACCAGGTGTGGAACGGGACGGTCGGCGTCTTGATCGCCAGCCCCACCAGCAGCGCGGCCAGCACGAACCCGCCGGCCACCGGCGCGTCGGCCAGCGGGGCCGCGGCGACCAGCGTGGGGATGTCGAAGGTGTGCGGGTCGGCGGCCAGGAACAGCCCGATGAACCCCAGCAGCAGCGCCAGGCTGCCCAGGAACGTGTACAGGAAGAACTGCAGCGCCGACCGGCCGGCGTTGCGACCGGTGCCCCAGCCGGCGATCGCGGCGTACATCCCGACGATCGACAGGTCGAAGAAGACGAAGAACAGGATGAGGTCCTGCGCGGCGAACAGCCCGAGGCAGGTGGTCTGCAGCGCCAGGAACAGCGCGGCCAGCGCCCGCGGCCGGTGCTGCTCGCGCAGCCCGTAGACCGCGCAGGCGGCGAAGACGACGGCGGTCAGCGCCAGCAGCGGCAGCGACAGCCCGTCGACGCCGACGTGGTAGCTGCTGTCGACCGTCGGGATCCAGCGCACCTGCTGCTCGAACGCCAGCCCGCTCCCGGCCGGGGACTCGTAGGCCGCGCAGAGCCAGACGACCAGCGCCAGGTCGGCGAGGGTCGCCGCGATCCAGGCCCAGCGGGCCACCCGGTCGGGCACCGGCACGACGGCGAGCACGGCCGCGGCGGCCAGCGGCAGGAAGACGATCAGACTGAGCACGGGCTCACCTCACGGCCAGCAGGAGGGCCAGCGCGGCGGCGAGCACCACGGCGGCCTGGACGTAGTACTGGTGCACCCAGCCGGTCTGGGTGCGGCGGGCGAGCGCGCCGAGCCGGCGGGTGCCCGCGGCCAGCGACCGGACGGCGGCGTCCGGCCCGGCGTCGTCCGCCCGGGCGGTCGCGCCGGCCAGCCGCACCCCGGCCGCGACCGAGCCGCGCACCCCGCGGTCGAGCACGGAGTCGTCGAACCGGGCGGCGGTCCCGGCCGTGCGCAGTGCGCCGCGCCCGGCGCCGCGCACGACCCGGGCCAGCACCGCGTCGTCGAACCGGGCCAGCCCCTCGGCGAGCCCGAGCACCGGCCGGACGACGAGCACGGTGGTGAGCCGGGGGAGCCCGAGCCAGCCGGACAGCCAGCCGCCCAGCGGCCCCCAGGACAGGCCGCGCACCCGCCCCGACCCGGCCACCGCCACCCCCACCACCGCCACCAGGGAAGAGATGGCCATTTCTGCCCAGGAGGGGATGGGGGCGTCGTCCGCGCCGAGGAAGCGGCGCAGCGCGTCGCCCACCGGGGGGAGGGCGAGCAGGCCGAGGAGCGCGGCGCCGGCGGCGAGCACCACCAGCGGCGCCTGCTCCAGGACGCCGACCCGGCGGGTGCCCTGCTCCTCGGTGTCGTAGCCGGGGTCAGTGGGCAGCTGCTGCCAGACCAGCCAGAGCACCTTCCCGGCGTAGGCCGCCGACAGCGCGGCGCCCGCCAGCCCGACGAGGTACAGCGCCAGGGACTCGTGCCGGGCACCGGCGAGCACCGCGTCCTTCGTCGCCCACAGCGACAGCGGGACGACGCCGGCCAGCGCCAGCGCACCGACCGCGGCGCAGACCCCGACCAGGGGCCACCGCCGGGCCGCGCCGCGCAGGGCAGCGAGCTGCTTGGTGCCCAGCGCGCTCAGCCAGGCTCCGGCCACCAGGAACAGCAGCGCCTTGGTCGCGGCGTGCGCGACGAGGTGGGCGGTGCCGCCGGCGACCGAGCCGACCCCGGCGCCGAGCACCACGAAGCCGAGCTGGGCGGCGGTGGAGGCGGCGAGCAGCTGCTTGAGGTCGCGCTGAGCGACGGCGACCCCACCCAGCAGCAGCGCGGTCAGCGCGCCGACCCAGGCCGCCGTCGTCGCGCCCCAGCCGGTGGCCGCCAGCAGCGGTGCCATCCGCAGCAGCAGGTAGCCGCCCATCGCCACCATCGCCGCCGAGTGCAGCAGCGCACTGACCGGGCTCGGACCCTGCATCGCCGCGGACAGCCACGCGGTGAACGGCAGCTGCGCGGCCTTGCCGAGCGCGGCGACGAGCACCCCGGCGGCGGCCACGTGCAGCCACGGACCCTCGGCGGCCGCCAGCTCGTCCAGGGCCAACCCCGCGCCGCCGGCCAGCGCGGCGCCGGCGGCCAGGTACAGGCCGAGGTCGGCGGTGCGGGTGGTCAGGAACGCGTTCAGCCCAGCACCGACCCGGTGCTCCTCCTGCCACCGGAACCCGATCAGCGCGTAGGAGGTCGCGCCCATCACCTCCCAGGCGAACAGCAGCGCAGGCACCGTGGTCGCGGTGACGGTCACGACGACCGCCGCGGCGAACAGCAGCATCAACCCGGTGAACCGGGCGCGGGCGCCGGAGACGTCGCCGGCGGCGAAGACCAGCACCAGCAGGGTCACCGCGGCCACCGCCGGCAGCACCACCGCGGCCAGCGGGTCGACGGCCAGCCCGAACGCGGCGCCGGGCAAGAAGGGTGCGGTGGTGGCCGGCCGGTCCAGCGCCGTGACAACCGACAGCGCGAGCACCACCGCCGCCGTCCCGACGCCGACGCCGGGCGCAACCCGGTCGGCCCGCCGGCCGAGGACGCACAGCAGCGCGCCGACGACGGCAGGCAGCCCGGCCGTCGTCCAGAGCAGGCCGCTCACGCGCGCCCTCCCCGCACGCCCCCGCGCGCTTCATCGCGCGAAAGCCCGCGTGCTTCATCGCGCGAAAGCACGCGTGCTTCATCGCGCGAAAGCGTGCGTGCTTTCTTGCGTGGGAGCTGGCGTGCTCTCTGGCGCGGGAGTGCGCGTGGGGGTGCGGGGGCGCGGGTGGCAGCGGTCATCGGGACAGGTCCGTGGCCATGTCGGTCATGTCGGACTGCTTGGACCGGTGCAGCAGCGTGGCGACGGCGAAGCCCATCGCCATCTCCACGGTCATCGCGGTGATGACGACCAGCAGCAGCACCTGCCCGTCGGGGGCGGGGGAGAGGAACCACCAGAAGCCGGCGGCGGCCAGGATGACGCCGTTGAGCATCAGCTCCAGGCCCATCATCACCATCACCACGACCTGCTGGGAGATGGCGCCGTAGAGGCCGATGCTGAACAGCGCGGCGGCCACGAGCAGCACGGTCTGCAGCGTCACCGGTCGGCCCGCCCGCGGAGGTCGGCGCCCAGCCGGTCGTAGCGGCTGCGCGGCAGCGCGAGCACCAGGGCGGCCACGATCGTGGCGAAGAGGACCGGGGAGACGGTCAGCATCACCAGCATCTTCGACTCCATGACGGCCTCGCCCAGTGACGTCACCAGGTCGGCCGCCGGTGCGCCGCGGCGGGTGGGCCAGGGCACCAGCAGCGCGCCGGCGGCCAGCACGACGAAGGTGCCGATCGAGACCAGCAGTGCCGGGCGCTTGCCGTGCACCATGCTCATCGGCATGAGCGCCGGGTTCATCCCCATGAACATGATCATGTAGATGGCCATGATCGCCATCTCCATCACCATCATCAGCACGGTCATGACGCCGAGGAACTGCAGGTCCAGCAGCAGCAGCGACAGCCCGACGGCGACGAACGAGGCGGCCAGCGCGTAGGTGGCCCGGGCCATCGAGTCGACCCGGAAGACGGCGACCCCGGCGGCGACCGCGATCACCGCCAGCACCCAGAAGACGATCCCGCTCAGCACTGCCTCACCCCCGCACCACGACGACGACGGACACGACCAGCAGCTGCAGCAGCACCAGCGGCAGCACGACCAGCCAGGCCGGCACCGCCAGCCGCTCGGGCCGCACGACCGGCAGCCGGCGGCGCAGCGCGACCAGCACGGCCAGCAGCAGCCCGGTCTTGACCAGCACCCACAGCCAGGCGGGCAGCAGCGGGCCGTGCCCGCCACCCAGGAAGGCGGTCACGCCGAAGGCGGCGCCGGCGGTGAGCAGCGCGTACCGGCCGGCGGCGACCAGCCACCGGTCGACCCCGGCGGACTCGGCCAGCACCCCGCCGGCCGCCCCGCCGCCGAGCGCGGCACCGAACGGGCCCCACGCGGAGAAGGCGAGCACCCCGGCGCAGAAGACGGCGAAGGCCACCGGCATCCAGACCGCGAACCACAGGCCGGACTGGGCGGCCACCAGGTCGCCCAGCCGCAGGCTGCCGGCCGCCACCGCCGGGGTGGTGAGGGCGAACATCAACGGCAGCTCGTAGGAGAGCGCCTGGGCCAGGAACCGGTGCCCGCCCACCAGCGGGTGTACGCTGTTCGGCCCCCACCCGGCCAGCCACAGCGCCGCCCAGAGCAGCACGTCCATGGCGTTGAACCAGACGACGCCGACGGCCAGGTCCGCGACGGTCCACCGGCCGAACGGGACGACGGTGACCATCAGCAGCGCGGCGGTCAGCAGCCCGGCGCCGCCGATCCGCTGCAGCGGCAGGTCGGCGGCGACCGTGGTCCGCCGGCGCTGCCGGAACAGCCGGGCGGTCTCCGCGGCCGGGGTGAGCAGGCCGTCAGCCAGCGGGCGGCCACCCGCCCGGGCGGCCAGCCCGCCGTCCAGCGCCGCGGCGGCGGTGGCGACGGTGAGCAGGAGGGCGGCGGCCAGCGGCACCCAGCCGGCCGACACCTGGGTGACGGTCATGAGGCACTCGCCGGGACCGGCTCGCGGGCGGTGGTGTCCAGGTCGAGGCTGGCCACGACCAGCCGGGCGGTGGCCAGGTCCAGGCCGGTCACCAGGTCGGCGACCTGCCGCAGGGTGATCGGCTGCCCGTGTGCGGTGCCGGACAGCCAGTGCGCCAGCCGGTCGGCGGCGTCGCCCTCGGGCAGCACACCGACCCCTCGCAGCGACCAGCGCAGCAGCCGCGAACGGCGGATGCGGCGGGCCAGCCGCTCGGCCTCCCGTTCTCCGACCGCGCCGGTGAGGGCGGCGTCCCGGAGCCGGGCAGCCGCGGCGGCGGCGTCCGCCCAGCCGGCGAGCGCGAGCAGGGTGGCCACGGCGTCCCAGCGGCCGGCCGGGCTGCCGTGCAGCGACCCGCCGGCCGGCGGGTCAGCGGCGGGCTCGAGCACCTCGGCGTGGGCAGCGACGATGAGCTCACCCTGCACGGTGGTGTGCAGCAGCAGGCCGGCCGGCCAGTGGGGGAGCACCGGGCCGAGCGGCAGGTGCAGCACGTCCAGGTCGAGGCCGTCGGGGTCGGGGAGCTCCTCGTTCCCGGCGCTGCCCGCCAGCGGGATGCCACCGGGCATCGGCATGTCCATGTCGCCCATGTCCATGTCGCCCATGTCCATGCCGTCCATGTCGCCGTCGCCCATGTCGCCGTCGTCGCTGGCGCCGGTGGCCTCGTCAGGCCCGGGGCCCGCCCCGTCGTCCTGGTCGGTCTCGTCGTGGTCGACCGAGCCGGGGTGCGGGTCGTCCCAGGCAGGAGGAGCCGCCTCGGCTGCGTCGGCGTCAGGTGCGTCTGCGTCGTCCGCACCGACCGTCGTGTCGGTGGCCGGCACGCCTTGCGGGGGCTCGTCCGGGCGGGCACCGGCGTCGTGGCGCTGGGCTCCCTCGTCGGCGAGCTGGGTGGCGGCGTCGTCCAGTGCCGCTGCCGCGTCGGCCGGGTCGAGCACCTGCGCGCGGGCGCGCGGGCCGGGCAGCTGGGCCCAGACGAGGTCGAGGGCGACGGCGAACCGGGGGCCGGGGGTGCCGCAGACGACGAGCAGGTCGGCGTCGGCGGGCGAGTCGGCCAGGCGCCAGCCGCGCGACCGCACCTCCTGCTCCACGGCGCACCGGGCACGCGCCCAGCCCGGCACCTCGGCGACCAGCAGGGCGGTGCGGCGGGCGGCCAACCGTGCGATCAGACCCATTCCAGGGCCCCCTCGCGCCAGGCCCACAGCACCCCGGCCATCAGGACGCCGAGGAAGACGAACATCTCGACCACCGCGGAGACGCCGATCTGGGCGACCACCGTCGCCCACGGGTACATGTAGAGCATCTCCACGTCGAAGGCGAGGAACAGCAGGGTCAGCGGGTACCACCGGGCCTCGAACCGGGAGAGCGCGTGCTCGGCGGGCCGCCAGCCGGACAGGAACGGCAGCGTGGGGAGCGGTCGCACGGCCACCGAAGTCCGGCGGTGCACCAGGTACGCGGCGAGCACCCCACCCACCGCCACGGCGAGCATGAGCGCGAGGCTCAGGTGGGCCGTCACGTGGACCTCCCCTCGTGGCGGTGCGGCCGGTGGCTGGGCCGGGCAGCCGCATACCCGTGCGATCGTGCGGGTAACCGTAGCCATCGGTGGGCATCCCGCGGCGGTGTCCGATCACACCCACCCCGTGGACCCGGCCCGGGTCGCCGCTGCCCGCGCCCGGGTGCCCAGCCGGGACGACGCCGGCCAGCTCACCGCCGCGCTCAGCCTGCTCGCCGACCCCACGCGGGCCCGGGTGCTGTACGCCCTCGACCTGGTGGAGGAGCTCTGCGTCGGCGACCTGGCCCTGGCCCTGGACGCCACGGAGGACGCCGTCGGTTACGCGCTGCGGCTGCTGCGCACCGCGGGCTTCGTGGTCAGCCGCAAGGAGGGCCGGGTCGTCTACTACCGGCTGGCCGACGGCTTCCCCGAGCCGCTGCGCGAGCACTGCCTGCGCAGCCTGGTCGCGCTCACCCGGCGTCCGGCCGCCGACGGCTGACCGCGACGAGGGCCCGCCGGGCGAGCGGCGGGCCCTCGTCCACGCGGGTCAAGGCGCGATGACGGCCTTGGTCCAGCCGCTCTGCCGCTGGTCGAAGGTCTCGTAGGCCGCCAGCACCGTCGGCATGTCCTCGACCTGGGTGAGCACCGTCGAGGGGTCGATCGCACCGGTGCGCACCAGGTCGAGCAGGTGCGGGATGTACCGCCGGTGGTTGCAGTTGCCCATCTTGATGCTCAGGTTCTTGTTCATCGCCGCGCCGGTCGGGAACGCGGTCATCTGCGGCGGGTAGACGCCGATCACGCCGATGCTGCCGGCCTTGGCCACCGCCTGCACCGCCCACTCCAGCGACTGGCTGGGTGCGTCCCCCGCGACGTAGGTCTGCCCGTGCGGGTTCTGCTCCGGGGCCACCTGCGAGCGCTCGGCGTCGAACTGCTCCGCCTGCTGCGCGGCCTGCTCCGCCGCCGGGCCGGACTTCGGGCGCTGGGCGTCCACACCGACGGCGTCGATCACCCGGTCCACGCCGATCCCGCCGGTGAGCTCCTTGACGACCTCGACCGGGTCCTCGGCGTTGAAGTCGATCGCCTCCGCACCGCGGGCGCGGGCCTGGTCCAGCCGGCTGGCGATGCCGTCGACGACCAGCACCCGGCCGGCGCCCTGCTGGAAGGCGCTGGTCACCGCGAACAGGCCCACCGGCCCGGCGCCGAGCACCAGGACGGTGTCGCCGTCGGAGACGTCGGCCAGTCGCGCGCCGAACCAGGCGGTCGGGTAGATGTCCGACAGCAGGATCGCCGCGTCGTCGCTGACCTCGTCGGGCAGCCACACCGGGCCGACGTTGGCGTACGGGATGCGGGCGTACTGCGCCTGCAGGCCGTTCACCGGGCCGGTGGTCTGCGGGCCGCCGAAGAAGCAGGTGCCGGCCGCGCCGCCGTTGGGGTTGGCGTTGTCGCACTGGGCGTAGTACCCGGCGCGGCAGTAGGAGCAGTACCCGCAGCCGATGGTCGAGGGGATGACCACCCGGTCACCGGGGCGCAGGTTGCGCACCCCGGGGCCGGTCTCGCGCACCACGCCGACGGCCTCGTGGCCGAGGATCGTGCCCTCGACCATGCCGGGCATCGTGCCGCGGACGAAGTGCAGGTCGGTGCCGCAGATGCCGCTGGCGGTCACCTCGATGACGGCGTCCGTCGGGTCCTGGATCTGGGGGTCGGGGACGTCGTCGAGCCGGATGTCCCCGACGCCGTGCCACACCACTGCCTTCATGTCTCTCCTCCTGGGTCGATGAGCCGTCCGGCCGGCCTGCGGGCCGTGGGCCGGACGGGTGTGCCTCGGGCCCGCCGTCGCCGTCCCGGGGTCGGCGGGGCGCGACGGCGGGTCGTGCGTCAGGCGCCGGGCTTGAGCAGCACCTTGGTCCAGCCGTCGTCCCGGTTGTCGAAGTTGCGGTAGCCCTCGACCGCCTGGTCCAGGCTGAGCTCGTGGCTGGTGATCCAGCCCGGGTTCGCCTTGCCCTCGATGATCAGGTCGCGCAGCTGCCGGTTGTAGCGCTTGACCGGCGCCTGGCCGGTGCCCATCGACTGGCCCTTGGTGAAGAAGGTGCCGAACTGCCAGGGGATGCGCCCCTCCTTGGCCAGGTCGGACGACGCGCCGGGGTCCGAGGGCATGTAGACGCCGACGACACCGAGCCCGCCGGTGGAGCGCACCACCTGGGCCAGGTTGTCCAGCACCAGCTCGGGGTGCTCCTCGCCGGAGTGGTCGTGCGCCTGGTAGCCCACGGCCTCGACGCCGCGGTCGACACCACGCCCGCCGGTGGCGTCGAGGATCTGCTGCACCGGGTCGCCGGCGCTGAAGTCGACCGGCGTGGCGCCGTACTTCTCGGCCAGCGCGAGCCGGTCGGTCTCCTTGTCGACCACGAACACCTGCGAGGCGCCGCGGATCATCGCGCTGTGCGCGGCCATCAGGCCGACCGGGCCGGCGCCGAACACCGCCACCCGGTCGCCGACCTGGAAGCCGGAGAGCTCCACGCCGTGCCAGCCGGTCGGGAAGATGTCCGAGAGCATCGTGAAGTCGTTCTCGTGCTCGGTGCCCTCGGGCAGCTCGAGCAGGTTGAAGTCGGCCCACGGCACCCGCAGGAAATCGGCCTGGCCGCCGTCGTAGGGGCCCATGTTGGCGTAGCCGTAGGCCGCGCCGTCCATGCCCTCGGTGGGGTTGGCGCGCAGGCAGAACGACGTCCAGCCGTCGGTGCAGTTGCGGCAGGAGCCGCAGGCGATGTTGAACGGCACGGAGACCCGGTCGCCGACCTTGATCCGGTCGACGCCGTCGCCGACCGCCTCGACGATGCCCATGTTCTCGTGGCCGAGGACCTTGCCCTCCTCGACGGAGGTGCGGCCCTCGTACATGTGCAGGTCCGAGCCGCAGATGTTGGTGGTGGTGAGCCGGATGACAGCGTCGGTCGGCGCCTGGATGGTCGGGTCGGGGCGCTCCTCGACGGCGACGTTCTTCGGTCCGCGGTAGATGACGGCCTTCATCGGGTTCCTCTCGCTGGGGGACGGCCGGCACCGGGACGCGAGGCGTCGGGGTGCGGCGGTGGGAGTCGGCGCCGGTGCGGGGCGGCCGCTGCTGAGCAGCCCGGGATCGGTGGCGCGACACCGACCACCTACCCGGGCACCCGGCCGGTATGCAGCCCGGCGCATCCCGGTCGGGGCGGAGGTGATCTCCGCCGACGTCCGGGTAGGGGTGCGCGGTCACCGCCCGACCCAGCCCCCGGAGTCGCCCCCATGCCCGCAGCCCCCGACCGGCTCCCGCGTGTGCCACCGGCACGGACCGTCGACGCGCGCCGGTCGCGGGGCTGAGCGCGGTGGACGCCCTCGCGCTCTTCGGGCTCCTGCTGCTGGGGGTCGTGGTGCTCACCCCGGTCGCCGACCGGATCGGGGTGCCCCAGCCGGTGCTGCTCACCGTCTACGGACTGGCCCTGGGTGCCCTCCCGGTGGTGCCGGCCCCCGACCTGCCGCCGGAGCTGATCCTGCCGCTGGTGCTGCCGCCGTTGCTGTTCGCCACCACGCAGTCGACGTCGCTCCGCGAGCTGCGTGAGGCGGCCCGCCCCATCCTCGGCCTGGCCGTGGCGCTGACCCTGGTGACGGCGGCCGTGGTCGCCGTCGTCGGGCACGCCCTCGGGCTGCCGTGGGCGGTGGCGATCGTGCTGGGCGGGATCGTCGCCCCGCCCGACCCGGTGGCGGCCACGGCCGTCGCCAAGCGGCTCAACCTGCCGCCCCGGCTGGTCACCGTGCTCGAGGGCGAGGGGCTGTTCAACGACGCCACGGCGCTGGTGGTCTACCAGCTCTCGGTGATGGCCGTGGTGGCCGGCGGTGTCTCGGTGGCGGAGGTCGGCTGGGGGCTGGCGACCGCCGTCGTCGGTGGCACCGCGATCGGGCTGGCCGGTGGGTGGCTGGCGCGCCGGGCCCTCGGCTGGCTGGACGACGCGGCGACCGAGACCACCGTGACCCTCGCCGTCCCGTTCGGGATGTACCTGCTCGCCGAGCACGTCGGTGCCTCCGGCGTGCTGGCGGTGCTCGCCGCCGGGCTCTACCTGCGGACGGCGGCGACGAGCGAGATCACCTCGGCGGGCTGGGTGCTGGGCCGGCAGGTCTGGCAGTACGTGGAGTTCGCGGTCAGCGGGCTGCTCTTCGGCTTCCTCGGCGTGGAGCTGATCAGCGTGCTGGGCACCACCGAGCTGTTCGACGACGGGCAGACGCTGCTCGTCGCGGCCGCGGTGACCGCGGCACTGGTGGGGGTGCGGGCGGCGGCGATGTTCCTGGCCTCCGGACTGGCCGGGCGCCGCGCCCGCCGGGCCGGCTCGGCCACGCCCTACGGCTGGCGGGAGTCGACCGTCGCCTCCTGGGCGGGCATGCGCGGGGTGGTCACCGTCGCGACCGCGCTGGCGCTGCCGGCCACCATCGACACCGGTGGCTCCTTCCCGGCGCGGGAGGAGGTCGTGCTCGTCTCGCTGCTGGTCGTCGTGGTGACCCTGGTGCTGCAGGGCCTCACCCTCGCACCGCTGATCCGCCGGCTGGGCGTGGCCACCGACTCCGACGTCCCGGCCGACGTGCGGCGGCTGCACCGGGTGGTCACCGAGGCGGCACTGGACGCGATCCGCGGCGCCCAGGACGTCCCCGACGACGTGCGGGCCGCGGTGCTGCGGCAGTACGAGGCACGGCTCGGCTACCGGCAGGACGTCGAGGAGCTGGTCGACGAGCGCGGCCAGGGGCGTGGTGCCCCGCTGCGCGACCTGCTCGCCCGGGCCACCGAGGCCGAGCGGGAGGCGGTGCTGGAGGCCCGCCGCCGCGGACAGGCGAGCCCCGCCGCTGCCGACGACGTGCTGTTCGACGTCGAGGCACGGGCCATGCGGTACGGCTCCTGACCCGGTCGGGGCGGCTCAGCCCTCCCGCGCGCCCAGCGCTCAGCCCTCTCGCGCGCCCAGCGCGACGGTGAGCGCCAGCACCGTCCGCGGGTCGTCCAGCCGGTCGCCGTAGAGGTCGCGCAGCTGGCCCATCCGGTAGCGCACGGTCTGCGGGTGCACGAACAGCTCGGCGGCCACCTGCTCGCGGCGGCCGTGGTGCAGCACCCAGGAGCGCAGCGTCGCGGTGAGCTTCTCCCGCACGGCCGGGCTCACCGCCTCCAGCGGCGCCAGGACGGCGGCCCGCAGGTCGGCCAGCGCCTCCTCGTCGGCGCGCAGCACCAGGTCGGGCAGCCGCTGCTCGGTGTCCAGCGGGGCCGTCTCGTCGGGGGTGAACCCGAGCTCGAGCACCCGCAGCGCCCGGGCGTAGGAGACGGCGACCGCCGACCACGGCCGGGGTGGGCCGACCACGGCGGCCCGCCCGTCGAGCGCGCGCAGCAGCCCGGGCCGCGCGCCGCCGCCGGCATCGGGCACCAGCAGCACGGTGAGCCCGCTCGCCGGGTCCAGGCCCGGCGGGTCGTCGTCCACCTGCAGGGTGCGGGCGTCGAGCAGGGCGAGTGCGCCGCGGGCGCGGGCCTGGGGGAGCAGGACGGCGGTGAGCGTGCGGGGCGGGGGCCAGCCGGCCCGCTCGGCGGCCGCGGTCAGGTCGTGCAGCGGCCGGGCGGCCAGCAGCAGCGCGCCCAGCCGCTCGCGGTGGTGCCGGCGCACCCGGCCGGTGGTCTCCAGCTCGTCGGTGTGACCGGCCACGCTGGAGGCCGACAGCTGGTCGATGTAGGCGAACACCAGCTCGGCGAAGCGGGCCAGCGACGCCACGGACAACCCGGCGGCCACCGCGGTGTCGCTCATGTGCCGCCAGGACACCCGGGCGCCGACCCGGTAGGCGGCCAGCAGCGCGTCCATCGACCTGCCACTGCGGGCCTCGCCGCGGCCCAGGGCGTAGGCACCCTCCAGCGCCGGGCCGATCGGCCGGCTGGCGTCGGCGCCGTCTGCGGTGGTGGCCAGCTCCAGGAAGCCGCCGAGGGCCAGCTGCACCGCGTTGGTGATCGCCCGGCCCATCTCGCCGGAGAAGGCGTCGGCGTAGTCGGTGACCTCCACGACGATGCTGGCCACCGTCTGCTCGGCGACCGCCGGCAGCTGGGCACGCATCGCGGCGACCACGGTCGGCGGGAAGATCACCTCGGCGCCCACGGCTCCTCCATCCGGTTGTTCGCAGGGAACAGAAGCTACCGGCCGATTCACGTCGTGAGCACAGGTGTTCACCCCCACGGTGGGGAAGACTTCACATCATGACCACCACCGTCCCGCGCCCGGGCCCGGGCCGCCCGGTCCTCCGTGCGCTGCGCGACCGGGTGCTCAAGGCCGCCGAACTGGTCACCACCCCGCTGCTGCCGGTGGACTACCTCGACCTGATCGACCCGCTCCGCTCCGGTGCCGCGCTGCGCGGCCGGATCGAGGCCGTGCACCACGAGACCCGCGACGCCGCCACCATCGTGATCCGCCCCGGCCGCGACTGGCTGCCGCACACCCCGGGCCAGTACGTCCGGATCGGCATCGACGTCGAGGGCGTGCGCCAGTGGCGCGCCTACTCGATCACCTCGGTGCTCGGCCGCGCCGACGGCTGCTTCACCATCACCGTGAAGGCCATCCCCGACGGCAAGGTCAGCAACCACCTGGTGCACCGGGTGCAGCCGGGCACGATCGTGCAGCTGGACCAGGCGACCGGGGAGTTCGTGCTCCCCGAGCAGCGTCCGGCCAAGGCCCTGTTCGTCACCGCCGGCTCCGGCATCACGCCCGTGATGGGGATCCTGCGCAACTCCGTGCACGAGCACGAGGACGTCGTCGTGGTGCACTCCGCGCCGACGGCCGAGGACGTCATCTTCGGCGCCGAGCTGCGCGAGCTGCACCGCACTGGCGCGATCCGGCTGGTCGAGCGGCACACCGCCACCGACGGGCTGCTCGACACCGCCGTGCTCGCCGGCATGGTCCCCGACCTGGCCGAGCGCTCGACCTGGGCGTGCGGGCCGGTCGGCCTGCTCGAGGCGCTCGAGCAGTACTGGGCCGACGCCGGGATCGCCGACCGGCTCTACACCGAGCGCTTCCGGCCCCGGGTGCTGGTCACCGGCGAGGGCGGCACCGTCAGCTTCGGGAGGTCCGGCCGGGAGATCGAGGTCGACGGCTCGACCCCGATCCTGGACGCCGCCGAGGAGGCCGGGCTGCTCATGCCCAGCGGCTGCCGGATGGGCATCTGCTACGGCTGCGTGCTGCCGCTGCGCGAGGGCGCCGTCCGCGACCTGCGCAACGGGGAGCTGACCACCGCCGCCCCCGGCGACGGCGTCCTGATCCAGACCTGCATCAGCGCCGCCGCCGGCGCCTGCGACATCGACCACTGACCCCCGTACCCGAGCTGAGGAGCCGCACGTGACCGTCCTGCAGAAGAAGCCCGACAACCCGATCGCCCACCTGTCCGAGGCCGACATCGAGGCCATCGGCTTCGAGCTCGACGCCATCCGGCAGAGCGTGATGGACAGCCGCGGGGAGGCCGACGCCGCCTACATCCGCCGGGTCATCGACGTGCAGCGCAAGCTCGAGCTGGGCAGCCGCGCCGTCCTGCTGTTCTCGAAGTTCCCGCCGGCCTGGGTGCTGGGCACCGCCGGGCTCTCGATCGCCAAGATCCTGGAGAACATGGAGATCGGGCACAACATCCTGCACGGCCAGTGGGACTGGATGCGCGACCCGAAGATCCACTCCACGACCTGGGAGTGGGACATGGCCAGCCCGGCCGAGCAGTGGAAGCACTCGCACAACGAGCTGCACCACACGTACACGAACGTGATCGGCAAGGACAACGACCTCGGCTACGGCATCATGCGCGTCGACGAGGACCAGAAGTGGGTGCCGCTGTACCTGCTGCAGCCGGTCTGGAACTTCATCAACGCCTGCTTCTTCGAGTACGGCATCGCCGCCTACGACCTGGAGCTGGGCAAGAACCTGGCGACCAAGGAGCGACGGTCGAACCCGGCGTTCCGCGCGGCCGGCAAGCAGGTGCTGAAGAAGATCCGCAAGCAGATGACCAAGGACTACGTCGTCCACCCGGCGCTGTCGGGCCCGTCGTTCCTGCCGACCCTGGCGGCGAACTTCACCGCCAACGTGGTGCGCAACCTGTGGTCGCACTCGGTGATCATGTGCGGGCACTTCCCGGAGGGCGTGGAGACCTTCGAGAAGAAGTCGATCGACGGGGAGACCCGCGGTGAGTGGTACCTGCGCCAGATGCTCGGCTCGGCCAACATCTCCGGCAGCAAGGCCATGCACGTCATGACCGGCAACCTGTCCCACCAGGTGGAGCACCACCTGTTCCCGGACCTGCCGAGCAACCGGTACGCCGAGATCGCACCGAAGATCGAGGACCTCTTCCGCCGCTACGGCCTGCGGTACCACACCGCGTCGCTGCCGCGTCAGGTCGCGTCGGCCTGGCACAAGGTCATCCGGCTCTCGCTGCCCAACGGCTGGCTGGCCCAGACCACCCCGGCCAACGCCCCGGCCCAGGTCGTCAAGCTCTACAAGATGACCACCGGTGGGCCGAAGGTCCGCCGTCAGCTGCAGGCCGCCTGACCCAGCACCCCGCACCACGCACGAGGCCCGCCAGGAGATCTCCTGGCGGGCCTCGTGCGCTCCGGCGGTGGGTCAGCCGGCGGAGGGGTGCGGCTTCACCGCCAGGACCGGACGGTCGGCGTCCAGCAGGATCCGCTGGGCGCTGCTGCCCATCAGCAGCTTGCCGACCGGTGACCGGCGGCGCAGGCCGATGACGATCACCGAGGCGTCGGCCTCCTCGGCCACCCGGAGGACGGCGTCGGCGAGGTCGCCGGTGTGCGGGGTCTGCCGCAGTTCCAGGGCGACGCCGTCGGCCTGGGCGCGGGCGGTGAGTGCGTCCACGAGCTCCGGCGGGGCGACGTCGGCGCTGACCGGCGCGCCGCCGCGGGGGCTGTTGAGCACCAGCAGGTCCTCGCCGCGGCGACGGGCCTCGGTGAGGCCGGCGGCGAAGGCCGCCTCACCCTCGGGGGTGGGCAGGAAACCGACGAGGACGGTCACACGAGCTCCTTGGGGGTGGTGGTGTCGGTGCGGTCGTCGGAGCCGCTCCGGCGCCGGGCCAGGACTCCGCGGGCCAGCGGCAGCAGGGCGACGACCAGGAAGACCACGAGGAGTGTGCCGGAGATCGGCCGGGTGAAGAAACCGGTGGCATCGCCCTCGAAGATCAGCAGCGAGCGGCGCAGCGAGTCCTCCAGCAGCGAGCCGAGGACGAAGGCGAGCACCAGCGGGCCGGGGTCGAAGCCGAGCTTCTTCATCAGGTAGCCCAGGACGCCGAAGACGACCACCAGCATGATGTCGAAGACGCTGTTGCTGACGGTGTAGGCGCCGACCAGGGTGATCAGCACGGTGATCGGGGCCAGCACGGTGGCCCGGACCCGGAGGATCCGGACGAACAGGCCCACCAGCGGGATGCTCATGACCAGCAACAGGATGTTGCCGATGTACATCGAGTTGATCACGCCCCAGAACAGCTCGGGCTCCTGGGTGACCAGTTGCGGGCCGGGGCGCACACCCTGGATGAGCAGGGCGCCGAAGATGACCGCCATCGTCGCGTTGGCCGGGATGCCCAGGGTGAGCAGCGGGATGAAGGACGACGTGGCGGCGGCGTTGTTCGCCGTCTCCGGCGCCGCCACGCCCTCCACGGCGCCCTGACCGAACCGCGACGGGTCCTTGGCCCGGCGCTTCTCCACCGCGTAGGCGGCCAGCGACGACAGCACGGCGCCACCGCCGGGGAGGATGCCGAGCACGAAGCCGATCACCGAGCCGCGGCCGATCGCGCCGGAGGACTGGCGGAGGTCGGTGCGCGAGGGCCAGACGTTGGCCACCGCGGCCGGGGCCTGCACCTTCCGGTGCCGCTCCTCCAGGTTGTAGAGGATCTCGCCGAGGCCGAACAGGCCCATGGCGATCGGCACGAAGTCCAGGCCGTCGGCGAGCTGCAGGCTGTCGAAGGTGAACCGCTCGGCGCTGGTGAAGCCGTCGCGGCCGACCGTGGCCAGCAGCAGGCCGATGCAGGCGGCGATCACGGCCTTGAGCCGGTCGCCGCTGCTGACCGTGGAGACGAGCAGGATGCCCAGCAGGGCCAGCGCGGTGTACTCCGGCGGGCCGAAGTCGAGGGCGAAGCCGGCGACCAGCGGTGCGACCAGGGACAGCGCGACGATCGAGACGGTGCCGCCGACGAACGAGCCGATCGCGGCGATGCCCAGCGCGGTGCCGGCCCGGCCCTGGCGGGCGAGCGCGTGGCCGTCGAAGACGGTGACCACCGAGGAGGCCTCACCGGGCAGCCGCAGCAGCACCGAGGTGATCGTGCCGCCGTACTGGGCGCCGTAGAAGATGCCGGCCAGCATGATGATCGCGGTCACCGGCTCGATGCCGATGGTGAGCGGCAGCAGGATGGCGATCGTCGCCGCCGGGCCCAGGCCGGGCAGCACGCCGATCAGCATGCCGATGACCACGCCGAAGAGGCAGTACAGCAGGTTGGTCGGTTCCAGGACGACGCCGAAGCCGTCGATCACCGGGGCGAGGTCCACGGACGCTCCTAGAAGAGGTGCGGGATCGGGACGGAGAGTGCCGCCACGAACAGGAGGTAGAAGGCGACCACCACGGCCAGGCTCGTGATGATCGACAGGCGCCAGCTCTCGTGTCCCAGCACGCGCAGCCAGACGAAGGCCAGCAGTGCCGCGGGGATCTCGAAGCCGATGACGTTGATCAGCGCCACGAAGACGGCCATCGTCACCAGGCCCGCGAGCACCTGCCAGCTGGCGACGGTGAAGCGTTCGGCGTC
The DNA here is from genome assembly GCF_054177765.1 of Modestobacter lacusdianchii. Taxonomy (NCBI): domain Bacteria; kingdom Bacillati; phylum Actinomycetota; class Actinomycetes; order Geodermatophilales; family Geodermatophilaceae; genus Modestobacter; species Modestobacter lacusdianchii. Next base: position 77,720 of record NZ_JBJJTJ010000008.1, on the reverse strand, counting down.
GCTGGTCCGCCGGGCGGTGGCGAACAGCCCCAGGCCCAGCAGCACGATCACGCCGCTGACCAGCAGCGGGAAGGTGCCGGCGGCGGGGCGCTGCGCCGTCCCGCCGCCGAGGGCCAGCGAGCCGGCGAAGGCGGCGACGCCGAGGGCGACGACGACGGCGGCGACCAGCAGGTTGGTCGTCGTACCGGCGGCCGGCGGGCGGTCCTCGGCCTCGGCCTCCACCTCGTGGACGGCGTCGGTCAGCTCGGTGTCGGTGGAGGGGAGCGGTGCCCGGCCCCCGGCCGGGCCGGCCCCGGCGGTCTCGCGACCGCCGGGGCTGCCCAGGGCGTGCGCCCCGTGGTGCGGAGAGGTCACGCGTCGCCGCCGAGGTCGATGCCGTACTCGTCGACCACCGCCTGGTACTCCTCCAGGTTGGTGTTCCAGCGCTCGCGCAGCTCCTCACCGTCGATCTCGTTCGGGGTGAGCTGGTTGTCCTCGTTGAACTGCTGGTAGCTCTCGGACTCGAACGCGGCCTGGAACGCCGAGCGCAGGGTCTCCAGCACCTCGTCGGGAGTGCCCTGCGGCGCGAAGACGGCGCGGGACTGCTGGACGGGCACGTCGTAGCCGGCCTCCACGGCGGTGGGGGTGTCCGGGAGGTAGGAGGGGCGCTCCTCGGCGAAGGTGACGATCGGGGTCAGCTCCCCGGCCTCGATCTGCTCGATCGCCTCGCCCAGCTGGATGGAACCGACGTCGACCTGACCACCGAGGACGGCGGTGAGGGTGGGCGAGCCGCCGTCGAAGGGCACCGCGGTGGCGTCGATGCCGGCCTGGGCGAACAGCAGCTCCTGGGAGAGCTGGCTGCCGGTGCCCACGCCGGTGGTGCCGAAGGTGATCGGCCGGCCGGCGGCGGCGAGGTCCTCGACGGTGGCGAACCCGGAGTCCGGCGCGGTGACGAGCACGTAGTCGTCCTGGCTGATGCCGGTGACGATCTCGTAGTCGTCGATCGACACGGCCTCGTCCTCGGGCACGGCCAGCGGGGTGATGTAGGCCAGGCTGCCGTTGTAGATCATCAGGGTGTGGCCGTCGGGGTCCTCGCCGGCCAGCTCCTGGGCGGCGAGCGCACCGTTGGCGCCGGGCCGGTTCTCCACCGTGACCGGGACGCCGAGCTCGTCGGTGGCGCCGTCGGCCAGCGCCCGGGCGATCAGGTCGGTGCTGCCGCCCGGGTCCTGGCCGACCAGGATCGTGATCGGGTCGCCGCCGGGGAAGTCCGCCGCGTCGGCGTCGGAGCCGCCACCGACGTTGCCGCCGCATGCCGCGACGGAGAAGGTCAGGGCCAGGCCGAGGCCGGTCACCGTCCACCGGCGTGCGCCGAGGGTCCTGGTCATGTGGTTCTCCTCTTCGAGAAGCCGGCGTTCCGGCAACAGGTGCTGTGAGGGGGGTCACGCACCGGGACGGTGAGGAGCGTAGGTATCCGCGGCGATGCCTGTCCAAGAGCGATGCTGCATTGATTGATACCTTGCCAGCATGCTGGTTGGTAGCCTGCCGGCATGGCCTTCACGCTGGAGCAGCTCCGCGGTTTCGTCGCCGTGGCCGACGAGCTCCACTTCGGCCGGGCGGCGGCCCGGCTGGCGATGACGCAGCCGCCGCTGAGCCGTCAGATCCAGAAGCTGGAGCGGGCCGTCGGTGCCCAGCTGCTCGAGCGGGACAACCGCCGGGTCGCCCTCACCGCCGCCGGTGAGGTGTTCCTGGGGGAGGCCCGCCGGCTGCTCACCCTGGCCGACGGGGCGCCCGAGCTCGCCCGCCGGGTGTCCTCCGGGTCCAGTGGCGTGCTGCGGATCGGCTTCACCGCGGCCTCCACCTACGGCGTGCTCGGCCGGCTGCTCGACGACCTGGCCCGCGACCTGCCCGACGTCGACGTCGACCTGGCCGAGATGGTCACCCGGGAGCAGGTGGCCGGTCTGCTGGCCGAGGAGGTCGACCTGGGGCTGGCCCGTCCGCCCTTCGACGCCGAACGGTTCGGCTCCCGACTGCTGCACCGGGAGTCGCTGTTCGTCGCCGCACCGGCGGGGCACCGGCTGCTCGACCTGGACCGGGCGGTCACGGCGGAGGACCTGGCCGGTGAACCGGTGGTGATGCACTCGCCGACCAAGGCGCGGTACTTCTACGACCTGGTGGTCGGGTTCGTACCGGCCGCCTCGGAGAACACGGTGCACACGGTCAGCCAGGTGCTCACCATGCTGTGGCTGGTGGCCGCCGGTCGCGGGATCGCGTTCGTCCCGGAGTCGGCGACCGGGCTGACCATCGCGGGGGTCGGTCTGGTGCGGCTGGAGACGCCGGTGCCCGAGCCGGTGGAGCTGCACCTGCTGTGGGGCCGGGAGTCGAAGAACCCGGCGTTGTGGCGGGCGCTGGAGGTGCTCGACGCGTAGCAAGCGCTTTCATGATGCTGAGAGCGCATCGCTCGATGCGGAACTGCTCTTGGACAGGCATCGATGCGCGTTCCTAGGGTGACCCCGACCACCGCCCGCGACCTCCGGTCGACCAGTGCGCGGACCCGTCGGACCCAAGGACACGACCCGTGACGTTGCTGCCCCCGGACGCTCTCGCTGACCGGCTGAAGTCCGGTCTGCTCTCCTTCCCGGTCACCCACTTCGACGCCGACCTGCAGTTCGACGAGCCCCGTTACCGCGAGCACCTGGCCTGGCAGTCGAGCTTCGACGTGGCCGGTCTGTTCGCCGCCGGCGGCACGGGGGAGGGGTTCTCGCTCACCCCCGCCGAGATCGACCGCGTCGTCCGGGTGGCCGTCGACGAGGTGGCCGGGGCGGTGCCGGTGATCGCGCCCGCCACCGGTGGCACGGCCGTCTCGGTCGCCCAGGCGCAGGCCGCCCAGGCCGCCGGTGCCTCCGGGCTCCTGCTCTTCCCGCCCTACCTCACCGAGGCCAGCCAGGCCGGTCTGGTCGAGCACGTCAGCGCCGTCTGCCGGGCCACCGACCTCGGCGTGATCGTCTACAGCCGGGCCAACGCGGTGCTCACCGACGCCACCGTCGCCGAGGTCGCCGACCGCAACCCCAACCTGATCGGCCTCAAGGACGGCGTGGGGGACATCGAGCAGATGACCCGCACCTTTGCCCGGGTGGGCGACCGGCTCATCTACGTCGGCGGCCTGCCGACGGCGGAGACCTTCGCCCTGCCGCTGCTGCAGCTGGGGGTCAGCACCTACTCCTCGGCCCTGTACAACTTCCTGCCCGAGTTCGCGCTGCGGTTCTACGCCGCCGTCCGCGCGCAGGACCGCGAGGCGGTCTACGCGATGCTCAACGACTTCGTCATCCCCTACCTCGACGTCCGGGACCGCGCCCGTGGCTACGCGGTGTCGATCGTGAAGGCCGGGCTCACCGCCGTGGGCCGGGACGGCGGCCGGGTGCGCCCGCCGCTGACCGACCTGACCGAGGCCGAGCTCGCCGAGCTCACCGCGCTGGTCTCGAAGGTCTCCTGAACCCGCTGCCCGCCGTCTGCTGAGAGGAACCCGATGACCACTGCGCCCACCGTCGCCCGCGTCGAGGTCGTGCCGGTCGCCGGGCACGACAGCATGCTGCTGAACCTCAGCGGCGCGCACGGGCCCTTCTTCACCCGCAACATCGTCATCGTCACCGACAGCGCGGGTCGTGAGGGCGTCGGCGAGGTGCCCGGCGGCGAGGAGATCCGCCGGACGGTCGAGGACGCGGCACCGCTGCTGGTCGGGCAGCCGGTGGCGGCCTTCGGCCGGCTGCTGCGCTCGGTGGCCGACACCTTCGCCGACCGGGACGCCGGCGGCCGCGGCCTGCAGACCTTCGACCTCCGGACGACGGTGCACGCGGTGACCGGCCTGGAGTCGGCCCTGCTGGACCTGCTCGGGCAGCACCTCGGGGTGCCGGTCGCCGAGCTGCTGGGCGACGGGCAGCAGCGCGACGCCGTGCCGATGCTGGGCTACCTGTTCTACGTCGGCGACCGGGCGGCGACCGACCTGCCCTACGTCGCCGAGGACGCCAAGGCCGACGACTGGGACCGGCTGCGCCGGGAGCCCGCGCTCACCCCCGAGGCGGTCGTCGCCCTCGCCGAGGCCGCGCAGGCCCGCTACGGGTTCGCCGACTTCAAGCTCAAGGGCGGCGTGCTGCCCGGTGAGCAGGAGGTCGCCGCCGTCCGGGCGCTGGCCCAGCGGTTCCCCGACGCCCGGGTCACCCTCGACCCCAACGGCGGCTGGCTGCTCGCCGACGCCGTCGCGCTGCTCGGTGACCTGCACGGCGTGCTCGCCTACGCCGAGGACCCGGTCGGGGCGGAGGGCGGATTCTCCGGCCGCGAGGTGATGACCGAGTTCCGCCGCCGGACCGGGCTGCCGACCGCGACGAACATGATCGCCACCGACTGGCGGCAGATGGCCCACGCGGTGCGCACCAACGCTGTGGACATCCCGCTGGCCGACCCGCACTTCTGGACGATGCGCGGCTCGGTGCGGGTGGCCCAGCTGTGCGCCGACTTCGGCCTCACGTGGGGCTCGCACTCCAACAACCACTTCGACGTCTCGCTGGCGATGTTCACCCACGTCGGGGCCGCGGCGCCGGGGGAGATCACCGCGCTGGACACCCACTGGATCTGGCAGGACGGCCAGGCGCTGACCCGGTCGCCGCTGCAGATCCGCGACGGGCAGATCGCCGTCCCCACGGCGCCGGGGCTCGGCGTCGAGCTGGACCGGGACGCGCTCGCCGCGGCCCACGAGCTCTACCGGGAGCACGGCCTGGGCGCCCGGGACGACGCGGTCGCCATGCAGTACCTGGTGCCCGACTGGCGCTTCGACCCCAAGCGCCCCTGCCTGGTCCGCTGATGTCCGGTCCGCTGACCACCTCTGCTCTGGAGCACCCCATGACGACGACCGCCCCTGCCCCCACCTCCGTCGCGCCGGCCGTGCTCGACCGGATCTCGGCGATCACGCTCTCCTCGGTGACGCTGCCGCTGCCCAACCCGATCAGCGACGCCAAGGTGTTCACCGGCCGCCAGCGGGCGATGACCGAGGTCGCCTTCCTGTTCGCCGAGATCCGCACCGAGGGCGGGCTCGAGGGCGTCGGGTTCAGCTACTCCAAGCGGGCCGGTGGCCCGGCGCAGTTCGCCCACGCCCGGGAGATCGCCCCCGACCTGATCGGTGAGGACCCCAACGACATCGCCCGGCTGTGGACCAAGCTGGTCTGGGCCGGTGCCTCCGTCGGGCGCAGCGGTGCCTCCACCCAGGCCATCGCCGCGTTCGACGTGGCGCTGTGGGACCTCAAGGCCAAGCGCGCCGGGCTGCCGCTGGCCAAGCTGCTGGGCGCGCACCGGGACTCGGTGCGCTGCTACAACACCTCCGGCGGCTTCCTGCACGAGACGATCGAGCAGGTCAAGGACAACGCCACCCGCACGCTGGAGAGCGGCGTCGGCGGCATCAAGATCAAGGTCGGGCTGCCCGACTCGGCCGAGGACCTGCGCCGGGTGCGCGCCGTGCGCGAGCACCTCGGGGACGGCGTCCCGTTCATGGTCGACGCCAACCAGCAGTGGGACCGGCCCACGGCCATGCGGGTCAGCCGCCGGCTGGAGGAGTTCGACCTGGTCTGGATCGAGGAGCCGCTGGACGCCTACGACGCCGAGGGGCACGCCCAGCTGGCCCGGTCGCTGGACACCGCGATCGCCACCGGCGAGATGCTCACCTCCGTCGCCGAGCACCGCGAGCTCATCCGGGCCGGCTCGGTCGACGTCCTGCAGCCCGACGCCCCGCGGATCGGCGGCATCACCCAGTTCCTGAAGCTGGCCGCGCTCGCCGACGACGCGAACCTGCAGATCGCCCCGCACTTCGCCATGGAGATCCACGTGCACCTGGCCGCGGCCTACCCGCACGAGCCGTGGGTGGAGCACTTCGACTGGCTGTACCCGCTGTTCAACGAGCGGCTGGAGACCCGCGACGGCCGGATGCACCTGTCCGACCGCCCCGGCCTGGGTGTCACGCTGACCGAGCAGGCGCGCGCCTGGACCGTCGACCGCGTGCACGTCGACGCGCCCCGCTGACCTGCCCGACCAGACCTGCCCGACCCGCCCCGCGAGAAGGAGCCATGCCATGAGCGACGTCGTCAGCATCGACCCGCGCACCGGACGGACGGCCGAGGTCGTCGCCCAGGAGACCAGCTCGGCGGAGGTCGCCCGGCTCTGCGAGGCCGCGCTCGCCGCCGCACCCGCGCTGGAGGAGCTCGGCCGGGACGGCCGGGCGGCGCTGCTGCGCAGCCTGGCCGACGCCCTGGAGGCCCGGCGGGAGGACGTCGTCGCCGTCGCCGACCGGGAGACCGCCCTGGGCACCACCCGGCTCAACGGCGAGCTGACCCGCACCGCCTACCAGCTGCGGCTGTTCGCCGAGGTGCTCACCGAGGGCAGCTACCTCGAGGCGACGATCGACCACGCCGGTGACACCCCGATGGGCCCGCGCCCGGACCTGCGCCGGATGCTGCTGCCGATCGGCCCGGTGGCGGTGTTCGGGGCGAGCAACTTCCCGCTGGCGTTCTCCGTGCCCGGCGGCGACACCGCCTCCGCGCTGGCCGCCGGCTGCCCGGTCGTGGTGAAGGCGCACGGCTCGCACCCGGCCACCTCGCAGCTGGTGCTCGAGGTGCTGGTCGAGGCGGCCCGCGCGGCCGGTGCCCCGGAGGGGACGCTCGGCCTGGTGCACGGTCTGCAGGCCGGCGCCGACCTCGTCGCCCACCCGGCGATCCGCGCCGTCGGCTTCACCGGGTCGGTCAACGGCGGCCGCGCGCTGCTGCAGATCATCGAGCAGCGGCCCGACCCCATCCCGTTCTTCGGTGAGCTGAGCAGCCTCAACCCGGTCGTGGTCACCCCGCAGGCCGCCGCCGAGCGGGGCACCCAGCTGGGCACCGAGCTGGTCGGCTCCTTCACCCTGGGTGCTGGGCAGTTCTGCACCAAGCCCGGCCTGGTGCTCGTGCCCGCCGGGTCCGAGGGCGACCAGGTCGTGGACGCGATGGCCGAGGCGGTGCGCGGCAGCAACCCGCAGGTGCTGCTCAACGAGGGCATCGCGGCGTCCTTCGGGAAGCTCTCCGCCACCATCGCCGGTGCGCCGGGAGTCAGCCCCGTCGCCCGCGGCAGCGAGGGCGACGGCACCGGCTTCACCGCCACGCCGCTGCTGCTCACCACCTCGGCCGCGCAGCTGCCCGAGCAGGTCACCGAGGAGGTCTTCGGGCCGGTCACCGTGGTGGCCCGCTACGACGGCGAGCCCGAGCTCTTCGACGCGCTGGGCAAGATGCCCTCCTCGCTCACCGCCACCGTCCTGCGGGGCGCGGGGGAGACCCAGCTGCCGCTGGCGGTCTCCCAGGAGCTGCGCACCCGGGCCGGCCGGATCGTCTACGACGCCTACCCGACCGGCGTCGCCGTCTCCTGGGCCCAGCACCACGGTGGCCCGTGGCCGTCGACCAACTCCCAGCACACCTCGGTCGGCACGTCGGCGATCCGCCGGTTCCTGCGCCCGGTCACCTGGCAGGGCGCGCCGGCCGACGTCCTGCCCGCCGAGCTCACCGACGACTTCACCGGCATCCCGCGCCGGGTGGACGGCGTCCTGCAGCTCCCGGCGTGAGCGCGCGGGTCGCGCTGGTCAGCAGCGAACGGGGGCTGCGGGTCGACCCGGACCTGCCGATCGCGGCGTCGGCGCTGCGCGGTGCCGGGCTGACCGTCGACCTGGTGCGGTGGGACGACCCGGACGTCGACTGGGCCGGCCTCGACCTGGCCGTCGTCCGGTCGTGCTGGGACTACGCCTGGCGGCGCGCGGAGTTCCTGACCTGGGCTGCGTCCGTGCCCCGGCTGCGCAACACCGCACCCGTGCTGGCCTGGAACACCGACAAGACGCACCTGCGCGACGTCGCCGCCGCCGGGCTGCCCGTCGTGCCCACCGTCTGGGACCCCACGGACGTCGCCGAGCTGCCGGACGCGGGGGAGTGGGTGGTGAAGCCCTCGGTCTCGGCCGGCTCCCGGGACACCGCGCGGTGGACCGAACCGGCGGCGGTGCTCGACCACGTCGCCGGGCTCACCGCCGCCGGCCGGACGGCGATGGTGCAGCCCTACCTGGCCAGCGTGGACGACGCCGGGGAGACGGCGATGCTGTTCCTCGGCGGCCGGTTCTCCCACGCCGTGCGCAAGGGCCCGCTGCTGCGCCGCGGCGAGGGCGTGCGCCAGGACCGGGACAGCCGCGGCGACCTGCGCGCGGTCGACCCGACGCCGGCGCAGCGGGCGGTCGCCCAGGCGGTGTTCGACGCCGTCCCCGACCTGGTGCCGGGCACCGAGCCGCCGCTGTACGCCCGGATCGACCTGGTCGCCGACGACGCCGGCCGCCCGTTGCTGCTCGAGCTGGAGCTCACCGAGCCCAGCCTCTTCCTGCCGCAGGCCCCGGCCGGTGCGCTGACGCAGTGGGTGACCGCGGTGACGGCCGCGACCCGGTGACGGTCGGGACCGCGTGAGCGCGGTGCTGGGCGGGTTCGCCGCCCTCGCCGCGGTCATCGCCGTCGGCTGGGTCACCGCCCGCACCGGCGTGCTGGGGGAGGGCGCCACCGGGGTGCTGTCCCGGCTGTCCTACTACGTCGCCACGCCGGCGCTGCTGCTGCTCACCCTGGCCGACGCCGACCCGGCCACCCTGCTCACCTCGGCCCTGGTGGCCACCGGCGGCAGCGCGCTGCTCACCGGGCTGCTCTTCGCCGGGCTCGCCCGCTGGTGGTGGCGGCTGCGCCCGGCGCAGCTGGCCACCGGCGCGCTGGCCTCGGGCTACGTCAACGCCGGCAACCTCGGGCTGCCGATCGCGGTGTACGTGCTGGGCGACGCCTCCTACGTCGCCCCGGTGCTGCTGTTCCAGGTGCTGGTGCTGGCCCCCGTCGGGTTGTCGGTCCTGGCCGGGTCCCGCGGGCCGGCCGAGGACGCGCCGTCGCGGTGGCGGGTGCTGACCCAGCCGGTGCGCACCCCGGTGGTGCTCGGCTGCGTGCTGGGTCTGCTGCTGGCCGAGACCGGGCTGCGGCTGCCCGCGCTGGTGCTCCGGCCGGTCGAGCTGCTCGCCGCCCTCGCCGTCCCGGCCGCGCTGCTCGCCTTCGGCTCCGGCCTGCACGGCGCGCCGCGGCCGGCCACCGGCGACGGGCGCGGGCAGGTGTGGCTGGCGGTCGCCCTGAAGACCCTCGGGCAACCCGCGCTGGCCTACCTGCTCGGCCGGTGGGTGGCCGACCTGTCGGGGGTGCCGCTGCTCGCGGTCACCCTCACCTCCGCGCTGCCCACCGCGCAGAACGTCTTCGTCTACGCCACCGCCTACGACCGCGGCACCGCGCTGGCCCGGGACGCCGTCCTGCTCACCACCGTGCTGTCGGTCCCGGTCCTGGTCGGGGTGGCGGTGGTCCTGGGGTGACGGGGTGACGGGGACGCGGATGACGGGCAGCGGGACGAGAGGCGGAGCGGTGAGCGGCACGAGCACGGAGGAGCGGGACGTCGTCCTGATCGGCGGCGGGGTGATGAGCGCGACCCTGGGCGTCCTGCTCAGCGAGCTGGAGCCGAGCTGGACGACCAGCGTCGTCGAGCGGCTGGACGCCGCCGGGCTGGAGAGCTCCAGCGCCTGGAACAACGCCGGCACCGGGCACGCCGGGCTCTGCGAGTTCAACTACACCCCGCGCCGGCCCGACGGCACGGTCGACCCGACCAGCGCCGTCCAGATCGGCGAGCAGTGGCTGACCTCGCTGCACCTGTGGGCCCAGCTGGTCGAGCGCGGGCTGCTCGGGGCGCCGGGTGACTTCATCCGCTCGGTGCCGCACATGGGCTTCGGCCGGGGCGCCGACGGGGTGGCCTACCTGCGGGCCCGCTGGGAGGCCCTGCGGGACCACCCGCTCTTCGCCGGCCAGGAGTTCTCCGACGACCCCGCGGTGCTGGCCCGGTGGCTGCCGCTGGTGTTCGACCAGCGGCCGGCCGGGGAGCCGGTGGCCGCCACCCGCTCGGCGCAGGGCACCGACGTCGACTTCGGGGTGCTCACCCGCCGGCTGCTGGACGTGCTGGCCGGGCGCGGCGCCGACGTGCGGTTCGGCCAGGAGGTGCGGGCCCTGCGCCGGCACGGCGACCGCTGGCACGTCGACGTCCGCGACCGGTCCACCGGTGCGCGCCGCCGGCTGAGCACCCCCTACGTCTTCGTCGGCGCCGGTGGCGGCACGCTGCCGCTGCTGCAGTCCGCGCGGGTGCCGGAGGTGCGTAGCCACGGTGTCTTCCCGATCAGCGGACAGTTCCTGCGCACCGACCGTCCCGAGCTGGTGGCCGCGCACGCGGCCAAGCTCTACGGCCACGCGGCGCCGGGCGCGCCGCCGATCTCGGTGCCGCACCTGGACCACCGGGTCGTCGACGGCCGCGAGCACCTGCTCTTCGGCCCGTTCGCCGCCTTCTCCCCGCGCTTCCTGACCCAGGGCCGGCTCACCGACCTGGTGCGCTCGGTGCGGCGGGGCAACCTGCCGACCCTGCTGGCCGCGGCCCGGGACAACCGCAGCCTGATGGCCTACCTGGTGCGCCAGCTGCGGCAGACCCGTGCGGCCAAGATCGCCGCGCTCGCCGAGTTCGTGCCCTCGGTGCGCGCCGAGGACTGGGAGCTGATCACCGCCGGCCAGCGGGTGCAGGTGCTGAAGACCGCCGACGGCCGCGGCAGCATGGTCGGGTTCGGCACCGAGCTGCTGACCTCGGCGGGTGGCTCGCTGGCCGCGCTGCTCGGCGCCTCGCCGGGTGCCTCGACCGCCGCGGCGACGATGGTCGACGTGCTGGCGGCCAGCTTCCCGGGGCGGATGGCGGGCTGGGCCGCGCAGCTGGAGGCGCTCGCCCCCGCCGCCGGCACCGTCCGCGGCTGGGACGCCGAGCGGCTCGCCGCCACCGTGGCCCACGCCCGCACGGTGCTGCAGCTGACCCCCGCCGTCCCCGGAGAGGACCCCGCATGACCGCCACTGACACCCTGCTCCCGGCGCTGCGCGCGGCCCTCGGACCGGCCGGGCTGGTCACCGACGCCGACCAGCTGCGCAGCTACCTCACCGACTGGCGGGGCGCGTACCGCGGTGCGGCGGCCGCCGTGGTGCGACCGGGCAGCACTGAGGAGGTGGCCGAGGTGCTGCGGCTGTGCCGGGACGCCGGGGTGGCCGTCGTCCCGCAGGGCGGCAACACCGGCCTGTGCGGCGGGGCGGTGCCCGACGCCACGGGCCACCAGGTGGTGCTCTCGCTCGGCCGGATGCGGCGGGTGCGCGAGCTCGACCCGGCCAACCAGACGATCACCGTGGAGGCCGGTGCGGTGCTGCAGTCGGTGCAGGAGGCCGCGACCGCCGCCGGCCGGCTGTTCCCGCTGTCGCTGGGGTCGGAGGGCAGCGCCACGATTGGCGGCACCCTGGCCACCAACGCCGGCGGCACCGCGGTGCTCCGCTACGGCACCATGCGCGACCTGGTGCTGGGCCTGGAGGTGGTGCTGCCCGACGGGCGGGTGTGGCACGGGCTGCGCGGCCTGCGCAAGGACAACACCGGCTACGACCTCAAGCACCTGTTCGTCGGCGCGGAGGGCACGCTCGGGGTGATCACCGCCGCGGTGCTGAAGCTCTTCCCCGCCGTCCGCAGCCGGGCCACCGCGTGGGTGGCGCTGCCCGGGCCGGCCGCCGCGGTCGAGTTGATCGAGGTGGTGCGCACCCTGGCCGGCGACCGGCTCACCGGCTTCGAGGTGATGAGCCGGCAGAGCGTGGAGTTCGTGCTGGCGCACACGGCCGGGGTGCGCGACCCGTTCGCCCAGCCACACCCCTGGTACGCCCTCGTCGAGCTCAGCGACACGCTGCCCGACGCCGGGCTCGCCGAGGTCGTGGAGACCGCGTTGGGGGAGGCGTTCGACCGGGACCTCGCCGTGGACGCCGTCGTCGCCTCCGGCTCGGCGCAGGTCGCGGCGCTGTGGGCGCTGCGGGAGGGGATCTCGGAGGCGCAGAACTGCGAGGGGCCGAGCCTCAAGCACGACGTCACCGTGCCGGTCAGCTGCATCCCCGACTTCGTGGAGCGGACCGACCGGGCCCTGGCGGCCGCCGTCCCCGGCATCCGGGTGGTCGCCTACGGCCACGTCGGCGACGGCAACCTGCACTACAACCTGAGCAAGCCGGTGGGCTCCGACGACGACGGCTTCCGCGCCCGGGCCGGCGAGCTGGCCCGGGTCGTCTACGACTCGACGGCGTCGTTCGCCGGCAGCATCAGCGCCGAGCACGGCATCGGGGTGGCCAAGCGCGACCTGCTGGCCGACTACGAGGACCCGCTGGAGCTGGAGCTGATGCGCGGGGTGAAGGCCCTGCTCGACCCGGCCGGGCTGATGAACCCCGGCAAGGTGCTGCCGGCGGGGTGAGCCCGAGCCGTCCGGTCCCGGGAGCCCGGGACCGGACGGCGGAGGGTCAGCGGGTGCGGCTGCCGCGCGCGGTGATCGAGGCCAGGGCCGGGTCGACCTGCAGGTCCTCGTCGAGCTGGATGACGACGTACTCGTTGTCGTCGGGCACGCCGGCGGTGCGCCCGGCCGAGCCGGGGTAGTTGTTGTCGTTGCCGACGATGATGTGGTGGTCGTCGAGCACGGCGATCTGCTCGATGGTCACGAACGGGAAGGTGACGTACCCGCCGGCGGTGCCGCCGACGCCCTGCGGGTCGGGGATGGCCATCAGGTTGGCGATCAGCCGCTTGTCGGCGTAGCCGTCCCGGTCGATGTCGCGGGTGTCGACCAGGTACACGGCCTTGAGCTGCGCGGTCGGGCCCTGGCCGCCGTCGCGCTCCAGGATCAGGAAGCGGTTCTGGTCCAGCGCCACCATGTCGCCGAGGGCGTTGTTCGGGACCTCGAACTCCACCTTGGCCTTGAGCCCGGTGTACTGCCCGGTCCTGGTGTTGAAGCTGTACATGCGGCGGGTGGCCGGGTCGTCACCGGCGACCGCGCCCTCCAGCATCGGGTAGAGGGTGTGGCCGTCGACGCCGAGCGCCATGCCCTCGAAGCCCTTGCTCGACCCGATCGTCGGGGCGGCACCGTTCAGGTCCCAGGCGTCGGGGGAGCGGACGCCCTCGGGCTGCACCGGGGCCGACAGCACCCGGCCCCGCGCGTCGACGTGCACCATGCTCGGCCCGAACTCCTCGCCGATCCAGAAGGTGCCGTCGGGCATCCGCTGGAACGACTCGGGGTCGAGGTCGGCACCGGTGAGCCGGCGGTCGCTGCGGGTCAGCTCGAACGGCAGCTTCCGGTCGGGGTCGGAGAGGCTGAACCCACCCTCGAGGACCGTCGTCTGCTGCGTGGTCGTGTCGATCCGCAGCTTGACCACGCGCAGCAGGAAGTCGCCGCTGTTGGCCTTGGTGCCGTAGCCGTTGTCCTCCAGCACCAACCAGTCCTCGCCGTCGCGCAGCAGGCCGGAGAAGCCCTGGATCGGCTGGGCGGCGAACGGGGTGGTGACGCCGTTGGCGGAGTTGGCCAGCGCCCCGGAGGGCACCTGCTCACCGAAGGTGGCCGAGGGCAACACGGAGCGGCCGACCAGCTCGGCCTGCTGGGTGCCGTTGCCCTGGGGCACGGTGGGGGCGGGGCCGGCCAGCGCCGGGACGGCGACGGCGGTCAGCAGACCGGCGGTGGTGAGGGTCAGGGCGGCGCGGCGGGACGGTCGGCGCACGGGGGTCCTCCTGGGTCGGGCGGGTGTGCGGGCCCGCTGACCGTGTCGCGGCGAGGCAGCCGCCGCCCGGCGTTCCTGTGACCGGTCTGCGACCTCACCGTGAACGGGCCGGGTTGGCCGGACGCCGTCCTGGCTGGTGCAGGCCGGTGACGACGCGGCGGCGCTTCGACGGCTGGATCCTGGGCACCGGCACCACCTCCGGCACCCGGGTGGTGCTCGGGCACTGGCCGCGCACTCCACTGGGGTCGTTCTCCGACGTGATGGTGCAGCAGCCGGACGGGCACCGGTTGCTGCTGGCCCCGAGCGAGGAGGTCGCCGGGTTCGTCGGCTCGACCTACACCTTCGACGAGGTGCGGCTGGTGGACGTCGAGGTCTCCCGCCCGGACGAGGTGACCTGGTCGCTGCGGGCCGGACCGCTCACGCTGCGGGCCCGCGCCGGCCGCCGGCCTGCGCTCGGGCTGCTGCTGCGCGCGGTGCCCCCGCCGCTGGCCCGGACGCCGGCGTGGGTCGGGCTGCTGGACCGCCCCGCGCAGCTGCTCACCGGGCTGCACACCACCGGCTCGGCCGGCAACGGGCGCCGCGAGTGGTACGGGGTCCAGGACCTGCACCGGCTCGCCGCCGTCGAGGCGACCTGGGACGGCGAGCCGCTGGGCGGGCTGGCCCCGGTGCGCCCCCCGGTCACCTTCGGCTTCGGCTCGGTGCCGCCGGACCCGTCGGTGGTCCGGGTGACCACGACCGTCCAGGTGCCCTGACCCCCGCCCGGCCACGTTCGCCACCATGGCCGGGCAGCCCGCCCCCGGGCGGCCATGTCGGCCACCATGGCCGCCCGGGCGGCGGGGTCAGTCGGTGGGGGTGTCGCCGACGACGACGTTCCAGGGGCGGATCGTCCAGCCGGTGACCAGCCCGTGGACGACGTAGGGGTCGGCCTCGACGAAGCGCTCGACGACCTCGCGGGGCGCGGTCCAGACCAGTAGCGCGCGGTCGAAGGGGTCGGGCAGGGCACCGGCCAGCAGCAGCTCGCCGCGCTCGTGGGCGGCCCGGGCCAGCGCCAGGTGGTCCGCGCGCAGCGCGCTCCGGCGCTCCAGGTAGTCCTCGGCCAGCGTGTACTCCAGCAGCAGGTGCATGGCCGCCACCCTCACACACCCGGTCGGGCCGCGGTTGCCGCCCGACCGGGCGGGGCACCTCGGGCGGACGAGCTCTTCCCAGGAGGACGCATGCGAGCGATGACCTACCGAGGCCCCTACAAGCTGCGGGTCGAGGAGAAGGACCGACCCCGGATCGAGCACCCCAACGACGCGATCGTCCGGGTGACGCTGGCCGCGATCTGCGGCTCCGACCTGCACCTCTACCACGGGATGATGCCGGACACCCGGATCGGGCACACGTTCGGCCACGAGTTCATCGGCGTCGTCGACGAGGTCGGCCCCTCGGTGCAGCACCTGCAGGTCGGCGACCGGGTGATGGTGCCGTTCAACGTCTTCTGCGGCTCCTGCTGGTTCTGCGCCCGGGGCCTGTACTCCAACTGCCACAACGTCAACCCCAACGCCACCGCGGTCGGCGGCATCTACGGCTACTCGCACACCACCGGCGGCTACGACGGCGGGCAGGCCGAGTACGTGCGGGTGCCCTTCGCCGACGTCGGGCCGGTCAGGATCCCCGACTGGATGCACGACGAGGACGCCGTGCTGCTCACCGACGCCGCGGCGACCGGCTACTTCGGCGCGCAGCTGGGCGAGATCGCCGAGGGCGACACGGTCGTCGTCCTGGGTGCCGGGCCGGTGGGCCTGATCGCCGCGCAGTCCTCGTGGCTGATGGGCGCCGGCCGGGTGATCGTCGTCGACCACCTCGCCGAGCGGCTGGCCAAGGCCCGGGAGATGGCGTACGCCGAGACCCTCGACTACGACGAGCACGACGACGTCGTGGTGGAGCTGAAGGAGCAGACCGACTTCCTGGGCGCCGACGTCGTCATCGAGGCGGTCGGCGCGGAGGCAGACGGCAACCTCGCCCAGCAGCTCACCGGCCCGAAGCTGAAGCTGCAGGGCGGGTCGCCGACCGCGCTCAACTGGGCGATCGACGCCGCGCGCAAGGGCGGCACGGTCTCGGTGGTGGGCGCCTACGGCCCGGTGCCCAACGCGGTGAAGTTCGGCGACGCGATGAACAAGGGCCTCACCCTGCGGATGAACCAGACCCCGGTGAAGCGCCAGTGGCCGCGGATGTTCGAGCACGTGCGCAACGGCCACCTGACCCCGCGGCAGATGGTCACCCACCGGTTCCCGCTGGAGGACATCGCCGAGGCCTACCACGTCTTCTCCGCCAAGCTCGACGGCTGCATCAAGCCGCTCGTCGTGCCGGGCGCGAACTGAGGGAGGGACCACCATGACCGAGCCCGACGTCCCCAGCGCCTACGTCCGCGACAAGCGCACCGCACCGCCCAGCCGGGAGGAGCTGCGGGCCCGCATCCCCGGGTGGGGGGCCGACCTCGATCCCGCCGACCGGCCGTCGTACCCGAAGCTGCAGTACCCCGCCGACACCGGCGCCCACTGGGACTTCCCGGACCGGCAGCCGGGGTCCGCGGGGCGGGAGCGCTCGATCGAGCACGCCTTCGTCACCCCGGTGTTCGGCGCTGCCCAGCCGCTGCACGGCCTGTCCGGGTCGATCCGGCGGCTGGCCTACGACCGGTTCAGCGAGGGCCGGCTGGCGCACTGGCTGCTGCTCATCGCCGGTGACCGGGTCGACGCCTGGGGGAGCCACCTGCGGTCGTTCGCCACCGGCCACCCGGACCAGCCGCTCACCGAGACCGGGGTGCGCACCGAGCTGACGCGCGGTGGCCTGCGCTCCCGCGCCGGCCGCTCCGACCGGCGCCACCAAGTGCTCGACCCGCTGCTGGTGGCCGGCCCCTGGGTGGCCGGCGCAGGAGCCGGTGTGCTCGCCGTCCGTCGGCTGGCCAGGCTGCTGCGCGGCTGACCTCCGGTCCCGCGCTGCCTCGACCACGCGGTCCGGGCGACGCGGGACCGGCCCAGGCCGGCAGCTCGTTGGCAGGGACCCGGCGGTCGCTGTCGTCCCTGCCACTGGGCGGCGGCGGGCGGCCCGGAGACGCTGGGGACGGCGCCTCGTCCGGGGTCGCCGGCCTGCCGACGGGAGAGCCCGGTGGAGCTGTTCGCCTTCCTGTGCCTGCTGGTGCTGGTCTTCCGCGCCTTGGGGCGGGGCGACCGGCGGGCGCCCCGACCGGCCCGGCCACGGACCGACACCTGGGTGGACGTCGTGGTCGAGGGCCTGCTCCAGCTGGCCACGGACGTCGCCCGCGGGGTCCGCACCCTCTCCCGGCTGGACGCCGGACGACGGGAACGGCAGGGCCGGTCGCCCTGGAGCTGACCGCGGCCCCCGCCGGTGGGGTGAGGTCCCGCCGACCGGCTTCCCGGCGCCGCCCGGAGGGCCCTCGGTCAGCGACCCGCGGGTGGGCCGTCCGAGCCGGCGGGGTACTCCAGCAGGGGCACCTCACCGGCGGCCCAGGCCCGCGAGACCGGGTCGGTGAACCGCCACGCCTCCTCGGCCTCGGCCGCGCTGACCGCCGTGCGGCTGCCGCCGGACAGCACGTCGCCGAGCACCGCGGCGTAGGCCGTCCGCTCGCCGGGGGCGTGCACCTCGACCCCTTCGGCGGCCTGCTGCGCGCCGTCCAGCCGGATCTCCAGCCAGGTGTCGCCGGCCCGCTCGACACCGGGTGGGCACTCCGCGGGTGCGGCCGAGCGCAGGTGCAGCGCCACCCGCTTGCGGTCGGCCGCCAGGGCCTTGCCGGTGCGCAGCACGAACCGGGTGCCGGCCCAGCGGGGCGTGTCGACGGTGAGCGCGAGCTCGGCCAGGGTCTCGGTGCCCCGGGCCGGGTCGACGCCGTCGGCGTCGGCGTAGGCGGGCCCGCCCGGGCCGGCGGTGTACCGGGCGCGGCGGGTGGCCGTCGGCGCCGGTGCCCGCACCGACCGCAGCAGCGCCAGCCGCGCCCGGTGCAGGTCGTCCTCGCCCGGTGTCGCGGGCAGCTCCATCGCCAGCAGGGTGAGCACCTGGACCAGGTGGTTCTGCAGCACGTCGCGCAGCGCGCCGGTCCGGTCGTAGAACCCGGCCCGGCCGCCGGCGTCCAGGGTCTCCTCCCAGACCACGTCGACCTGCGCGACGTGCCTGCCGTTCCACAGCGTCTCCAGCGCACCGCCCGGCCCGCGCAGCCCCAGCAGGCCGGCCACCGCCGGCATGCCGAGGAAGTGGTCGACCCGGAACGCCGCCTGCTCCCGGCCCCCGGTCGCCTCGGCCAGCAGCGCGTTGAGCGACCGGGCGCTCGCCAGGTCGCGGCCGAACGGCTTCTCCACCGCGATCCGGCTGCCCGGCGCGAGGCCTGCGGCCCCCAGGGCGCGCACGGCGGCGGGGAACAGCACCGGCGGCAGCGCCAGGTACGCCGCGACCGGCGCGGCGCCGGCGAAGGCCCCCACCGCCGCGCCGACGGAGGCCGTGTCGTCCAGGTCGACCCGGCGGTAGCGGACCCCCGCGACCAGTGCCCGGCGGGCGGCGTCCGGCACGTCGCCGGCGTGCTCGTCCAGCCGGGCGGCGACGTGGTCGGCGAACCGGGCGTCGTCCCACTCCTGCTCGGCCGCGCCCACCAGCTGCAGGCCCGTGGGCAGCCGGCCGGTGGCGGTCAGCTCGGCCAGCGCCGGGAGCAGGAAGCGGCCGGCGAGGTCGCCGGTCGCGCCGAGCAGCAGCAGCCGGTCGATCACCCGCGCGGCTCGTCCCGCCACGAGTGGGCGGGCTCGAACCCCAGCACCCGGCGGGCCTTGTCGATCGACAGCAGGGTCTCGTGCGCACCGAGCTCGCGCCGCACCGGGACGTCGGGGAACTGGCCGGCCAGCAGCTCGGCCGTGGGCCGGGCCGACACCGTGTCGGCGTTGGCGACGATGAACACGTCGGCGCCGGGCTCGGTGTGCTCCAGACCGCGGCGCACCGCCTGGGCGCCGTCCCGGGCGTCGATGTAGCCCCACAGGTTCCACCGGCGCAGCGCCGGGTCGGCGTCGTAGCCGGGGAAGGCGGCGTAGTCCTCGGGGTACATGACGTTGCTGAACCGCAGGCCGGTCATCGACAGGTCGGGGTGCCACCGGCACAGCTGGCGGGCCATCTCCTCCTCCAGCGTCTTGACCAGCGAGTAGGTGGTCGTCGGCCGGGGGGTGTACTCCTCGTCGACCGGTACGTAGGGCGGGTCCTCGTCGAAGGGCAGGCCCAGCACCGTCTCGCTGGAGGCCCAGACGATCTTGCGGACGCCGGCCCGCAGCGCCGCCGAGCAGACGTTGTAGGAGGCGGTGACGTTGTTGGCGAAGGTGGCCGCGTTCGGCATCAGCCCGGGCGCGGGGACGGCGGCCAGGTGCACCAGCGCGTCGATCGGCGCGCGGTGCTCGTCGAAGCCGCCGAGGGCCTCGATCGCCTGGCCGGCGTCGGTCAGGTCGACCACCGCGGACTCCACGTCGGACCGGGGGCTGGGCACCCGGTCCAGCGCCAGCACGTCCCAGCCGTGCTCCACCAGGTGGGTGACCACCGCCCTGCCCAGCTTGCCGCTCGTGCCGGTGACCGCTGCGCGCGCCATCGTTCCTCCTGGTCGTCGTCCGGTGTGCCCGGGACAGCGTTGCCCGCGCCCGGCCGGACCGCACCCCGGAGGACGCGGATCACTCCAGCCGGGCGTACTGCCCCGGGCCGAAGGGCAGGCCGGCGTAGAACCAGACGGTCAGCACGACGGCCCAGGCCAGCCAGAAGCAGATCGTGAACGGCAGGAACCGGGAGATCAGCGTGCCGAAGCCGGCGCGGGGCTCGTAGCGCCGGAGCATCGCCAGCACGATGACCAGGTAGGGGTTGAGCGGGGTGAGGATCTGCGTGGCGGAGTCACCGATCCGGAAGGCGGCCTGGGTGAAGCCGGGCTCGTAGCCGAGCAGGGCGAACAGCGGCACGAAGACCGCGCCCATGATCGTCCACATCGACGACCCGGAGACGATGAACAGGTTCAGCAGCGAGCAGAGCAGGATGAACGCCAGCACCGCGCCGAACCCGGTGAAGTCCAGCGAGGACAGCGCGCTCGCCCCGGTGACGGCCAGCCAGGTGCCCACGCCGGACCAGTTGAACAGCGCGATGAACTGGCCCAGCACGAAGGCCAGCACGATGAACGAGCTCATGTCCTTGACCGCGTCGGCCATCGCCCGCGGCACGTCCTTGACCGAGCTGAAGGTGCCGGTGGTGAAGCCGTAGACCAGCCCGGGGACGGCGAGCATCGCGACCACGATGAACACGACCGAGTCGAGCAACGGTGACTCCGGCAGGTAGCCGCCGGTCTCGTTGCGCAGCGGGGCGCCCGGGAGCACGGTCAGCAGCGCCAGGGCGACCGCGGTGACCAGCGCGGCGAGCCCGGCCAGCCGCAGGCCGCGCCGGGCGGTGGCGTCGATGGTCAGGTCGTCGACGTCCTCCACGGCGCCGAGGGTGTCGCCGTCCTCGCTCTCGGTCTGGTGCCGCGGCACGTCCAGCCGCGCCAGCCGGGGCTCGAGCACCTTGGTGATCAGCAGCCCGCAGACCACGGTGAGCACCAGCGAGCTGGCGATGTTGAAGTACCAGTTGGACACCGGGGTGACCGGGGTGCCGGGGTCGGGCAGCGACCCGGTGACCGCGGAGGTGATCCCGGCGAACAGCGCGTCCAGGCTGGTCACCACCATGGACGTCGAGTAACCGGCCCCGGCGGCGGCGAAGGCGCCGAGCAGGCCGGCGACCGGGTGCCGGCCCGCCGCGGCGAACACCATCGCGGCCAGCGGTGGCAGCACGATCATCACCGAGTCGGCCATGACGCTGCCGATGGTGCCGACCAGCGCGACCGCGTAGGGCAGCGCCCAGGACGGCGCCCCGGCGAAGGACTTCTTGATCAGCGTGGACAGCAGCCCGCTGCTCTGCGCGATCCCGACGGCCAGCAGGATGACCACGACGGTGCCCAGCGGCGGGAAGCCGACGAAGTTGTCGACCAGGGTGGTCGCGAACCAGCGCAGCCCCTCGACGGTGAAGAACCCGCGGACGACGGTGGGCTCCTCGGTGCCCTCGATCTGCGCCTGCACGCCGGCCAGCGCCATGCCGGTGGAGACCACCGCGAGCACGGTGAACAGGCCGACGAACAGCACGAACGGCTCGGGGATCTTGTTGCCGACCCGCTCGATGCCGCCGAGCAGCCGGTCGGTGCGGGTGGTGGTGCCCGGTGTGGCCATCGGGGCAGCTCCTGAGGGGTCGGACCGCGGTCAGTGCGAGATGTCTACCGGCCCCACGCCGCCGGCGCACCGGCTGGCCCAGACTGGACGGCGTGAGCGAGCACGACCAGCAGGCGGGCAGAGCGGGCAAGCCGCTGCGGGACGTCATCGCACCCGGCCTGGACGTGCTGTTCTGCGGGATCAACCCCTCGCCGATCTCGGCCGAGCGCGGCCACCACTTCGCCCGCCCGGGCAACCGGTTCTGGCCGGCTCTCCACCTGGCCGGGCTCACGCCGCGGCTGCTGACCCCCGACGAGGACCTGCAGCTGCTCGACTCCGGCCTGGGCGTGACCAACATGGTCGACCGGCCCACCCGGACGGCGGCCGAGCTGACGCCGGCGGAGCTGCGCGAGGGCGCACAGGCACTGGCGGAGCTGGTGGCCCGGTACCGGCCGCGGCGGCTCGCCGTCCTCGGGGTGACCGCCTGGCGTGCCGCCTTCGGCCGGCCGGGAGCCACGCTGGGGGAACAGCCGGAGCGGATCGGCGGGGTGACCACCTGGGTGGCGCCCAACCCCAGCGGGCTGAACGCCCACCACCAGCTGCCCGACCTCGCCCGGCTCTACCGCCAGCTGCGCCCGGGCTGAGGCGGCGGTCAGCCCAGGGTGGCCGCCACGTCCAGCACGCCGCCGGCGGCCTCGAACTCCTCCCGTGCCGCAGCCAGCACCGCCGGGTCGGCGAGCACGTCCAGCGCGGTCAGCGCCAGCCCCACCGCGCCGTCCAGCACGGCGGCGTCGCCGGCGGAGGAGGCCGCCGCGGCGGCGAACTCGGTGGTGTGCATCGAGGTGTCCGGCCCGGCGATGGCGATCATGGGGTGGATCGAGGGCACCCGGACGCTGACGTTGCCCAGGTCGGTCGAACCGGCCAGCGACGCCGGGGTGACCCCGGGCGGCAGCGCGGTGCGCCCGCGCCGGGCCTGGGCCTTCGTCCAGCGGGCGGCCAGCTCCAGGTTGGCCCGGATCGGCAGGTAGGCCGGCAGCTCGTCCCAGGACAGCTCGACCCCGCAGCCGGTCATCGCCGCGGCGCCGGCCATCACCGCCTCCATCCGGCGGCTCAGGTCGGCCAGCGTCTCCGGGCTCGCCGAGCGCACGTAGTACAGCGCCTCCGCGGTCTCCGGGACGACGTTGGGCCGCTGCCCGCCGTCGGTGATCACCCCGTGCACGCGGTCGGTGTCCGGGACGTGCTGGCGGAGCATGGCCACGCCCTGGTACCCGGCGACGACCGCGTCCAGGGCGTTGCGGCCCATGAACGGCTGGGCGGAGGCGTGCGCGGCGATGCCGGTGAACCTCGCCCGCAGCTGCCGGCGGCCGAGGAACGGCTGCACGGCCGAGTCGTAGGAGAACGGGTGCAGCATCACCACCGCGTCGACGCCGTCGAAGGCGCCGTCGCGGGCCATCACCTCCTTGCCGCCACCGCCCTCCTCGGCCGGGGTGCCCAGCAGCAGCACGGTGCCGGGCAGGTCACCGGCGGCGAGCGTGGCGTGCAGGCCGAGGAACGCCCCGACCGCGGTGGAGCAGATGATGTTGTGCCCGCAGCCGTGCCCGATGCCCGGCAACGCGTCGTACTCGGCGAGCACGGCGACGGTGGGCCCGCCGCTGCCGGTGCGCGCGCGCAGCGCCGTCGGCAGCCCGTGCACCCCCACCTCGGCCTGGACACCGTGCCGGCCCAGCAGGTCGGCGACGGCCTGCGCCGAGCGGTGCTCGGCGTAGCCCTCCTCCGGGTGGGCGTGCAGGTCGTGGCTCAGCGCCAGCAGCTCCGGCCCGATCGCCTCGATCGCCTGCTCGGTGCGGTCCAGCAGCTCCGCCGGGGCGCCCGCGTGCGCGGAGCGGAGCGGCTCGGCCGCTGCGGCCGCGCGTTCGGTGGCCGCGCGCAGCTGGTCGAGGTGGGCGGTGTCCGCGGGGACGGGTGTCTGGGGGGCCTCGGTCACGGGTCGTGTCTACCGCTGCCCGGCCGGCCGCGCAGCTCTCAGGCCGGGCGGGGGTCGGCGGCGTGCTGCTCGAGCAGCGGGGCGATCCGCATCGGCTGCACCTCGAGCAACGCGATCGAGGTGCTGGCCCGCACCACGCCGGGGGCCTGCAGGATCAGCTCGGTGACCCGGTAGAGGTCGGCGGTGTCGCGGGCGACCACCCGGGCCAGCAGGTCGCCGTCGCCGGTGACCGCCAGGATCTCGACCACCTCCGGGATCCGGGCCAGCTCCTCGCCGGCCCGGTCGCCCTCGCTCTGGCTGATCGACAGCGTGATGAAGGCGAGCAGCCCCCGGCCCAGGGCGGCCGGGTCGACCCGCCGGCTGTGCGCGCCGAGCGCGCCGCTGTCCTCCAGCCGCCGCAGCCGGGCGTGCACGGTGTTGCGGGCGAGCCCGAGCCTGGTGGCCAGGGCCATGACCGAGGCCTGCGGGTCGTCGTCCAGGGCCAGCAGGATCCGCGCGTCGGTGCCGTCGAGGCCAGGCACTCTGCTCACTGGTCGCCCTCCCGGTCGTCGGCTCGCTGGGCAGATCGCTCAACGTGTCGCCCGTTCCTTGCGCATCCTCGCAGTCCGATCATGCTCACGGCCATGTCCGTCGTCGACGTTCTGCCCGCCGTGACCGACCGGTCGACCAGCACCGTCTCCGTCGCCGAGTACCTGGGCCGCCGGCTGCGCCAGGCCGGGGTGGAGCACCTGTTCGGCGTCCCCGGCGACTTCAACCTCGACCTGCTCGACGGGCTGGCCACCGTCGAGGGGCTCGGCTGGGTCGGCTCGGCCAACGAGCTGGGCGCCGGCTACGCCGCCGACGCCTACGCCCGCCGCCGGGGCCTGGGTGTGCTGGTGACCACCTACGGGGTCGGCGAGCTCAGCGCCCTCAACGCCGTGGCCGGCAGCGCCGCCGAGGACGTGCCGGTGCTGCACGTGGTCGGCTCGCCCCGGACGACGAGCGTGGCCGCGGGTGCGCTGGTGCACCACACGCTGGCCGACGGCGACTTCGGCCACTTCGCCCGCGCCGCGGCCGAGGTCAGCGTGCGCACCGAGGTGCTCACCCGGCACCGGGCCGCCGAGCAGATCGACGCGGTCGTGCTGGCGGCGATGACCCACCGCAGGCCCGCCTACCTCAGCGTCCCGCAGGACCTCGCCACCGCCCGGGTCGACGCCACCCCGCTGGAGGTGCCGCTGCGCGCGCACTCCGACGCCGCGGCCGTGTGCCGGTTCGAGCGGCTGGTCCGGGAGCTGCTGGCCGAGGCCCGCCGTCCGGTCGTGGTCGCCGGTCACCTGGTGGACCGGTTCGGCCTCGGCGCGGAGCTGGCCCGGATCTGCCGGCGCTCGGGCATCCCGGTGGTCACCCAGATCTCCGCCCGCGGGGTGGTCGGCACCGACGCGCCGTTCGCCGGGGACAGCTGCGGGGACATGCTCGACCCCGCGACCACCGCGCTGGTCGACCGGGCCGACGTGGTGCTGCACGTCGGCACGGTGCTCACCGCCGAGCTCACCGGCTTCGGCACCGCCCGCCGGCCCGACGAGCGGACGGTCGCCCTGCACGCCACCGAGGTCACCCTGGGCGCCGAGCGGCTGGGCGACGTGCTCTTCCCCGACGCCCTCGGCGCGCTCGGCGGGCGGTCGCCGGCTCGTCGTGGGAGCCCGTCGCGCCCGGCGTCCCGGCGCGCGGCTGGACCGACGACCCGGCCGGGGCCGGCGCGCTCACCCAGCGCTCGTTCTGGCAGGTCGTGCAGGCCTGGCTGCCGCCGCACACCGCGCTGCTGGCCGACACCGGCACCGCGTTCTGGGGTGCGCTGAGCCTGCGGCTGCCCACCGACACCGTCTGGGGCGGCCAGCCGATCTGGAACTCCATCGGCTACGCGCTGCCCGCGCTGCTCGGCCAGGGCCTGGCCGACCCCGGGCGCCGTCCGGTGCTGCTCATCGGCGACGGCGCCGCGCAGATGACCGTCCAGGAGCTGGGCACCATCGCCGCGGCCGGCCTCGCGCCGGTGGTCGTGTTGCTGGACAACCGCGGCTACACCATCGAGCGCGCGCTGCAGAGCCCGGACGCCGCCTACAACGACGTGCCCGCCTGGGACTGGCAGGCGGTCGTCTCCGGCCTCACCGGCGGCCGGAGCTCGTACCGCTCGGCAGCCACGACCGACGAGCTCGGCGCGGCGCTGGCCGAGGCCACCGAGCACCGCGACGAGCTGGTGTTCGTGCACGCGCGGCTGGGCCGAGACGACGTCCCGCCGCTGCTGCGGGTGCTCGCCGACCGGGCCACCGCCGCCCGCGGCTGAGCCGGGGCTCGTGACCGGTCAGGCGGTGGCGGTGCCGTCGGCCGGGCGGGGGGCGACCTCGACGTGCGGCCGGCTCTGCCACAGCGCCCACTCGGCGCTGACGTCGCCGGCGGTGCGCAGCAGCAGCGGCAGGTGCTCGGTGAGCAGCCGGTCGACGGAGGTCTCGGCGGCGTGCACGGTCACGTTCATCGCCGCGCGCACCACCCCGGCGCCGTCCCGGACCGGCACGGCGACCGAGCGGACGCCGGGCGCCAGCTCCTCGTCGGCCAGCGCCCAGCCGCGCGCCCGCACCTCGGTGAGCTCGGTGGACAGCTGCTCGGCCGACCGGCCGATGTAGGCCGGCAGCCCGGCCCGGCTGGGCTGCTCCAGGGTGGCCGCCAGCTCGGCGGGGGAGAGCGCGGCGAGCAGCACCTTGCCCTGGGAGGTCTGCACGGCGGGGAAGCGGGTGCCGATCTCGACGCGCAGCGCGATCAGCTTGGGCACCGCCACCCGGGCGACGTAGACGATGTCGGAGCCGTCCAGCTGGGCCATCGAGGAGGACTCGCCGGTCCGGGCGACGAGGGCCGCCAGGTGCGGGCGGGCGATCTCCCAGAGCCCCAGCGACCCGACGTAGGCCATCCCGAGCGAGAGCACCTTCGGCGTCAGCTGGAACCCGGCCGCGGTGGAGCGGACGAAGCCCAGCTCCTCCAGGGTGAGCAGCAGCCGGCGGGCGGTCGGCCGGGCCAGGCCCGCGGCGGTGGCCACGTCGCTCAACGTCATCACCGGGTGCCCGGCGTCGAAGCAGGCCAGCACGTCCAGCCCGCGGGCCAGTGCCTCCACGAAGTCCGGTCCGGTGCCGCGACCTGCCACTGTCGGTCCTCCCTGTGTGTCCCGCGGTGGGGGGGGGGGGGGGGGGGGGGGGGGGGGGGGGGGGGGGGGGGGGGGGGGGGGGGGGGGGGGTGGGGGGGGGGGGCGGCCGCACCCCGCACCGGCCGCCCCCCCCCCCCCCCCCCCCCCCCCCCCCCGCCCCCCCCCCCCCCCCGCCCCCCCCCCCGCCCCCCCCCCCCCCCCCCCCCCCCCCCCCCCCCCCCCGGGCCTCAGTGTGCGCGATGCGTCTGGTCCGAGGGCTCCCCGAACACGTTGCCGCGCGCCCCGTGCGTGGCGTGCGACCTGTACTCGGTGTAGGTGTACGGGTTGTCGAGCAGGTCGTCGTCGGGCAGCTCGGGGTCCATCCCGGCGGCCCAGGCCTCCGGGCCCAGTGTCGACTGCAGGTGTTCCACCGTGGCGTCGACGGTGCGCCGCACCGCGGCCAGGTCGGCGCCGACCAGCTGGTGCTCGTGCTTCACCACCCGGCCACCGACCAGCACGGTGTGCACGTCGCCGCGCTGGGCCTGGAAGGCCACGTGCCCGTAGGGGTTGAGCAGCGGGAACGAGACCGGAGAGCGGTCGTTCTTGATCAGCACCACGTCGCCCTGCTTGCCCGGCTCGAGGCTGCCCAGGTCGTCCCGGCCCAGTGCCCGCGCGCCACCGCGGGTGGCCCAGTCGACGACCTGCTCGGCGCGCAGGTGCACCTGGGTGACCGTCTCGCCCTTGGTGTGGGCCTCCAGGTGCTCCCGGGACCGGTCGGCCCCCAGCGTGGTGCGCATGGCGGAGAACAGGTCGCTGCTCCACCAGACGCTGGTGTCCATCGACAGGGAGACGGGGATGCCGTGCCGGCGCACCTGCCAGGTGGGTGGGTAGCCCTGCCCGGCGCTCTGCTCGGACTCCGTCGACACCGAGATCGAGCCACCGGTGGCGGCGATCCGGTGGTAGGAGTCGGTGGTCAGCGTGGCGGCGTGCACGTACACCGTCTCGGGCGTCATGAAGCCGTGCTCGTGCATCAGCCGGATGCCATCGTCGTTGGTCGCCCCCCAGACGCCGGCGTGCGTGGTCACCGGCAGGCCCAGCTCGCGCGCGGCCTCGAAGGCGGGCCTCTCCGGGAACGCCGGGTCACCGGTGACGTCGAAGGCCAGCTGCAGCCCCAGCCGGCCCTCGTCGCGGCGGCGGGTCAGGAAGGCCTGCACGGCCGGGTCGGTGGCCCACTCCCAGGGGCCGGCCTGGATGTTGCCGTAGGCCAGCACGAACCGGCCGGGGACGGCGAGCAGCGCGTCGGCGGCGGCCTCGGCGTGGTCGACGGTCTGCAGCCCGTGCGACCAGTCGACGGTGGTGGTGACCCCGGCCTCGAGGGCGTCCCACGCCGAGAGCAGGTTGCCGGCGTGCACGTCCTCGGGGCGGAAGGCCTTCCCGTGCTCGAGGTAGTACCAGACGAAGTACTGGGTGAGCGTCCAGTCGGCGCCGTAGCCGCGCATCGCGGTCTGCCACATGTGCCGGTGGGTGTCGACCATGCCGGGCATGACGATGCCGCCCGAGGCGTCGATCTCCCGGGTGCCCGGTGGCACCTCAAGCGCCGGCCCCACCGCGGCGACCCGACCGTCGACGACCAGCACGTCGGCCTCGGGGAGGACGGTGCGGGCGTCGTCCATGGTCAGGACCGTGCCGTTGCGCAGGACCACGGGCCGGCCGGGCTCCTGCCCCGCGACACCGTTGTCGGGGTGGGACATCGTCTCCTCCTGAGGCGCGCCCGGAGCTGTGGCGGACGATCGTCCGCATAGCGGTCAGCCCAAGCGACGCCGGTCACTCTGGGGGTGACGGCGACCACATGTCAAGGCGTTCGCATGCGAGGTCGCGAGTGGTTGACAGCCGTCGGACGAGGTGTCGAGACTGCGTGCCACCACCGGACGCCCGTCCGCTTGACGGCGCTCAACTCGCACGAGGTGCCGCACCTGATGACCGATCACTCAGCGCTCCCCGGTGCACGACCGGGCCGGGGGCCGCTCGCCGGCCTGCTGGTGGCCGACTTCTCCCGGGTCCTGGCCGGCCCCTACGCCACCATGCTGCTCGCCGACATGGGCGCCGAGGTGGTCAAGGTCGAGGGCCCGGCCGGGGACGACACCCGCAGCTGGCAGCCGCCGGTGCGCGGCGACGTGGCCACCTACTACCTGGGCGTGAACCGGAACAAGCGGTCCATCGCCCTGGACCTCAAGGACGCCGGGGACGCCGCGGTGGCCCAGGAGCTCGCCCGGCGCGCTGACGTGGTGATCGAGAACTTCAGGACCGGCGGGCTGGCCCGCTTCGGCCTGGACTACGAGACGGTGAGCGCCACGAACCCGCGGGTGGTCTACGCCTCGATCACCGGCTTCGGTGCCCAGCCCGGTGGCGCGGAGCTGCCGGGCTACGACCTCATCGTGCAGGCCATCTCCGGGCTGATGAGCCTCACCGGCCACCCGGACGGCGAGCCCTACCGCGCCGGGATCTCGGTGTTCGACGTGATGGCCGGACTGCACGCCACCATCGGCGTGCTGTCGGCGCTGAACCTGCGGCACGAGACCGGCCGGGGCCAGCACGTCGAGGTCAACCTGCTGTCCTCCGCCCTGTCCGGGCTGGTCAACCACGCCAGCGCCTTCGTGGCCGGCGGCGTCGTCCCGTTCCGGATGGGCAACAGCCACCCGAGCCTCTTCCCCTACGAACCGCTGGAGTGCGCCGACGGCGACCTGATCGTCACCGCCGGCAACAACGGGCAGTTCCGCAAGCTGGTCGAGGTGCTCGGGGTGCCCGAGCTCGCCGACGACCCGCGCTTCGCCCGGAACGAGGACCGCACGGCCAACCGCGACCAACTGCGCCCCCTGCTGGTCGAGCGGCTGCGCACCCGGTCCAAGCGGGAGTGGTTCGACGCGATCATCGCCGCGGGCGTGCCCTGCGGGCCGATCAACACCGTCGACCAGGGGGTCGCCTTCGCCGAGTCGATCGGCCTGGACCCGGTCGTCACGGTGGGGGAGGGCGCGGCCGGTGTTCCGTCCGTGCGGCACCCGATCACCTTCTCCGCGACCCCGGCCGACTACCGGCTGCCGCCGCCGGGCCTGGACGAGCACGGCGCCGAGCTGCGCCGCTGGCTGACCACCGAGGAGCAGTCGTGACCACCCCGGACTACCCCACTGCGCTGGGCGCCTCCAGCCGCGACTCGATCACCCTGCTCGGCACCGACCTGGCCCGCGACGTGATGGGCAGCGTCGGCTTCGGCGAGCTCGCCTTCTGGCTGGCCACCCAACGCCGTCCCACCCCGGGGGAGACCCGGGTGTTCGAGGCGGTGCTGGCCGCGCTGGCCGACCACGGCTTCACCCCGACCGCCATCGTCACCCGGCTGACCCATCTCTCGGCACCGGACTCGGTGCAGGGGGCGCTGGCCGCCGGTCTGCTCGGTGGCGGCTCGCGGTTCCTCGGCGTCACCGAGGACTGCGGCCGGTTCCTCCATGACGTGCTGACCGGGGTCGACGGCGCGCTGCCCACCGACGACGCCGGCTGGGACGCCCTCGCGCTGGAGACGGTCACCGCCCAGCGCGCCGCCCGCCGCTTCGTGCCCGGGCTGGGCCACCACGTGCACAAGGACGGCGACCCGCGCACCCCGCGGCTGTTCCAGATCGCCGCCGAGGAGCAGCTGTTCGGCCCGCACCTGTCGCTGTTCGCCGCGATCGGCCGGGTGCACCCCACGGTGCTCGGCAAGACGCTGCCGCTCAACGGCGCCGGCGTCTGCGGCGCCGCGCTCGCCGACATCGGCCTGCCGCTGGAGCTGCTGCGCGGCTTCGCGCTGCTGGCCCGCACCGCCGGTCTCATCGGGCAGCTGGCCGAGGAGCTGCGGCACCCGGTGGCCAACGACGTCTTCCTCTCGGTCGACCTGAACAACAGGTCCGTCGACCCCGACCCCTACGTGGCCGACCTCGAACGCCCCTGACCCGAACGTCCCGCCCACTCCCAGGCCCCTGACCTCAACGGAGACCGTCATGGCTGAACTGGCCGCGGTGATCGCGTCCACCCACCACCCCTTCTACTACCGCGCCAGCACCGCCACCGGCGCCGACCGGCCGCCGTTCGCCGACGAGTGGGTGGCCAAGATCGAGGCGTTCCGGGAGACGCTCACCCGGGCCGAGCCCGACGTGCTGGTGATGGTCGGCAGCGACCACTTCCACCAGCTGTGGCTGGACAACATGCCGCAGTTCCTGGTGGGCAAGGCGCCGTTCTTCGACGCCAACTTCTACAACGAGGAGCGCGAGTTCGGGCTGCCGCGGATGACCCTGCGCGGTCAGGAGGACCTGGCCGCGCACATCCTGCGCGACGGCCTGGACCGGGACTTCGACCTGGCGTTCAGCAACGAGCTGCGGATCGACCACAGCATCACCTGCCCGATCATCACGCTGCGACCCCAGGCCGACCTGCCGATCGTGCCGGTCTACACGAACATCTTCGCCCCGCCGATGCCGCAGCCGAAGCGGTTCGTGCAGCTGGGCAAGGCGCTGCGGGAGATGGTCGAGTCGTGGGAGAGCAACCTGCGGGTGGCGATCATCGGCACCGGGCACCTGTCGCTGGAGCTGGGCGGCCCGCGCCAGTTCGGCGAGCACGGGCCCGACCCCGAGTTCGACCGCAAGGCCGTCGAGTGGATCGCCAGCGGTGACATCGAGGGCTGTCTCGCCGAGGTCACCCTGGACAGCCTGCACACCCCGGGCAACGCCACCCACGGGTTCATGGACTTCATGCTCATGATGGGCGCCGCCGGCGAGGGGGCGAAGGCCGACCACGTCGACACCCTCGACCTCTTCCACACCATGGAGGCCTACTTCACCTGGTACCCCAACGGGACGCCGGCGCCACGGGCCGGGGCTACGACGACGGAGGCCACGGCGACGGAGGCCACGACGACGGACGCCGGGACGACCGGGGCCGTGACGACAGGGGCGGGGGTGCCGGCGTGAGCAAGTACCTGCTGGACAAGTTCCTCTACACCGTCGACCGCGACCCCGGACTGGTCGAGCGCTACCGCGACGACCCGGCCGGCACGGTCACCTGGTGGGAGGCGGAGGTGGCGAACCAGCTGCTCAACTGCACCCTCGACGAGAAGACCACCTGGCTGGCCTTCACCGAGGACGAGCGCGCCGCGCTCGTCGCGCACGACCACGTCGCCCTGTTCCAGCTCGGCGCCCACCCGTTCCTGACGCTCACCCTGTTCATCGCGATGTTCGAACGCGACCACGGGCCGCTGGAATACCAGAAGGCCTACGGCAGGGCGATGGCGCACATCGCCATGCCCTACCCCGACATCGCGACCTGAGCCGTGCACGCCGCCGTCCTGACCGCCCCCGGCGAGCCGCCGCGGTACACCGACCACCCCGACCCGGCGGCCCCTCCGGGCCGCACGCTGGTGCGGGTCACCGCCGCCCCGGTGGTGCCCCTGGACCTGCTCTGCGCCTCGGGCACGTCCTACTTCGGCCGGCCCGCGGTGCCCTACGTCCCCGGCGTCCAGGGGGTGGGGGTGGTCGAGTCCTCGGGGCGGCTCGCCGCCGGCACCCGGGTCTGGTTCGCCACGTCGGCCGGGATGGCGGCCGGGGACGGCGGCCTGGCCGAGCGCTGTGCGGTGACCGACGACGACGCCGTCCCGGTGACCGCGGAACTGCCGGACACCGCGGTGGCGGCGCTGGGGCTCTCGGCGGTCGCGGCGTGGATGTCGCTCGCCTGGCGGGCGCGCCTGCAGGCGGGTGAGCGGGTCGTCGTGCTCGGCGCCGGCGGTGCGGTCGGCCAGGCCGGGCTGGGGACGGCCCGGGTGCTGGGCGCCGCGCGGGTCGTCGGGGTCTGCCGCTCGGCGGCGGCCGCCGAGCGCGCCCGCCGGGCGGGCGCCGACGAGGTGGTGGTGAGCGGCCCGGACGGCGACGCACTGACCGCCGCGATCGCCGCGGCCGCCGGTGGCCCGGTCGACGTCGTCCTGGACCCGGTGTTCGGGCCGGTCGCGACGGCGGCCGCACGTGCTCTGGGCTACGGCGGGCGGCTGGTCAACCTGGGCGGCGCCGCCGGGGACGCCGCCGAGTTCTCCTCCGCGGTGCTGCGCAGCCGCAGCATCGACGTGCTCGGGTACACCAACAACGCGCTGACGCCCGACCAGCGGGCCGCGGCGTTGACCGACGTCCTGCGGCACGCTGCCGCCGGCGCGGTCTCGGTCGATGCCGAGGTGCTGCCGCTGGCCGAGATCGGCGCGGCGTGGGCGGCGACCGCCGGCGGTGGCCGCCGGCAGGTCCTGGTGCCCTGAGGTCGGCCGACCGGGCTCAGCCGACCGCCTCCAGTGACGGGTCGGCGGGGCCGCGCACCGCCGACCGGTGCACCCGCAGCCAGGTCAGGAAGCCCCACACGCAGAAGGCGCCGTAGACGAGGTAGAGCAGCGCCGAGGGGTAGTAGCCGGCGCGCAGCAGCAGGGGCACCCCGACCGCGTCCACCGCCACCCAGACCAGCCAGAACTCCAGGTAGCCGCGGGCCATGCCGTAGGTGGCCAGCATGCTGCCCACGAAGATCCAGGCGTCGGCCAGCGGCCCGAAGCTGCCCAGCCGGGTCAGCGCCCACCAGGCCACCAGCACCCCGGCCGCGGTGGCCAGCGCGAGGGTCAGCCGTTCCCGGCCGGTGGCCCAGCGGGGGCTGACCGCCACCGCCTCGGTGCCCCGGTTGCGGTGCCAGCGCCACCAGCCGTAGGCGCTGACGGTGAAGAACAGCACCTGGCGGCCGGCCTGCCCGTAGAGGTCGGTGTCCTGCGGCGTGGCGAACACCCCGCCGAGGAAGACGGTGAACAGCAGGACGTTGGCGATCATCCCCACCGGCCAGGCCGCCGTCCGCCGGCTCATGCCGAGCACCGCGCTGGCCAGGCCGATCCCGTTGCCGATGACCTCCCGCCACAGGACGTCCGCGCCCAGGACGTGCACGTGCGCGTCGAGCAGCCAGCCCATCCGGTCCTCCCGCTGGTCAGGGCCGGTGCGGCCACCGGTCACGTCCGGGAGCCACAAGCCGGCCGGCCCCGCTCTTCTTCCCGCGCGCTCGCGCGCGCTCGACCTCGGCTCTCCCCGTGCGCTTGCGCGCGCTTAACCTCGGCCGGGTGACGGCACAGGAGGACCAGGACGGGGCGCTGCCGGCGCCGGTCACCCGCGAGGAGGTGGCGGCGGCCGGCCACCGGATCGCCGGCCGGGTGCGGCGGACGCCGACCCTGGAGTGGTCGGTGCCGCTGCCCGGTGGGCCGGTGCCGGTGGTGCTCAAGCTGGAGTTCCTGCAGCACACCGGATCGTTCAAGGCCCGCGGTGCGCTCAACCGGCTGCTGGCCGCGCCTCGGCTGCCCGACCTGGTGGTGACCGCCTCCGGGGGCAACCACGGCCTGGCGGTGGCGCACGCCGCCCGGCAGCTCGGGCTCCCGGCCGAGGTCTACGTGCCCGAGACGGCGCCGGCGGTCAAGGTCGCCGGCATCCGCGCGCTGGGCGCGACGGCGGTGCTCGCCGGTTCCTCCTACGCCGAGGCGGCCGCCGCCAGCCGGGAGCGCTCGCAGGCACCCGGCGCGCTGGCGGTGCACGCCTACGACGACCGGGACGTCGTCGCCGGGCAGGGCACCGTCGCCGCGGAGCTGGACGAGCAGGCGCCGGGCCTGGACACCGTGCTGGTCGCCACCGGCGGTGGTGGGCTGATCGGCGGCATCGCCGCCTGGTACGGCGACGCCGCCCGGGTCGTCTCGGTGGAGACGCACGGCACCGCGGCGATGTCCGCCGCGCTGGCCGCCGGCCGGCCGGTGGACGTCGAGGTCGGCGGGCTGGCCTCGGACGCGCTGGGAGCCCGCCGGGTCGGTGGCCACGGGTTCAGCACCGCGGTGGCCACCGGCGTGCAGGCGGTGCTGGTCGACGAGGACGCCGTCCGGGCCGCACGCCGGCTGCTCTGGCAGGAGCTGCACGTCGCCGCCGAGCCCGGTGGCGCGACGGCGCTGGCGGGGCTGCTGGCCGGGGCGTACGCACCGGCGGCGGGGGAGCGGGTCGGCGTGGTCGTCTGCGGCGCCAACGCCGACCCGGCCGACCTCACCGGCTGAGCCGCTCCTCCCGGCCGGTCCGCACGCCGCGTGTGCCGCCGGTCACCGGCGCGCGTGCCACCATGGCGGCGTGGTCCACCCCTCTGCCTCGGCCAGCGCGCTGCTGCACCACGTGCGCACCGGCCGGGCGCACAGCCGGGCAGAGCTGGTGGCGCTCACCGGGGCCTCGCGGAACACGGTCAGCGCGCGCGTCGACCAGCTGATCGCCGCCGGCCTGCTCGAGGAGGGCGGGCGCGGCTGGAGCACCGGCGGGCGGCCACCCACCCTGCTGCAGTTCAACGCGCGCGCCGGCTGCGTGCTCGCCGTCGACCTGGGCGTCACCAGCGTCGACGTGGCGGTCACCGACCTGTCCGCGCAGGTGCTGGCCACGGTCGGGCACCCGATCGACATCGCGGAGGGCCCGGGCCCGGTGCTCGCCGAGGTCGACCGGCTGGCCCAGCTGGTGCTGGCCGAGGCCGGTCGCACCCCGGCCGACGTCTGCGCCGTGGGCGTGGGCGTGCCCGGCCCGGTGGAGTTCTCGACCGGGCGGCCGGTGCACCCGCCGATCATGCCCGGCTGGCACGACTTCCCGATCCCCAGCGCCTTCGCCCGCTACGACTGCCCGGTCTACGCCGACAACGACGTCAACGTGATGGCGCTGGGCGAGATGGGCGTGGCCGGCTCGGTCGAGGACGTGCTGGTCGTGAAGGTGGGCACCGGCATCGGCTGCGGGATCGTCGTCGACGGCCGGGTGTACCGCGGGGCGCAGGGCAGCGCCGGCGACATCGGGCACATCTCGGTGCCGCCGCCCGGTGGCCGGCCGGTGGTCTGCCGGTGCGGCAACGAGAACTGCCTGGAGGCGATCGCGGGGGGCGGTGCGCTGCTGCGCGACGCCCAGGCCGCCGGGCTGCCGGTCGGCACGACCCGCGAGCTGCTGGAGCTGGCGGCGCGGGGTGACGGGCCCACCCTGGAGCTGGTCCGTGACGCCGGCCGGACCATCGGCACGGTGCTGGCCAGCCTGGTCAACTTCTTCAACCCGCACCGCATCGTGATGACCGGCGGGGTGGCGCAGGCCGGCGCCCCGCTGCTGGCCGGCATCCGCGAGGCCGTCTACGGCCGCTCGCTGCCGCTGGCCGCCCGGGCGCTGGACATCACGGTCAGCGACGCGCCCGACCTGTCCGGCCGGCTCGGTGCGGCGCTGATGGCGATCGAGGGCTTCCTGGACGAGGAGTCGGTCACCCGGCTGCTGCCCGCCGACGAGCCCGGCCCGGCCCGCGCCGCGGTGCGCGGCACCTCACCCACCGGCTGACCCCCGAGCAGACCGCCCCCGGCCCCCACGCACGACGGCCTGCCGCCGGGCGGCACCGGCCCCTGCCCGCGCAGTGCCGGCCCGCCGGCCCCGGGCGGCCGGCCTCACCGCGCCCGCTGATTGCGGTTCGGTAACGCCGTGCGAGCTCCTTGACCCTTCTGTGAGCGCGGTCATATGGTCTGCCCGCAACGTACTTCTGTTCAGTGTTGAGCAAAAGTCTGGAGATGGTCCCGATGTCCGGCGCACCCGGTACCGACCGCGGAGAGCGCGCGTGAGCACGTCCGTCGCGTCGCCGTCCGGCGGACCGCCGCTGCTGTCGACGCCCTTGCTGGAGATGCGCGGCATCGTCAAGCAGTTCCCCGGCGTCCGCGCCCTGGACGGCGTCGACCTCGACGTCCGCGCCGGCGAGGTGCACTGCCTGCTCGGCCAGAACGGCGCCGGCAAGTCCACCCTGATCAAGGTCCTCGCCGGCGCGCACCAGCCCGACGAGGGCGAGATCCGCTGGGCGGGCGAGCCGATCACCCTGGGCGACCCGCAGGCGGCGATGTCCCGGGGCATCGCCACGATCTACCAGGAGCTCGACCTGGTCGCCGGCCTCACCGTCGCCGACAACGTGTTCCTCGGCCGGGAGCGCTCCCGCCTCGGCATCACCCGGCCCGCGGCGGCCAACCGGGCCGCCGGTGAGCTGCTCGCCCGGCTCGGCCACCCGGAGATCCGGCCCACCGCGGAGGTCGGCTCGCTGTCGGCGGCGGCCCAGCAGATGGTCAGCATGGCCCGGGCGCTGTCCCAGGACGCCCGCCTGATCGTGATGGACGAGCCCTCCGCCGTCCTGGACGGCGAGGAGGTCGACCACCTCTTCCAGGTCGTCCGCGACCTCACCGCCGACGGCGTCGCGGTCGTCTACATCTCCCACCGGCTGGAGGAGATCCGCGAGGTCGGCGACCGGATCACCGTGCTCAAGGACGGCCGGACGGTGGCCACCGGGCTCCCGGCGCGGGAGACCTCCACCGGCGAGGTCATCACGCTGATGACCGGCCGGACGATCGAGTACGTCTTCCCGCCCCGTCGGGAGGCCCCCGGCGAGGACGCCGAGCCGGTGCTCGAGGTGCACGGCCTGTCGCTGGCCGGCCGGTTCCACGACGTCTCCTTCGCCGTGCGGCCGGGGGAGGTGCTCGGCCTCGCCGGGCTCGTCGGCTCGGGCCGGTCGGAGATCCTGGAGACGGTCTACGGAGCCCGCCGTGCCACCACCGGCACGGTGCGCATCGCCGGCCGCACCCTGCGGTCCGGGGACGTCGCGGCGGCCGTCGGCGCGGGCGTCGGGCTGGCGCCCGAGGAGCGCAAGAGCCAGGGCCTGCTGCTGGGTGAGCCGATCTACCGCAACATCACCCTCGCCAGCCTGGCCCGGTTCGCCCGCGGCGGCGTGCTGTCCGGGGGAGCGGAGAAGCAGGCCGCCCGGGAGCAGGCCGAGGCGCTCGACCTGCGCCCCGTGGACGTCGACCGCGAGGTCCGGACGCTGTCCGGCGGCAACCAGCAGAAGGTCGTGCTGGCCCGCTGGTTGCTGCGCGACTGCACGGTGCTGCTGCTCGACGAGCCCACCCGGGGAGTCGACGTCGGGGCCCGCTCGGAGATCTACGCGCTGATCCGGGCGCTGGCCGACCGCGGCGTCGCCGTGCTGGTCGTCTCCAGCGAGATCCCGGAGGTGCTCGGCCTGGCCGACCAGGTGCTGGTGGTGGCCGACGGGGCCGTCGTCGCCCGCGGCCGCGCAGACGAGCTCGACGAGCACCGGGTGCTCGACCTGGTCATGGAGGGAGCGGCCGCCACCGACGGCGCCGCACGCGAAGGGGACGTGGCGTGATGAGCGAGACCACCACTGCGACACCGCCGGCGGGCAGCACGACCGGGGCTCCCGGCGGGGGCGGCCGGGGCCCGGGCCTGCTGGCCGGCCCGCTGGGCCGCAACCTCGGGCTGGTCGTGGCCCTGCTGGTGCTGTGCGTCGTCGGCGCGATCACCGCGCCCGGCCGCTTCGTCGACGTCGACAACGTGCTGACGATCCTGCGGCTGGCCGCCGTCGTCGGCGTGGTCAGCGTCGGGATGACCTTCGTG
The DNA here is from genome assembly GCF_054177765.1 of Modestobacter lacusdianchii. Taxonomy (NCBI): domain Bacteria; kingdom Bacillati; phylum Actinomycetota; class Actinomycetes; order Geodermatophilales; family Geodermatophilaceae; genus Modestobacter; species Modestobacter lacusdianchii. Next base: position 40,176 of record NZ_JBJJTJ010000008.1, on the reverse strand, counting down.
ATCATCGGCGGCGGCATCGACCTGTCGGTGGGTGCGCTGGTCGCGCTCTCCTCGGTCTGGGCGACCACCCTGGCCACCCAGCAGATGGCGGCGGACTTCCACTGGATCGTCATGGTGTTCACCGCGATCGCGGTGGGCGCCGGGGCCGGGCTGGTCAACGGGATCGTCATCGCCTACGGCAAGCTCGTCGCCTTCATCGCGACCCTGGCGATGCTCGCCGCGGCCCGGGGCCTGGCGGAGATCATCGCCAACCGGCGCACCCAGATCGTCCAGGACCGCGCGTTCATCGAGTTCTTCGGCGGCGACGTCCTCGGCATCCCCACCCTGGTGATCATCTTCGCCCTGGTCGCCGCGGCCGGCTGGGTGCTGCTCAACCGCACCACCTTCGGCCGCCGCACCTTCGCCGTCGGCGGCAACGCCGAGGCCGCCCGGTTGGCCGGCATCCGGGTGCAGCGGCACACCGTCTGGCTGTACGTGCTGTCCGGGGTCACCTGCGGCATCGCCGCGGTGATGCTGATGGCCCGGACGACGACCGGCAGCTCCACCCACGGCACGCTGCTGGAGCTGGACGCGATCGCCGCCGTGGTCATCGGCGGGACGCTGCTGATCGGTGGCCGCGGCACCATCGTCGGCACCGTCCTGGGCGTGCTCATCTTCACCACGCTCGGCAACGTGTTCACGCTGAACAACCTGTCCAGCTCGGCGCAGGCCGTCGCCCGGGGCGTGATCATCGTGCTCGCCGTCCTGCTGCAGCAGCGGCTGGCCGCCGGTGGCGCGGGTCGTCCGCGCAGGAGGGCCCGCGGCGGGGCCGCGACCACCGGCACCCCGGCCGGCGCGCTGTCCGGCGGGTCGGCCACCCCCGGCGGCCCCGCCGGCGCCCGCCCCGGTGACTCCGGCGGCCGCCCCCCGAGCTGAGCCCCTCCGACCTGAGCCCCTCCGACCTGAGCCTGCGGCGGCCCCGAGCCGTTCCGCGGGACCAGTACCCCGTCGGCCGGCCCGCCCGGCCCCGGCGCACCACCCGGCCCACCCCCGACCCCTGGCAGTGCAGCCAGGGCGGCTGTCCACGAGGAGAGAACATGTCTGCAACGAGGCAGCGTCCGTACGGTCGCCTGCTGTCCACCGCCGTCTGCCTGGTCGGTGCCGGTGCCCTGGTCGCCGGCTGCACCAGCAACACCCCGGAGAGCTCCGGCTCCGACGACGGCGGCAGCAACGTCGCCAGCTCCAACGACGAGACCGGCGAGACCGTCCGGATCGGGTTCTCCGCACCGGCCGCCGACCACGGCTGGATGGCCGGCATCAGCAACGCCGCCCAGGCCGAGGCCGACCGGCACGAGGACGTCGAGCTGGTCATCGCCGAGGGCACCAACGACGTCAGCACCCAGATCGCGCAGGTCGAGACCTTCATCAACGACGGCGTCGACGCGATCGTGCTGCTGCCCTTCGACGGCGCCGCGCTCACCCCGGTGGCGCTGCGGGCGATGGAGGCCGGCATCCCGGTGATCAACGTCGACCGCGAGTTCTCCAGCCCGTTCGCCGCGCGGGCCACCATCCTGGGCGACAACTACGGGATGGGCGTCTCCGCCGGCACCTACATCTGCTCGCGGCTGGGCGACCAGCCCGACGCCGTCGTCGCCGAGATCGCCGGCATCGACTCGCTGCCGCTCACCCAGGAGCGCAGCCAGGGCTTCGCCGACGCCCTGGCCGACTGCGGCCTGGACGTCGACAACCGGGTGGCCGCGGAGTTCACCGTGGAGTCCGGCGAGGAGGCGGCGGCGAACCTGCTGCAGGCCGCCCCGCAGATCGACGCGCTGTGGAACCACGACGACGACCAGGGCGTCGGCGTCCTCGCCGCGATCAACAACGCCGGCCGCGATGAGTTCTTCATGGTCGGCGGTGCCGGTTCGGCCAACGCCATGCGGGACATCCAGTCCGGTGAGTCGGTGCTGGAGGCGACGGTCATCTACCCGGCGACCCAGGCCGCCGACGGCATCGCGCTGGCCCGCCTGGTCGCCCAGGGCAAGAGCCTGTCCGACCTGGTGTCCCAGGAGGTGCCGCGGGAGATCGTGCTCAACGCACCGGTGGTCACCGCGGAGAACGTCGACCAGTACATCGACGACGCGTTCGAGTCCTGACCTCCCCGACCGCGTGCCGCCGGTGGCCCGCACCGGCCTCCGGCGGCACGCGGTCCCTGCCCTGGAGCCACTGAGATGACCCACCCTGCCCGGCCGGCGCTGCGCATCGGCCAGATCGGCTACGCCTTCATGGGCGCAGCGCACTCGCACGCCTGGCGCACCGCGCCGCGGTTCTTCGACCTGCCGCTGACGCCGGAGCTGACCGTGCTGGCCGGCCGGGACCCGGCCGGGGTCACCGCCGCTGCCCAGCGGCTCGGCTGGTCGGACACCGAGACCGACTGGCGCCGGCTGCTGGAGCGGGACGACGTCGACCTGGTCGACGTCTGCACCCCCGGCGACACCCACGCCGAGATGGCGATCGCGGCCCTGGCGGCGGGCAAGCACGTGCTCTGCGAGAAGCCGCTGGCCAACTCGGTGGCCGAGGCCGAGGCGATGGCTGCGGCGGCGGAGCGCGCCGCGGCCTCCGGCGTCCGCGCGATGGTCGGCTTCACCTACCGCCGGGTCCCGGCGATCGCCCTCGCCGCCCGGCTGGTCGCCGACGGGCGGCTCGGGGAGATCCGGCACGTGCGCGCCCAGTACCTGCAGGACTGGATCGCCGACCCGGCCGCCCCGATGTCCTGGCGGCTGCAGCGGGAGAAGGCCGGCTCCGGCGCGCTGGGCGACATCGGGGCGCACATCGTCGACCTCACCCAGTTCATCACCGGCCAGCGGCTCACCGGGGTCAGCGCCGTCCTGGAGACGTTCGTGCGCAAGCGCCCGCTGCCGGCCAGCAGCGGCAAGCTCGGCGGCGTCGGGGGAGAGGGCATGGGCGAGGTGACCGTGGACGACGCCGCGGTGTTCCTCGGCCGGTTCACCGGCGGCGCGCTGGCCACCTTCGAGGCCACCCGGTTCGCCCTGGGCCGCAAGAACGCCATCCGGATCGAGGTGAACGGCTCGGCCGGCAGCCTGGCCTTCGACTTCGAGGACATGAACGTCCTGCACTTCTTCGACGGCGCCGACCCGGCCGCGACCGCCGGCTTCCGCCGGATCGTGGTCACCGAGCCCGAGCACCCCTACGTCGGTGCCTGGTGGCCGGCCGGCCACGGGCTGGGCTACGAGCACGGCTTCACCCACCAGGTGGTCGACCTGGTCACCGCGCTGGCCGAGGGCGCGCAGCCCACGCCGTCCTTCGCCGACGGCCTGCAGGTGCAGCGGGTGCTCGACGCCGTCGAGCGCAGCGCCGCCGCCCGCTCCACCTGGACCGACATCCCCACCTGAACCGGCCTGCCGCGCGCTCTCGCGCGCGAAGGTGCGTGCGCTCTCGCGCGAGAAAGCGCGTGCGCTTTCGCGCGCGAAAGTGCGCGGAGGCTGCCGAGACCCCGTCCGTTCGTCTGAGGAGGCCATCGATGCCCCGTCCCGTCACCCTGTTCACCGGCCAGTGGGCCGACCTGCCGTTCGAGGAGGTGTGCCGGCTGGCCTCCGGATGGGGCTACGACGGCCTGGAGATCGCCTGCTGGGGCGACCACCTGGACGTCGTCCGGGCCGCCGACGACCCGGTCTACGTCAGGGAGCGGCTGGACCTGCTCGAGCGGCACGGCCTGCAGGTGTTCGCCATCTCCAACCACCTCAACGGCCAGGCGGTCTGCGACGACCCGATCGACGAGCGGCACCGCGGCATGGTGCACCCGCGGGTGTGGGGCGACGGCGACCCGGAGGGGGTGCGGCAGCGGGCGGCGGAGGAGATGAAGGCGACCGCCCGGGCCGCCCGGGCGCTGGGCGTCGACACCGTCGTCGGCTTCACCGGGTCGAGCATCTGGAAGACCGTGGCGATGTTCCCGCCGGTGCCCGAGTCGATGGTCGAGGCCGGCTATGCCGACTTCGCCGACCGGTGGAACCCGGTCCTGGACGTCTTCGACGAGGTCGGCGTGCGGTTCGCGCACGAGGTGCACCCGAGCGAGATCGCCTACGACTACTGGACGACGGTGCGCACCCTGGAGGCCATCGGCCACCGCGAGGCCTTCGGGCTGAACTGGGACCCCAGCCACTTCGTCTGGCAGGACCTCGACCCGGTCGGCTTCCTCTGGGACTTCAAGGACCGGATCTACCACGTCGACTGCAAGGACGCGAAGCGCCAGGTCGGCAACGGCCGCAACGGCCGGATGGGCTCGCACCTGCCCTGGGCCGACCCGCGGCGCGGCTGGGACTTCGTCTCCACCGGCCACGGCGACGTCCCGTGGGAGGCCTGCTTCCGGATGCTGAACACCATCGGCTACACCGGGCCGATCTCCGTGGAGTGGGAGGACGCCGGGATGGACCGGCTGGTGGGTGCGCCCGAGGCGCTGGCGTTCGTCCGGCGGCTGGCCTTCGACCCGCCGGCGGCGGCGTTCGACGCCGCGTTCGCCAGCGGCAACTGAGCCCCGGTCGCGGGAGTCACGGGGGCTCCCGCGACCGGCCGTCAGGCGGCGCCCAGGACGTGCCGCTCGAACCAGTCGTTGCGGAAGGCGCCGCGGGGGTCCAGCCGCTGCACCAGGGCGACGAAGTCGGCGTGGTGGGCGTACCGGGGGGCGAGCGTCGCGGCGTCGGCGAGGAAGAGCTTGCCCCAGTGCGGGCGGGCGCCCAGCGGCAGCAGCGCGGCCTCCAGGTCGACCAGCAGCGCCTCCACCTCGGCCTGCGCCGGTACCCAGGTGAAGTGCAGCGCGACCGAGTCCTGCCCGGAGGCGGTGCTCATCCAGAGGTCGTCGGCGGCGACGGTGCGCACCTCGCAGGTCTGCAGCAGCGGCCGGATGCGCGGGCCGAGCCGGAGCAGTGCCTCCAGGGCGGGGACGGCGTTGCCCCGCGGCAGCAGGAACTCCGATTGGATCTCGTCGCCATTGCTGGGGGTGAACCCCATCCGGAAGTGCGGCAGCCGGTCCGACCACAGCCCCGGCTCGCCCAGCTGCCCGGTGGTCGGCGCCGGGTCGATGCCGGGGATGGGGTGCCGCTCGCCGTTGGCCTCGCGGGCGCCGAACAGCTCGCCCTCCGGGCCCGGCCCGGCGTCGGTGCGCGACTTGACCCAGACCATGTCCACGGCGTCGCCGAGGAGGGTGAACAGGCTGACGCTGTAGCCGGCCGCCATGACCTCGTCGAACCGGTCGGTCAGCGTCGACCACGGCAGCCTCTCGAACACCCGCTGCCGCACCTCGTAGGCGGGCTCGACGTCGAGGGTCACCCGGGTGACCGCACCCAGCGCGCCCAGGCCGACGACGACGCCGGCGAAGTCCGCGTCGCCCCGTGCGGTGCGCAGCACCTCCCCGGTGGAGGTGACCAGCTCCAGCCCGGCCACCGCTGCGGCGAGGTTGCGGTTGCCCACGCCCGACCCGTGGGTGGCGGTGGCCACCGCGCCGGCCACCGAGATGTGCGGGAGCGAGGCCAGGTTGTGCAGCGCCAGCCCCTGCCCGCGCAGCACCTCGGTCAGCTGGCCGTAGCGGACGCCGCCGTCGACGGTGACTTTGCGCCGGTCGGCGGAGACGTCGACCGTGCCGGTGACCGCCTCCAGGGAGAGCAGCTCGGTGGAGTCGGCGATCCCGGTGAACGAGTGCCGGGAGCCCAGCACCCGGACCCGGGGCGCAGCGGCGACGAGCTCCTGCACCTCCTCCAGGCTGGCCGGCCGGTGCAGACGACTCGCGCCGTAGGTGAAGTTGCCGGCCCAGTTGCGGGCCGCGGTCAGTTCCGCCGTGTCGGTCACGACTCAGTGTCCCGCGTCCGGGCGTCACGCGGCGGCGGGGCCGGTGGCCAGCCGGTCCAGCGTGCGTCGGGCGGTGCGGCGGAGCACGGCCGGGCCGAGCAGGCCCTTGAGCGCCAGCACCACCCAGCCCGCCGCGCCGGCGGGACCGTGCTCCTCGATGCGGATCTCGACCCGTGACCCGGAGCCCGCCGGCCGGACCTCCAGCCGGCCGGCGCCGGCCCGGCAGAAGGTGCTCTCGACCAGCGTCCAGGTGACCAGCCCCGGCTCGCCCCAGGCGTAGCGCAGGACCGCCGCCGATCCCGGGCTGCCCTCCCGCACCACGGCCCAGCCGGGACCGCTGTCCAGCAGCGCGTACCGGTCCGGGGAGAGCGTGTCCCGCCAGACGTCCAACCGGCGCGCGGAGAAGTCGGTGTAGGCGTCGATGACCTGCTCGGGCGTCGCGGCGGTGACGAAGCTGCAGTGCAGGCGCATGACGACCCCCGGCGGTCCGGTGCGAGGGTGCCCATGCTGGCACCGCCGGCCCGGCCGGTGACCGGCTGACGCCACGCGCGTCTGGTTCACTGTGGTTGAGAGTTGAACATCCCGGCTCGGAACGCACCGCGCACCCACCTGGAGGACCCGTGCACATCGGCGTCGACAGCTTCGTCGCAGCAGTGACCGACCCCGTCACCGAGCGCCTGGTAGGGCCCGAGGAGCGGATGGAGCACCTGCTCGAGGAGATCGCGCTCGCCGACCAGGTGGGCCTGTACTCGTTCGGCATCGGGGAGCACCACCGCCCGGAGTACTACGACTCGGCGCCGGCGGTGATCCTCGCGGCCGCCGCCGCCCGCACCTCGCGGATCCGGCTGGGCAGCGCGGTCAACGTGCTCAGCGCCGCCGACCCGGTCCGGGTGTTCCAGGAGTTCGCCACCCTGGATCTGATCTCCAAGGGGCGCATCGACCTGGTCGTCGGCCGCGGCTCGTTCACCGAGGCGTTCCCGCTGTTCGGGCTCAGCCTGGCCGACTACGACACGCTGTTCACCGAGAAGCTCGACCTGCTGCTGCAGATCCGCGACTCCGAGCGCGTGACCTGGTCCGGCCGGCACCGCCCGGCGCTGACCGGCCAGGGCGTCTACCCCCGCCCGCTGCAGGACCCCCTGCCGATCTGGGTCGGCGTCGGTGGCAGCCCGGAGAGCTTCGCCCGGGCCGGGCTGCTCGGCCTGCCGCTGATGGTCGCGATCATCGGTGGTGAGCCGCGGCAGTTCGCCCCGCTGGTCGACCTGTACCGGCGGGCCGGGGCGCAGGCCGGGCACGCGCCCGAGACGCTGCAGGTGGGCCTGCACGTGTTCGGCTTCGTCGCCGAGAGCACCCGGGCGGCCGCCGACACGATCTACCCCGGCTGGCACGAGATGTTCACCAAGGTCTCCCGGGAGCGCGGCTTCGCCCCGCCGTCCCGGGCCCAGTTCGACGCCACGAGCGGCCCGGACGGCGCCTTCTTCATGGGCGACCCGGACACCGTGGCCGAGAAGCTGGTGCGCATCTCCGGCCAGCTGGGCGGCGTCGACCGGATCTCGTTGCAGATGACCAACCCGCGGCTGGCGCACGCCGACCTGCTGCGCGGGATCGAGCTGCTCGGTACCGAGGTGGCCCCGCGGGTCGCCACGGCCTGAGCCGCCGTCCGACCCGGCGTGGGGGGCGCGGTGGCCCCGGCCCGGGCGGCGGCTTGGGAGGATGGGCGCATGTCCCGTCCCCTCGCCGTCCTCCCGAGGCGCCGTCGGGGACGTGCCGTCCCGCTGCCGGTGCCGGCCGAGGGGCCGGTGCGGTGACCGGGGGAGGGGCGAGCCGGCCGGCGGAGCAGGTCGCGGTCACCGAGGGCACCGGCCGGCACGACCCGCCGTCCGTGCGCCGTCGGCGTGCCGTCGTGGCCGGGCTGTTGCTGCGGGCGGGCCTGCTCGTCGCCGGGGTGGTGCTCGTCGTCGTCTTCCGCGACCGGCTCGCCGAGTGGTGGGACGGGCTGGTCGGGGTCCGCTGGTCGTGGGTGCTGCTGGCGGCCGGCGTCGCGCTGGTGTCCATGCACTGCCTGGTGCTGCAGCAGCGGTGGCTGCTCCGGGCCGGGGGCGGGCAGGTGCCGCTGCTGCACGCCACCACCACGATCTACGCCGGCAACACCATCTCCGCCACCGTGCCGGTCGCCGGCGCGGCGGCCAGCGCGGCCTACACCTACCGGCGGCTGCACGCGCTGGGCAACAGCACCGCCCTGGTGGGCTGGGCGCTGGCGGTCTCCGGGATCCTCTCCACCGCCACGCTGGCCGTGGTGCTCGCCGTCGGCTCCGCGCTGACCGGGTCGCTGGTCGGTGCGCTCGGCGCCTTCCTGGCCACCACCGCCGGCGTCGTCCCGATCGTCGGCGTGGTCCTGGTGCTGCGGCACGAACGCAGCCGCACCGTCGTCGTGCGCCTGGTCGGCCGCACCGCCGGGGTGCTGGCGCGCTGGGTCCCGGCGCTGCGCGGCGCGCACGTCGACCAGCGGATCGACGACCTGTTCACCTCCCTCGGTGCGTTCCGGCTCAACCCGGCCACCGGCGGCCGGGCCTTCCTCACGGCGCTGGCCAACTGGGTGCTCGACATCGGCTGCCTGGCCCTCGCGCTGGTCGCCGTCGGCGCACCGGTGCCCTGGCAGGGGCTCGTGCTGGCCTGGGCCGCCGGGGCGCTCGTCTCCTCCGCCCGGCTGACCCCCGGTGGGATCGGCGTGGTCGAGGCCGCGCTGGTCGCCGCGCTCGTTGCCGCCGGGATGCCGGCCAGCCAGGCGGTGCCGGCCGTGCTGGTCTACCGGCTGGTCAGCCAGTGGCTGTTGATCGGCCTGGGGGCGGTGCTGCTGGTCGCCACGCCGGGCTCACCCGCTCGGCGACCCCGCGGCGGGCGGCGGCCGGTCGCCTGACGGTTGTGCCCGCCGGTGTCGGGGCACCCCGGGACCGTGCCCGACACACCACCGCGCCCCGCCGTCCCCTCGACCCTGGTCGACGCCAACCGGCTCTGGGTCGACGCCGCACTGCGCGCCCGCGTGCAACGCCAGGTGGAGGCGCCCCGGGTGCTGCGACTGGGCGGGCCGGTGCGCGGCGGCCGGGTGCTGGAGCTGGGCACCGGACGGCGCGGCACCGGCCTGCGGCTGGCGCTGGACACCTTCGGCGCCGCGCACGCCGACGGCGTCGAGCTCTTCCCCGCCAGCGTGGATGCCTGCCGCGCGGCGGTGGCCGACCTGGGCGACCGGGTGACCGTCACGGCCGGGGACGCCACCCGGCTGACCGCAGCCGACGGCAGCTACGACGCCGTCTTCGGCTACCACGTGCTGCACCACGCCGAGGACTGGCGGGGCGTGCTGCGCGAGGCCTCGCGGGTGCTGCGCCCGGGTGGCCGGCTGTACTCCTGCGAGATGACCGCCCGGTTCGTCGACAGCCGGCCGCTGCGCGCGGTGTCCCGGCACCCCGCCGACGGCGACCGCCCCACCCCGGCCGGACTGGCCGAGGCCTGCCGCGACGCCGGGCTGGACGTCACCGCCCAGGAGACCCGGCTGGCCGGCTGCTGGACGGCGCTCGTCGCCACCCGGGCCTGATGCCCGCACCGGCGGGCACGCTGCGCGCGGCGCTGGGCGTGCTGCGCCGGCACGCCCGCACCGCCTGGCTGACCGCCCTCGCCGCGGCCCTGGTGAACACCGTCCCCGACGTGCTGCGCCACGTGCTGGTGTGGGACGACCCCCGGCTGGGTGCCGCCTTGGCCGTGGACGCCGTCGGCTTCACCACGGGCCTGATCGCCCAGCTGTGGGTGACCGGTGCGCTGGCCGGGCTGCCGGCCGGCCGCGGCGCCGAGACCGCCGGTGCGCTGCGCCGCGGCGTCGTCCTGGCCGCCCGGGCGGTGCGGCGCGCGCCGGGCACCGTGCTGGCCGGGGTCGTCACCGGTGGCGCGGTGTCGGCGCTGCTGACCGTGCCCGCCTCGGTCGCCGCCCTCGGCGCGGACCGGGTGCTCGGGCCGCTGGACTCACCCGGGGTCGGCCCGTTCACGGTTGCCGCGGTCAGCGACCTGGTCGCCAGCGCCGCGACGCTGCCGTTCCTGGCCGTGGTGGTCGTGCTCGCCTCCGGTTGGCCGGCGCGGCCACCGGGCACCAGCCCAGCATGACGAGCGACTGGGACGGGACCCGTAAGACGATCGGGTCGTTGTCGATCTGGCTGGGCACCGGTGCGCTGTTCGCGCCGCGAGCGATCACCCGGGTGCTGGGCGTGCGGGAGGAGGCCACCCGCACCGACGTGGCGCTGCCGCTGCTGGTGCGGCTGATCGCCGCCCGCAACATCGCCATGGGCGCCGCGCTGCTGGTCACCCCCGCACCCCAGGCGCGGCGCACCACCGAGGTCACCCTGTTGCTCACCGTGCTCGACGCCGCCGCCGTGCTGGTCGGCCGGCGCGGTGGCGACGTCGCCGGGCGCAGCGCCGGGCTGTCGCTGACGGTGCTCTCGCTCGCCGCGGCCGGCGCCGTCCGCTGGCACCGCCGCTGACCGGCGCGGGTCAGTCCGCCGCGGCTGCACCGCCGGCGAGCAGGGCGCGGACGGCGTCGATCGTGTCGGCCTCGGCGGCGGTCTTGTCCGGCCGGTAGCGGACCACCCGGGCGAAGCGCAGCGCCAGCCCGCCGGGGTAGCGGGTGCTGCGCTGGGCGCCGTCCAGGGCGATCTCCACCACCAGCTCCGGCCGCAGCCGCAGGCCCCACTCGGCCTGCTCCGCGGCGTGCTCGGGGAAGGTGCGGGTCTGCCAGTCCAGCAGCTCGTCGGTCATGCCCTTGAAGGTCTTGCCGACCATCAGCGGCTCGCCACCGTCGGGGTCGCGGGCGCCCAGGTGGATGTTGGACAGCCGACCGCTGCGCCGGCCGTAGCCCCACTCGGCGCCGAGCACCACCAGGTCCAGGGTGTGCACCGGCTTGACCTTCTGCCACGCCCGGCCGCGACGCCCGGCCGCGTACGGGGCGTCCAGCGCCTTGACCACCACGCCCTCGTGCCCGGCGGCGAGCGCGTCCTCGAGCACCCCGGCCGCCTGCTCCGGGGTGGGCCGGCGCACCCCGGGCATCCGGAGCGCAGCGTGCTCGTCGGCGGCGAGCAGCCCGGCCAGCGCGTCCAGTCGGGCCGCCAGCGGCTCGTCGAGCAGGTCGCGGCCGTCCAGGTGCAGCACGTCGAACAGGAACGGGCTCAGCAGCACACCGGCGTCGGCGGTGTCACTGCCGAACCGGCTCATGGTGTCCTGGAAGGCGCGCGGCCGACCGTCGTCGTCCAGCGCGAGGGTCTCACCGTCCAGCACGGCGGTGGTGCACGGCAGCGCCCGGATCCGCTCGACCAGTTCGGGGACGCCGTCGGTGACCTCGCGCAGCGTCCGGGTCCACACCCGGACGACGTCGCCGTCCCGGTGCACCTGGATCCGGGCGCCGTCCAGCTTGGTCTCCACGGTCACCTCGCTGCCCAGGTCGGCGAGCGCGGCGTCCAGCGACGACCCCGGGCTGGCCAGCATCGGCCGCACCGGCCGGCCGACCTCCAGGCGCACCGCCGCCAGCGCGTCGACCCCGCCGGTGAGCGCCAGGGCTGCGGTCTCCGGCAGCCGGCCGGAGAGCATGAACGCCCGCCGGAGGGCCGGGGCCGGCACCGCGGCGGCCGTGGCGACCGCGTCCAGCACGACGCCCTCCAGCGCGCCCTGGCGCAGCTCGCCGGTGAGCAGCCGGACCAGGAACTGCTGCTCGCCGGCGGTGGCGGCGCCCAGCAGCGTGCGCAGCAGGGCGTCCCGGCGGGCCGCCGAACCGGGGCCGGTCACGCCGGCCAGCTCGGCGAGGGCCCGGTCGACGTCGAGCACGGTCAGCGACGGCTCTGGCGCGGCCGGCCCGGAGAGCGCGGACAGGGTGCGCCACCCCACGCCCAGCCGGCCCTGGCGCACCTCACCGGACAGCCACGCGGTCACCGGTTCCACCTCGTCCGCGGCGGCCCGGCGGAGCAGGTCCGCGATCGCCGCGGCCTTCGCCGTCCGGGACCTGGTCGCGGTGACGGCGGCGGAGGCGGCCAGGACGTCGGTGAGCAGCACGCCGCCATGGTGGCAGCGACGACGGGGACCGGCCCGGGGCCGTACCCCGGTTCCTCCGCAGCGGCCCGGCCCGCCAGGATGGGCCGACCACCCGGGCGGCGAGAGGGGACGACCATGCAGGTCGAGATGACCGACGCGAGCGAGCAGCACCGGTACGAGGGGCGCGTCGGCGGCGAGCTGGCCGCGATCGCGGAGTACCTGAAGACGGCGGAGCTGGTCGTCTTCACCCACACCGAGGTCTACCCCGGGCACGAGGGGCAGGGCGTCGCCTCGGCCCTGGTGCGCCAGGCGCTGGACGACGTCCGTCGCCAGGGGCTGCGGGTACTGGCCGTGTGCCCCTTCGTCGAGGGCTACATCGCCCGGCACCGGGCCGAGCACGGCGACCTGCTCTACCGGTCGCGCACCACGGTCGCGGTCGGCCGGGACTGACGCCGCCCGACCATTGACAGTGGCTCGGCGGCGTCCCTACCGTCGAGTGCGTTCCACAGGACCGACCGAGGGCACGTCCCCGTTCGCCGTTCCGGTGTCGAGGGGCACGTGCACCTGCCACCGCGACGGACGACGGAGTCCCGCATGCCTGGACGTGTTCCCCTGCCCTCTTCCCACCCCGCCACGGTGGTCGGCCGCCGCCGACGGCGCTCCTGGCCGCTGGTCGCCGCGCTCAGCACCGGCCTGCTCGTCGGCAGCGCCGCGGCTCCCGCCGCCGCCACCGAGGACCGCCCCGATCGCGGCGGCGGCCACCACGGGGGGCAGGCGAGCACGACCGTCGAGCCCTTCGGCACCGCCCCCGACGGCACCCCGGTCGAGCGCTGGACGCTGCGCAACGGCGACATGACGGTGCGGGTGCTCACCTACGGCGGGGTGATCCAGACCCTGGAGGTGCCCGACCGGCACGGTCAGGTGGAGAACGTCGTCCTCGGCTTCCCCGACGTGGCCGGGTACGCCTCCGACGCCGACCCGTACTTCGGCTCGCTGATCGGCCGGTACGGCAACCGGATCGCCGGGGGCACGTTCGAGCTCGACGGCGAGCGGTACCAGTTGCCGCTCAACGACGGGCCGAACACCCTGCACGGCGGCCCGGAGGGCTTCGACGACCGGGTGTGGACGGCGACCCCGGTCGGCGACCGCCGGGTCGCCGCCCTGCAGCTGCAGCTGGTCAGCCCGGACGGCGACCAGGGCTTCCCGGGCACGCTCACCACGACGGTCACCTACAGCGTGGACCGGCAGGAGCGGCTGACCGTCCACTACGAGGCGACCACCGACGCGCCCACCGTGGTGAACCTGACCCAGCACACCTACTGGAACCTCGGCGGTGAGGGGTCGGGGACGATCTACGACCACGAGCTGGAGATCGACGCCGACGCCTACACCCCGGTCGACGAGACGCTCATCCCGACCGGCGAGATCGCCCCCGTGGAGGGCACCCCGTTCGACTTCCGCGACCCCACCGCCATCGGGGCCCGCATCCGGGTCGCCGACCAGCAGCTGCTCTACGGCCAGGGGTACGACCACAACTGGGTGCTGAACCGGGACGACGACGGTGCGCGGGAGGGCTCGGACGGCGAGGACGAGCTGGAGGAGGCCGCCGAGCTGCACGACCCGGAGAGCGGCCGCACCCTGACCATCGAGACCACGGAGCCGGGGCTGCAGTTCTACTCCGGCAACTTCCTCGACGGCACCATCGTCGGCACCGGCGGCACGATCTACCGGCAGGGCGACGGGCTGGCGCTGGAGACCCAGCACTTCCCCGACTCCCCGAACCAGCCCGGCTTCCCGTCCACCGAGCTCCGCCCGGGCGAGGTGTACGAGAGCACCACGGTGTTCGAGCTGGACAACTGACGCACCCGGGTGCGGGCGGGTGGCCCCCGCCCGCACCCGGTGCGCCTCAGGCGTCGATCACATGGGACGCCGGAGCCCACCGGTCCGCTCCTCGGTCGCTGGCGCTCCCTGCGATGCTCCCGGTGGCCTCAGGCGTCGATCACATGGGACGCCGGAGCCCACCGGTCCGCTCCTCGGTCGCTGGCGCTCCCTGCGATGCTCCCGGTGGCCTCAGGCGTCGAAGTCCACGGTGACCTGGTCCGAGACCGGCAGGGTCTGGCAGGTCAGCACGTAGCCGGCCTCGACCTCGGCGGCCTCGAGGGCGTGGTTGCGGCGCATGGTCACCTCACCGGTGGTCACCCGTGCCCGGCAGGTGCCGCACACCCCGCCCTTGCAGGCGAAGGGCAGGTCACCGCGCACCTGCTGGGCCGAGTCGAGCACCGGCACGTCGCGCGGCAGGGCGAGCGTCGTCGTCCGGCCGTCCAGCACCACGGTCACCTCGGCACTGGGGCCCTCGACCGTCTGCTCGTCGCCACGCACCGGCTCCGGGGGGACGTCGTCGACGAAGAACAGCTCCTGGTGCACCCGCTCACCCGGCACCCCGAGCTCGGTCAGCAGCTCCCGGGCGTCGGTGACCATGCCGTGCGGGCCGCACAGCCACCAGTGGTCCACCGCGGGCGCGTCGACCAGCGCACCGACCAGCCGGCGCAACCGGTTCCCGTCGAGGCGGCCGCTGGTCAGCTCGGCGTCCCGGGGTTCCCGGGACAGCACGTGCACCAGCTGCAGCCGGGGGCCGTACCGGTCCTTGAGGTCGGCCAGCTCGTCGGCGAACATCACCGTGTTCGTCCGCCGGTTGCCGTAGAAGACGGTGACCGTCGACCTGCCGTCGGGGAGCACCGAGCCGGCCAGGGAGAGCGCCGGGGTGATCCCCGACCCGGCGACGACGAAGACGTGGTCGCCGGGCAGCGACAGGTCGGCGGTGAACGTCCCGGCCGGTGGCAGCACGTCGATCCGGTCGCCCGGCCGCACGTCGTGCACCAGCCAGGAGGAGAAGAAGCCCCCCGGCACCTCCCGCACGCCCACCCGCGGCGGCGCGCCGACCGGGGCGCAGATGGAGTACGAGCGGCGCTCGTCCCGGACGCCGTCCACCCGGCGCAGGGTGAGCGCCTGGCCGGGGGAGAAGCGGTACACCTCGGCGAGCTCGTCGGGGACGGCGAAGGTCACCGCGACCGCGTCGTCGGTGAGCCGTTCGACCCCGGCCACGGTCAGCGGGTGGAACTGCGGCCTGCGCCGGGGCATCAGCGCTCCTTGAGGTGTTCGAAGGGCTCGGCACAGCTGCGGCAGCGGCGCAGCGCCTTGCAGGCGGTGCCGCTGAACGCGCTGACCTCCACGGTGTCGGCCGACCCGCAGACCGGGCACGCCGCCGTCCGTCGGTTCGGGCCCAGGGTGAGCGGCACCGGGCCGGTGGTGCGCGCCGGTGCCGGCCCGGGTGGGGCGATCCCGCCGGCGGCGAGCTTGCGGCGCCCCTCGGCGGTGATCCAGTCGGTGCTCCAGGCGGGGGAGAGCACGGTGCGCACGTCGACCTCGGCGAACCCGGCCCGGTGCAGCGCGTGCGCCAGGTCGGCGCGCATCACCCCCATCGCCGGGCAGCCGGACCAGGTCGGGGTGATCTCCACGACCACGACGTCGTCCTCGACCCGGACGTCCCGCAGCACCCCCAGGTCGGCCAGCGTGACCAGCGGCAGCTCCGGGTCCGTCACCGCCTCCGCCACCACCCGCGCCGCCGCATGGCGGCCATCTTGGCCGCCATGGCCTGGGACGACGTCCGGGCGGCCATGTCGGCGAACACGGCCGGGGGCGGGGGTCACCAGGTGGCCGCCGGGTGCTGGCGGGCCAGGCCCTGGAGGGTGGCCAGCAGGGCGGTCAGCTCGGGGGAGTGCTCGCCGGCCCGGCCGCGGGGCGGGACGTCGGCGGGCCACTCCGGCACCCGCAGGGTCGCCTGCTCCAGCACCTGGGTGAGCACGGCGGTGACCTCCTCGCGGGTGGCCGCCGGGTCGACCGCGACGCCGGCGGTGACCAGGCGCCGCTCGACGTCGGTGGGGGAGAAGACGTCGGCCAGCAGTGGCCAGACCGCGTCCACCCCGGCCTGCGCGCGGCGGTGCGACTCCGCCGTCCCGGCGCCCAGCCGCAGCACCCAGCGGGCCGCGTGGTCGCGGTGGTAGGTCAGCTCGTGCACGCCCTTGGCGGCGATCGCGGCGAGCACCGGGTCGCGCGAGTCGCGCAGCCGGGCGAACACCGCCAGCCGCAGGGTGGACGCGACCAGCAGCCGGACCATCGTCTGGCCGAAGTCGCCGCCGGGCGCCGCGACCAGACCGGTGCAGCGGAACTCGTCGGGGTCGCGGAAGTAGGCCAGCGCGTCCTCGTCCGGGATCGACGGCGTCGCCCGATCCCGGCTGCGGCCCAGCGCGCCGACCGACCCGGCGCGGGCCAGCAGCAGCCGGGCCTGGCCGAGCAGGTCGAGGGCGGTGTTGCCGAACGCGACCTCCTCCTCCAGCTCCGGCGCCGCGGTCATCCACTCGGTCAGCCGCTGGGCGAGCACCAGGGCGTCGTCGCCGAGCATCAGGCAGTACCAGCCGAGGTCGGCCGGGTCGATGCCGCCGGGCACCGTGGTGTCCACCCCGGCCAGCGGCTCGTCGAACCCGGTGCCGAACGCCCACTGCCCCTCGCCGCCGTGCGCGTGGTCCAGCGCGTCGTACACGGTCTCCTCGTGCATGCCTCTCCTCTCCACCTCCCGCGCGATCGAGCACACGCGCTCTCGCGCGATCAAGCACCCGCGCTTTCGCGCGATCAAGCACCCGCGCTTTCGCGCGATCGAGCACCCGCGGTTTCGCGCGATCAAGCACGGGGGCTCTCGCGCGCGGAAGCGCGGGCGGTTACATGTGGGGGACGTCGTCGGGGAGCTCGTAGAAGGTCGGGTGGCGGTAGACCTTGTCGCCGCTGGGGGCGAACATCGGGTCCTTCTCGTCCGGGCTGGAGGCGGTGATGTCGGCGGCCCGCACCACCCAGATGCTCACGCCCTCGTTGCGCCGGGTGTAGAGGTCACGGGCGGCGTGCACCGCCATCACGTCGTCCGGGGCGTGCAGCGAGCCGACGTGCACGTGGTTGAGGCCGCGCTTGCCACGCACGAACACCTCGTACAGCGGCCAGTCGCGGCCCCGTCCAGGGGCCCGCCCCGAGCTCGCGAGGGGTGGGGGGGACGGGGTGTTCCCACCGCCCTCCGCCGTCAGGTCCGTCATGCGTGCTTCTCCGCGTAGGCCGTGGCTGCGTCGGTCACCCAGGCGTTGTCGTCGCGGGCGGCCCGGCGGCGGGCGATCCGCTCGTCGTTGCACGGGCCCTGACCGCTGATCACCCGCTGCAGCTCCGACCAGTCGATCGGGCCGAACCGGTACCTGCCGGTGTCGGCGTCCAGCGCGAGCTCCGGGTCGGGCAGGGTCACGCCGAGCACCTGGGCCTGGGGCACGGTCATGTCGACGAAGCGCTGGCGCAGCTCGTCGTTGCTGTGCCGCTTGATGCCCCAGGCCATCGACTGCGCGGAGTTGGGGCTCTCGTCGTCCGGCGGGCCGAACATCATCAGCGAGGGCCACCACCAGCGGTCGACGGCGTCCTGCACCATCGCCTGCTGCTCGGGGGTGCCGGCCATCATGGTCATCAGCAGCTCGTAGCCCTGCCGCTGGTGGAAGGACTCCTCCTTGCAGACCCGGATCATCGCCCGGGCGTAGGGCCCGTAACTGGACCGGCACAGCGGCACCTGGTTGCAGATCGCCGCACCGTCGACCAGCCAGCCGATGACGCCGACGTCGGCGTAGGTGAGCGTCGGGTAGTTGAAGATCGAGCTGTACTTCTGCCGGCGCTCGATCAGCTTGTCGGTGAGGTCGGCCCGGTCGGCGCCGAGCGTCTCGGCCGCCGAGTAGAGGTAGAGCCCGTGCCCGGCCTCGTCCTGCACCTTGGCCAGCAGCACCGCCTTGCGCCGCAGGCTCGGCGCGGCCAGCAGCCAGTCGCCCTCGGGCTGCATGCCGATGATCTCCGAGTGCGCGTGCTGGGCGATCTGCCGGACGAGCGTCTTCCGGTAGCCCTCGGGCATCCAGTCCCGGGGCTCGATCCGGTGCCCGGCGGCGATCGTGGCGTCGAACCGGGCCTGCAGCGCGGCCTCGTCGACGGTCCGGTCGAGCGCGGGCGCGGTCATCGCATCTCCTCCGAGCACCTGCCGCCGGCCATTTACCGACCGAGCGGTCAGTAATAGTGTGACCGAGGCCACGCGCCGGCACAAGCACCGAGCCGGCCGACGAGGGGACGACGATGACCACGGACGACACGGTGAACCGGACGCCGCGGCGGCCGGGGACGTCGCCGGACCCGGCGCTGCCGGACCCGGCCGGGCGGATGGGCGTCGACGGCCTGCGGGCCCCACAGCTGCAGCGGCTCACCGACCGCCGGGAGCGCAGGTGAGCGCACCGGTTCGGCGCGGCCGCCCCGGGCACTCGCTGGAGTCGCTGCTGGACGTCGCCGTGGCCGTGTTCAACGAGCGCGGGTACGAGGCGACCAGCATGGACGGGCTGGCCGCCCGGCTCGGGGTCACGAAGTCGGCGATCTACCACCACGTGCCCAGCAAGGTCGAGCTGCTCCGGCTCGCGCTGGACCGGGCGCTGGACGCGCTGTCCGCGGTCACGACCGAACCGGGGGCGACGCGCGGCCCGGCGATCGACCGGCTCGAGCACGTCGTCCGCGGCTCTGTCCGGGTGCTGGGCGCACAGCTGCCCTACGTCACCCTGCTGCTGCGGGTGCGGGGCAACTCCGCCGTGGAACGGGCGGCGCTGCTCCGCCGGCGGGCCTTCGACCGGTTCGTCACCGAGCTGGTGCGCGCGGCCGCGGCCGAGGGCGACGTCCGGCCGGACGTCGACCCGGCGGTCACCAGCCGACTGCTGTTCGGGGCGGTCAACTCGCTGACCGAGTGGTACCGGCCCGGCCGCGGCGCGGACGGCGGGCTGACCCCGGACGCGCTGGCCGACGCCCTGGTCACCACCACCTTCCGCGGGCTGCGCACCGTTCCGGACGAGCCGGCCGCCGGCCGGCGACCCTGACCGGCCCCCAGGGCGCAGCCGCCCACGGTCGAGGGGCCGCGGCGCTCGGCCACCGGCGGGCGAGGAGTGGGGTGCCCCGTGGTTGGGCACTGCGGTGGAGCGGTCGCCCACGGACGCGTGGACCGGCGCCTGCACACCACGGCCGACCGGCCGTGGTCCCGGAGCCAGCAGGAGGAAAGATGACGCACGCACCGGACGACCACGAGAACCGCAGCGGGCTGGGGCGGCTGCCGAAGAACCGCGCTCGGCTGCTCATCGTGTCGGTGTTCGTGCTGATGATCGTGGTCGCGTTCGGCTTCATGATCCTGGTCGGCCAGCCGGACTGACCCGGTCGGCCAGCCGGTCCGACCCGGTCGGTCAGACGGTCCGACCCGGTCGCATCGGGTCGGCCCGACCCGATGCGGCCCGACCACGGACCGGCCGTACCGAACGGACTCACCAGGGCAGGTCGCCCCCGGTCGCGGCGACGGTGAGGAACAGCCAGCCGAAGATGACGGCCAGCACGACCAACTCCAGCGCGAAGAGCGGCCAGCGCCCGTCGGCGATCCGCTGGCGCAGCTCGGCACCCCTCGAGCGGTCGGGGGCCGAGCCGTTCCGATCCGAACGGTCGGGGGCCGACCCGTCAGGGACCGAGCGGCCGGCTGCCGGGCGGTCGGGTGCTCGGTGTTCGGGTGCGGAGCTCATCGGGGGCCTCCCAGGCGTACGGGGATGGTCCTGTCCGCGGGACAGGGGCCGGGTCGAGGGTGCGATGACCGGCCGGCCGGGCTGGGCTCACCCGGGCCCTGCCTCCCTGCCCAGCGCTGGCGCTGCTCAGTCACGGGGAGGTCGATGTCAGAGCAGCCGGTCCAGGTCGTCGGGCCCCGGCCCCGTTCCGCCGGAGTCGCGCATCGGCGAGGTCTCGGGCAGGTCGTCGTCCGGGGGCTCGGCGGCGACCGGCCCCTCGGCGTAGAGGGTGTCCGGGTCCTTGGGGTCGATCTCGCGCATGCCGGGGGGCTACCCGGCCGGGACGGGCGGAACCCCGTCGGGTGGTCGCCAGGCGGCGTCGACGGCGCCCGGCGACCACGGACCATGCTGGCAGCGCGACTGGGCCGAGGTGGCGCGCGGCGCGGATCGTCACGGTCTCGTCATCTCGTCCGCCTCCCGGGGCCCGGCCGATCCCACGGACGCGCCCGCGTCCCGCTGGACGGTGACACCGACCGCCAGGTCACGAGGTCGGGGTCGGCTCCGGGTCGAGGGGCACGGCCTCTGGGGTGACCGGCGTGGCCGCCGGGGTCAGCAGCGGCAGGTAGTCCTGCGCGGTGACCGGCCGGGACGTCAGCTCCCCGGAGGCCAGCGGCGCGTCGACCGGCTCACCGGCGCGGGTCAGCTGCACCGCCTGCACGCCGGGCAGGCTGGTGGCGGTGAGCACGATCTGGCCCACCGTCCGCCGGCTCTCCCGGCCCGACGGCGCCTCCGCCTCGCCGCCCAGGTCGATCGTGGCGGTCGAGTCGTTCAGGCCGGTCACCGACAGCGTGGTGTCCGGGCGCAGCGCGGTCGACAGCCGCTGGGTGAGCTCGGCCGGCGTCGGGCCACCGGCGAGGTCCTCCAGCAGGTCGGCCAGCCGGTCGCGCAGCTGCCCGGCGGGCACCGACCGCCCGCGCGGCACCAGCACCCCCTCCTCGGTGACCAGGTAGACCTCCGGCTGCTCGACCCCGGCCGGGGTCGGCGGCGGCCCCGAGGTCGGCGCGCTGGGCGAGGCCAGGTCGTAGGGCACGTCGGAGGCGGCGATGGTGGCCGGCGGCCCGCCCGTGGGCACGCCGCAGCCCGCGAGCGTCAGCGCCAGCCCCAACCCCGTGGCCGCCGCGGCCCGCCGGCCGGCGCCGGTCACCGGTCCACCGCCGGCAGCGACAGGGTGAACCGGGCACCGCCGGCGGGGCTGTCGGCCACCCAGGCGGCACCGCCGTGGCCGGTGGCGGTCTCCTCGACGATGGCCAGCCCGAGCCCCGCGCCCGGCAGCGACCGGCGGGCCGCCCGCGGGCCGCGGACGAACCGCTCGAACACCCGCTCCCGTTCGGCCTGCGGCACCCCCGGACCGGCGTCGTCCACCAGCAGGACCACCGAACCGTCGCGCCGCTCCACCCGGATGCCGGCCGGGCCGCCGGCGTGCCGGTCGGCGTTGTCCAGCAGGTTCGTCACCGCGCGCTCCAGACGCGTCTTGTCACCGCGCACCGTCGTCTCCTCGTCGGAGCCGGTGTGCAGCAGGTCGGCGGGCAGCCCGCGGCGGGAGACGACCTCGCGCACCAGCGCCGCCAGCGAGACCGGGTCCGCGGACTCCTGCGCCGGGGCGCCGTCGACCCGGGCGAGCTCCAGCAGGTCGTCGAGCATCCGGCGGAACCGGCCCAGCTCGCCCTCGATCAGCGTGAGCGCCTGCTGACCTCGGGCCGACAGCTCTCCCCGCCGGGCCCCGAGCACCTCGACGCTGGTGACCAGGCTGGTGAGCGGGCTGCGCAGCTCGTGGCTGACGTCGCCGACGAACCGGGCGTCCCGGTCGATCCGGGAAGCCAGCGCGTCGACCATGCTGTTGAAGCTCGCCACGATGGCCAGCAGGTCGGGGTCCTCGGTGGGCGGCAACCGGATGTCCAGCTCCCCGCCGGCGATCCGGGTCGCGGCACCGGCCACCTGCTCCAGCGGCTGCACGACCCGCCGGCTGGCCCAGCCACCGAACAGCGCGCCGGCGGCGGTGGCCACCAGCGCCCCGGCGCCGAGCACGGCGGTCAGGGTGCGCAGCGCCGCCTGCAGCTCCACCAGCGGCGCGACCTCGTAGAACTGGACGCCGGCAGCGACGATCGGGACGCCGACCACCAGGTGCGGGCCCTCGGCCGTCGTGATCCGCGCGGTGCCGGCCGAACCGTCGGCGACCAGCTCCTGCAGCTCCCCGGGCACGTCCCGCGCCCCCACGTCCAGCCGGGAGGAGTACCAGGCCCCGTCGCTGTTCACCACGACGTCGGCGCCGCCGGAGGGGACCAGGTCGACCAGCTCGTCACCCACCTCGGCGCCGGCGGTGGACAGCCGGCTGGCCAGCACGTTCGCGTCGGCGAACGCCTGCCGGGTCACCGCGGTCTCGCGCTGGTCGAGCAGGTAGCTGCGGGCGAGCAGGAAGGTGGTGGTCACCAGGACGGCGGAGACGAGCAGCGCGCCCACGGCGAAGGCGAGCACGATCCGCGCCCGCAGCCCCGGAGGCCCGAGCGCCAGCCTCACTGCGGGTCCAGCCGGTACCCCAGGCCGCGGACGGTCACCACCAGGCTCGGTGCGCTCGGGTCCCGCTCGACCTTGGTGCGCAGCCGGCGCACGTGCACGTCGACCAGCCGCTCGTCGCCGAAGAAGCCGTGCTCCCACACCCGCTCCAGCAGCGCCTGCCGGCTCATCACCCGGCCCGCCGAGGCGGCCAGCTCGCACAGCAGCCGGAACTCGGTGAGCGTCAGCGGCAGCTGCTCGTCACCGCGGTGCACCGTTCCGCGCTCGGGCCGCAGCACCAGGGGAGCGGCCGGGTCGGGGTCGAGCACCAGCTCGGTGCCGCGCTCGCCCGCGCCGCCGTCGGCCGGGGTGCCGGCACCGCGGGCCCGGCGCCGCAACGCCCGCAGCCGCGCGGTGATCTCCTTGACCTGGAACGGCTTGGTCACGTAGTCGTCGGCCCCGGCCTCCAGGGCCGCCACGATGTCGTGGGTGTCCGCCCGGGCGCTGACCACCACGATCGGCAGGTCGTGCTGGCGGCGGACCTGGCGGATCACCTGGAACCCGTCCATCGCACCGAGCATCAGGTCGACCAGCATCAGGTCCGGCGGGGCCTCGTCGACCTGGCGGCAGGCGTCCTCACCACTGGCCGCCTCGGCGACCTGGTAGCCCTCGTCCTCCAGCGCCCAGCGCAGCGGCATGCGGATGTGGTCGTCGTCCTCGACCAGGAGCAGGCGTGGCGACACGCCGGACATGCTGCCACCGGCGGCGGCCGGCGCCCGCGCCGGCAGCGCAGCCGTCACGCGATCGCAAAGCAACGGAGCGGCGGATCGCAAGGTGCGACGCCGACCCTCGGGTGCAGACCGCAGCAGGACCACCAGCCACGAGGGGAGCGCCGATGACCGCCGCGACCACCCGTTCCGCGGTGCCGGTCGCCCCGGCGCGTCCGGGTCGCGAGGGGCAGGTGGTGCTCGTGCTGAGCGACGACCTGCTGGCCGACGGGCTGGCCGACCTCCGCTGGCTGCTGCACGACGCCCTGCTCTCCGGCGCCCGCCGGCTGGTCGTCGACCTCACCGACGTCCGGCAGCTGTCCAGCACCGCGGTGGCCAGCTTCCTCTGGGCCCACCGCACCTGCCGGGCCCGCGGTGGCGCCGTCGTCCTGCGCGGGGTGAACCGGCGCACCGAGGACCTGCTGCACCGGACCGGCCTGTGGCGGGTCATGCAGGTCGAGGACCAGCCCGAGCCGCGCGGCTGACGTCCGGCCGGGCGGGCGGGCCTGGGGGAGACTCGGGCGTGGCCAACGACCGGCGCGGGGGACCGCTGCGCACCCTGCTCGGCCGGATCGGCGGAGCGTTGTGGCCCATCCCCGTGCTGGGGGTGCTGCTGGCCATCGGGCTGGGCGTCCTGGTCCCGGCGGTCGACGGCTGGCTCGACGAGCCCGGCGGGCACCCGCTCACCTTCGCCTTCGGCGGTGGCGCCTCCGCGGCCCGCGACCTGCTGGCGGCGATCGCCGGCTCGCTGATCTCGGTCACCGGTCTGACCTTCTCGCTGACCGTCATCGCCCTGCAGCTGAGCAGCAGCCAGTACTCGCCGCGGCTGCTGCAGACCTTCGCCACCGACCGGGTGGTCCAGCTGACGCTGGCGCAGCTGATGCTCACCTTCGTCTACGCCCTCACCGTGCTGCGCACCGTGCGCACCGAGAGCGCGACCGAGGACGACACCGCCTTCGTGCCGCGGCTGTCGATCACCGTCGCCTACGTGCTGACCCTGGGCAGCGTGCTGGCCCTGGTGGTGTTCCTGGAGCACCTGTCCCGGGTGCTGCGGGTGGAGACGATGCTCCGCGACGTCCACTCCGAGGGCACCCGCACCATCGACCGGGAGCTGGGCAGCGCCCAGGACGACGGCACGGACGACGGCACGGACGGCGACCCGGGTGCACCGCCCGGCCCGCCGGTGGTGCTGACCGCCCGCTCCAGCGGCTTCGTGGTCGGCGTCGCCGAGGCGGCCGCCGCCCGCGCCGCCCGGGACGCCGGGGCGCAGGTGCGGCTGGCGGTGCGGATCGGGGACTCCGTCGTCGAGGGCACCCCGGTGGCGCACGCCTGGCCCGACGTGCCCGGCGCGGCCGTCGACGCCGCGCGGCTGGAGGAGGCGCTGGACGAGGTGCTGCAGCTGCACTTCGAGCGCTCGCCGGAACGGGACGTCGCCTACGCGCTGCGCAAGGTCATCGACATCGCCGTCCGGGCGCTCTCACCCGGGATCAACGACCCGACGACCGCGGTGCACGCGCTCTCGCACGCCTCGGCCCTGCTCGGCGTGCTGGCCACCCGCCCCTCCGACCTCCGGGTGGTGCGGGACGACGAGGGCGCGGTGCGGGTGGTGGTGCCCGCCTGGGAGCTGCCGGCGCTGCTGCAGCTGGTGCTGGAGGAGCCGCTGCACTTCGCCGAGGGGCAGCCGGCGGTGCTGCGCCGGATCGCCGGGCTGCTGCGCGAGGTGGCCTGGCGGGCGCGCGGGCGGGGGGTGGACGAGCTGCTGCGGCGTCACGCGGCGAAGGTGGCGGCCGTCGCGGAGGAGACCACCGACGTCGGCGAGGACGAGACCCGCGAGTGGCGGCACGTGGTCGACCTGGCCCTCGCGGGGAGCTGGCCCCCGGCAGCCTGACCGCCTGCGGAGACGACGACGGCCGGACCCCGTGCTGGGCCCGGCCGTCGTCGGGTGGGGCTCAGGCGCCGGTCGCGGACCCCTCGGGGGCGTTGTGCACCAGCAGCCGGTCGCCGGAGTCGGCCATCGAGCTGCCCAGGCTGGAGAGGACGTGCAGGCCGACGTCGTCGGCGGCCTGCACGCCGGTCAGGTCGAGCACCACGGTCGAGTGGCCCTGCCGGCGCAGGCCCTCGACGGTGCCGCGGAGCAGGTCGGCGCCGGCCGGGGTGAGGTGGCCGCTGACCCGGACCCTGCCGGTGTGGCCGTCCACCACCTCGGTCAGCGTGCGGCCGGTGGGGGTGCGCGGTGATCGCGTGGGGGGGCATGTCGTCCTCCGGTGTGTCGGTGCGATCGGTGGGTGCACGGCGGGTCGGTCGGGCGGCGCCCGGTCGTCGGAGCGGCTCCGCCACCGGGTGCGCCGTCGTCCGACCATGGCAGCCGATCCGGTTCCGCCACAAGCGGCCGGCCGAAGAGTCACGGACCCTTCACACGACGCACCCCGTGCCGACCGCCGGCTCGCGAGCCGGCGCCGCTGCCCGCAGGCTGCACCGGGTCGGGCAACCGGCGCGGTGCTCGAGGGAGGCCGCGCGGGACGAGCGGGTGCAGCAGAGGGAGGCGACATGTGGTGGGACTCGTGGTCGGACGTGGCCCGGGTGCTGGCGGTCGGCGCGGCCGCCTACGTGAGCGTGGTGGTCGTGCTGCGGCTGTCGGGCAAGCGGACGCTGGCCAAGCTCAACGCCTTCGACCTGGTGGTCACCGTGGCCCTGGGCTCGACGCTGGCCACCATCCTGCTGAACTCCGACGTCTCCTGGGCCGAGGGCGTGACCGCGCTGGTGCTGCTGGCGGCGCTGCAGGCGCTGGTCGCCTGGGTCACCGTGCACCGGCCGGCGGCGCGCGGGGTGGTGACCTCGCGGCCGACGCTGCTGTGGCGCGACGGCCGGCCGATCAGCGAGACGCTGACCCGGCAGCGCGTGGCGCTGGACGAGGTGCGGCAGGCGGTGCGGGCGTCGGGTCAGGGTGACCTGGGCGAGATCGCCGCGGTGGTGCTGGAGAGCGACGGGACGCTCAGCGTCGTCCCGCGGAGCACGATCGGTGACTGGTCGGCGCTGGCGGGGGTCGCCGGGGTGAGCCGCGGCAGCGGGGCCGACGACGACCCCGCCGGACGGCGCGGGTGAGCTTTGCGATCGTGTGAAGGTCGGCGGACACGGCCGCCCACCCCTGGATCCGTCGCCGTTCCGTCACGCAGGGTGTGCGCATGGTCTCCGTGTGGATCCTGTCCGTGCACAACCTCCACTGCCCAGAGTGCGACAGCCGGCTGATCGAGCGGGCCGGCCGGTGCGTCGTGCCCGGTCGGCGCAGCCCGGTGCACGTCGGCGAGGTGGGCACCCTGCGCTGCCCGGTCGGCCACCCGCTGCCGCCGCGCGAGCAGCTGTACGCCCACCGCGAGGCGCAGGGGCGGCCGCGCACCGCCGAGGTGTGGGAGGTCGCGCCGCCGACGGCGGCCACCGCTGCGGCTGCGGCCACGGCCGCCGGGGTGCCCCAGCCGAGCGCCGTCGCGCCGTCGCCGTCGCCCTCGTTCGCGGACGCGTGAGCCGGCCGTGACCAGCCTGCTGCCCCCGCCCGCCGTCCGTCCGCCCGTCCGTCCGGGCGCCGTCCGGGGCGGTGTCGCCCGGCCGGTCACCGCTCGCAGCGGGGCTCTCGCGGTGCTGCTGCGCTGCCCGGGCTGCTCGTCCCGGGACCTGGTGGACACCACCCCCGCGGCGGAGGACCGGAGCTGGTGGGCCCGGATGCGCTGCCGCGCGTGCGGCCACCGGTGGGCGGCGCGCTCCTGACCCTCCCGTCCGGTCCCCGCCGGCGGTGGGATCGGCCGCGAGCTGAGCAGGGTGCGGCAGGCCTGCTCGCCGCGCCCCGTGAGCGCGTCCCGGCACCGTCGTCCGGTGCGGCCGGTCAGCCCGCGCCGGCCGGCGTGAGCCTCACGAACACGACCTGCGGCGGGGCGGACAGCCGGATCGGGACGGCGCCGAAGCCGAGCCCGCAGGTCACGAACAGCCGGTTGCCGGGCGCCCCGTACCCGGCCGGTGACCAGCCGTCGGCCACCTGCTCCTCCTCGGCGCTGAGCCCCAGCCGCGACCAGCGCGGCAGACCGGGCACCCCGATCTGGCCGCACCGCGTGTGCCCGGCCAGGGTCAGCGGCGCGCTGCCGGCCGGCAGGGACGGGAACGCGGTCGGGTCGTGCACCAGGACCACCCGCGGGGCGTCGTCCGGGACGCCGGCGAAGGCGACCGCCGGGCCGGGCCGCCGGCCGCCCGCACCGTCGAGTCCCACGACCCACAGGTCGGTCTCCGGCGACTCCCCGGTGGGCGGGGGGAGCCGCCGGGCTCCGTCGCGGAGCACCTCGGCACCGGCCTCCCCGAGGGCGCGGGTCAGCTCGTCGGACGCCCCGGCGGCGTGGTCGTGGTCGCCGAGCACCGCGTAGACGGTCAGTCGTGCCTCGAGCAGCGGCGCGAGCAGCTCCAGCACCTGGTCCACCTGCCGGTGCACGACCTCGTCGCGGTGGGCGCCGTGCACCAGGTCGCCGGCCAGCAGCACGGCGTCCGGCTCGGCGTCGACGACGGCGGCGACCGCACGCTCGACCGTCCCCGTGTTGGCCCACCGGGCCCCCACCTGCAGGTCGGAGAGGACGGCGATCTCGGTGCCCGTCCACTCGCCGCTGAGCCCGGGCAGGGGGACGTCCAGCCGCTCCTCGTCCAGGACCAGGCGCGGCTCGACCAGCACCCCCCAGCCCACCAGCAGGCCGACCACGGCCGTGAGGCCGAGCAGTGCCCGCAGCGCCCAGCGCCTCATCGGGCCCGGGGCCCGGGTCCGGACGGCGGGGTGGCCATGGCGGGGCGGCTCCGGGGTGTCGGTGGTCTGCTCACCCCCAGGTTGGGTGCCGCGAGGAGGCGCCGCGGCGGAGGCGCCGGGCTCGACCGCTAACCGTCATGCAGCGGCGCTCCCCGATGACGGTCTCGTGGCAACCGGCCGGTCAGCCGGTCGGTGCGGCGGGCGAGCTGCTGCCCGGCGGCGCCACCGAGCGGTAGTCGTCCCGGTCCACCGGCGCACCGGTGAGCCCCTCGTCGGTGGGCACCTCGACCGGCACGCCGCCGGAGGTGAACCGCACCTCGCCGACGGTCGGCAGCGTGGTGAGGGTCCAGACCAGCTGCGCGAAGGTGAGCAGCTGGTTGCCACCGCTGACGTCGGTCAGCTCGACCGGCAGGTCGACCTGGAGCCGCCGCTCGACCAGCCCGGTCGGCACGGTCTCGGTCTGCGGGGCGATCGCGGTGCGGAGCCCGGAGAGCACCTCCGCGCGGGTCGGCCCGGCGACGAGCACCTCCAGCAGGGTGGTCGGGTCCTGGGCCGGTGCGGAGCGGGTCACCGGCTCCAGCTCGGCGCCGCGGACGAAGAACACCTCGAGCTCGACCGCCCCCGGGCCGGGGCCGGTCGCCCGGGAGGTCGGTGCCTCGGTCAGGGTGAGCCGCTCCGGGCGGTCCTGGGTGCCGATCCCGCAGCCGGCGACCAGCACCAGGAACGCGGCGAGGACGGCGAACGGCCGCCTCACCGGGTGCTCCCCAGCGGCAGCTCGACGGTGAACCGGGCACCGCCCTGCGGGCTCTCGCCGACCGTCACGGTGCCGTGCACGGCGTGCACGTGCCGGGTGACCAGCGCCAGTCCCAGCCCGGCACCCGGGGTCCGGGTCCGGGTGCTGCCCGCGCCGCGGGCGAAGCGCTCGAACACCCGGGCCCGGTCCCCGGCCGGCACCCCGGGGCCGCCGTCGTCCACGTGCAGCCGGACCGTCCGCCCGTCCCCGGCCCGCTCCAGGACGACGGCGCGCAGCCCCTGGCCGTGGGTGTCCGCGTTGTCCATCAGGTTGCCCAGCACCCGTTCCAGCCGGCGCTTGTCCGCCCGGACGACGAGCTCCGCGGCGTCGGCCGGGGCGTCGACCGGCACCGGCGGCCGGCCGGCCAGCGCGCGGCGGGCGAGCACCGCCCGCAGCAGGTCGGCCACCCGGACGTCCTCCAGCGCCACGTCGGTGCTGCCGGCGTCGGAGCGGGAGATCTCCAGCAGGTCGGCGACCAGCCGCTCGAACCCCTGCACCTCGGCTCGCAGCAGCGCCAGTCCCTCCTGCCCGTCGGGGGGCAGCCGCTCGACGTGCTCCTCGACCAGCGACATCGCGCCCAGCATCGCCGTCAGCGGCGTCCGGAGCTCGTGGCTGACGTCGGCGGCGAAGCGGGCGTCGCTGCGCACCCGTTCCTCCAGCGCGGCCACGGTCTGGTTGAACGAGGCCGCCAGCGGGGCCAGCGACGGGTCGCCCTGCGGGTCGAGGCGGGCCCCCAGGTAGCCGCCGGCGATCGCCCCGGCCACCGTGGAGATCCGCTCCAGCGGGCGCAGGGTCGGCCGGGTGCTCCACCAGCCCACGACCAGCGCGACCGGGACCGAGGTCAGCACCGCCAGGAGCAGCACCGTGCCCAGCACCCGGTAGGTCCGGTCGAGCTCGTCGAGCGGGAAGACCTCGAAGTAGGCGTCGTCCAGGCCGGCCAGCGGGATGCCCACGGCGAGCACGGTCTCGCCCTGCACGGTGATCCGCTGCCGGGCCGGGGTGCCCCCGACCACGGTGTCCCGCAGGCCGCGCGGCAGGTCGTCCCGGCCGACCAGCAGCGACGTCGTCGTCCACTCACCGCTGTCGACGTGGAGCGACGTCGACCCGGTCTGCCGGGGCAGCTGGGCCAGCAGCTGGGGGAGGGTCAGCCCCGCCGCGGAGGCGCCGCGCTGCAGCTGCGCGGCGTTGGCGCTGGCCTGGGCCAGGGTCGCGCGCTCCCGCTGCAGCAGCAGGTACTGCGACACCGCTCCCCAGACCGTGAGCGCCAGCGCCGTCGACAGCACCAGCGTGATGGCGGTGAAGGCCAGCGTCGCCCGGCCGCGCAGCGTGCGCGGCACCGCGACCGGCACCGTCCGGGTCCGCCGGCGAGCGGGCGCCGGCTCGGCGGCAGTGCTCATGCAGGCACGCGGTAGCCCATCCCGCGCACCGTCAGCACGACGGCCGGGGAGCTCGGGTCCCGCTCCACCTTCTTGCGCAGCCGGCGGACGTGCACGTCCACCAGCCGGGAGTCGCCGAAGTAGTCGTAGCCCCACACCCGCTCGAGCAGCTCCTCGCGGGTGAGCACCCGGCCGGGCTCGGCGGCGAGCTCGCACAGCAGCTTGAACTCCGTGCGGGTCAGGTCCAGCGGGTCGCCGTCCCGGGTGACCGTGCCGTCGGACGGGGTCAGCACCAGGTCGCCGATGACCACCTCGCGGCGCGGCTCGGGCACCCGGGTGCGCCGGGCCAGCGCGCGGATCCGGGCGGACAGCTCCTTCGGCACGAACGGCTTGGAGACGTAGTCGTCCGCGCCGGCCTCCAGGCCGGCGACCACGTCGTGGCTGTCCGAGCGGGCGGTCACCATGATCACCGGGGTGTTGGAGGTCCGCCGGATCGCCCGGCAGACCTCGAAGCCGTCCTGCCCGGGCAGCATCAGGTCCAGCAGGATGACGTCGAAGTCGCGCTCGGCCAGCCGCTGCAGCCCGGCCTCCCCGCTCTCGGCCTCGGTGACCTGCAGGCCCTCGCGCTCCAGGGTCAGCTGCACGATGCGGCGGATGCGGGGGTCGTCCTCGATGACCAGCACGGACCGTGACACGCCGGTCAGTCTGCCCATCGGCCGCGCCGGTCACCACCTGCACGTCCCCCGGTGCCGCCGGCCCCTGGGCCGCTCAGCCGGACTGCCCTGCCGACGTCCGCCGGACCAGCCCGGCGACCTGGTCGGCCACCACCTGCGGCGCGGTGAGCGGCAGCATGTGCCCGGCGTGCGGCAGGCGCACCAGCTGACCGTCGGGCAGGGCGTCGAGCAGCCGTCGGGCGTCCTCGTCGGGCACCTCGCTGTCCTGGCCGCCGTGCACCACCACCGCCGGCACCGGCAGTGCCGGGGCGAGCTGCTGCCCGTCGTGGCTGATGCTGGCCAGCACGGTGCCGGCCAGCGCCCGTGGCCGGGTGGCCAGGAAGTCGGCGCGGGCGCGGGAGACCAGCTCGGCCGGCTCGTGCCCGGCGAACGCCCACCGCCGCGACACCCGGTCGGTGACGGCGTCCCAGCCGCGCAGCCGGCGCCCGAGGCGCACGCCCAGCAGCAACAGGCCCAGCCAGGCGGTGCGGACGACGGCGCCGACCGGCCCGGGCAGGTCGCGGGCCGGCAGGCCGGGCACGGTGACCGCCGAGCCGCCCGAGCCGGCGAAGACGACGCCGGAGACGTGCTCGGTGCCGGCCCCGGCCACGTGCTGCAGCAGGATCGCGCCGCCCAGGCTGTGGCCGACCAGCGTCACCTGCTCGCCGTCCCGGCGGACGTGGGCGAGCACCGCGGCCAGGTCGGCGGCGTGGCTGGCCAGCCGGTACCGGCCGGTGCCCGCCGGCCCGCTCCGGGCGTGCCCGCGCAGGTCGTAGGCGACGACCCGGCAGGTGCCGGCCAGCCGGTCGGGCACCTCGCCCCACGAGCTGGTCGACATGCCCAGCCCGTGCACGAGCACGACCAGCGGTGCGTCCTCGGCACCCCAGCTGGTCACCGCCAGTCGGGTGCCGTCGAACGAGACGAGGTCGGTCATCGGTGCTCCTGGTGGGGTGGCGGGCGGGACGTGGGGGAGGCGCCGGCGGCCAGCTCCAGCTCGGCGATGACCAGCGGCACCACGGCCAGGGAGACCTGGAACCCGGTCGCCCGGGCGTGGGAGAAGCCGTCCCCGTGCCGCAGCCGGACGAACGACCGGGCCGGTCAGCGCCCCCAGCCCCTCGTGCCGGACGACCCGCCAGACGGCAGGGACGGTCAGTGGGTCCGTGCGGCGGACGGCGAGCTCGGGGACCAGGTCGACGGCGCTCATCGCTCGGGCACCGTCCTCCTCGCACTCGTCACGGTCCGGCCGGCTGCCCGGCGTGGCTGCTGCTGGCCGCGGGAGGCCGCTCGCGCCGGGCGTCAGGTGGCCCGGACCGGAGCGGTGCCCACCAGCCGGCGCCGCAGCCGCGACGTCGCGGGAACGCCACGCGGCTGCAAGGCGACCGCAACACCTGGGCTCAGTCGCCGGCGACCCGCCGGTAGAGCCGGCGGCCCGGGGCCGAGCTCACCCCGTGCGCCAGGGTGCTCGCCGCGACGACCAGGGTGCCGGCCGCCCACAGCCGGGGGTCGGTGACGCCCTCCTCGACGCTGAACGTCAGGTAGAAGACCGCGCTCACCCCGATCGGGCCGAACCAGCCGAGGAAGACGCCGTCGCGCAGCCGCAGCCCCAGCGGCCGGGTCAGGGCCAGCAGCACCGGCAGCCGGCGCAGCAGCAGCACCGCGACCGGGAACACCACCGCCGCCCAGCCCAGGTCGGCCCACGCCGACCAGGGCAGCTCGATGCCCAGCAGCAGGAACAGCGGCAGGACGACGTAGCGGTTGACCCCCTCGTCGATGGTGTTCTGCGGCCCGACCTCGTCGTTCGCCACCCCCGCGTTGTAGGCCAGCCCCGCCACGAAGACGGCCAGCACGCCGTCGGTGTCAGCCACCCGGGCCAGCCCCAGCACGGCGACGGCCAGCACCAGGGTGAAGATCAGCGAGGCGCCCTCGGAGACGTCGGACCGGCGCAGCGCGAACGTCACGGCCCGCCCGGCGACGAACCCGGCGGCGGCGCCGATCGCGGCACCCACCGCCACCTGGTACAGCCCGTCGAGCGCGGCGTGCCCGACCGACTCACCGACCACCAGGGCGATGCCCAGCAGCACCAGCGGCAGCGCCAGCCCGTCGTTGGCGCCCGACTCGGCCGACAGCAGCTGCCGGGTGCGGGCCGGGAGGTGCTCCTCGGCCGGCTTCCCGGTGACCACGCTCGAGGCCAGCACCGGGTCGGTCGGCGCGACGCAGGCGCCGAGGAGCAGGGCCAGGGCCAGGGGCACGCCCAGCACCAGCCAGGCCAACCCGGCCGACAACGCCGCCATGCTCACCA
The DNA here is from genome assembly GCF_054177765.1 of Modestobacter lacusdianchii. NCBI lineage: Bacteria > Bacillati > Actinomycetota > Actinomycetes > Geodermatophilales > Geodermatophilaceae > Modestobacter > Modestobacter lacusdianchii. The sequence goes on along the minus strand of NZ_JBJJTJ010000008.1, from coordinate 7,375 downwards.
TGCCGACCGTCACCAGCACCGCGGTGGGGGTGACGATCGGCCGCAGGCGGCGGACCGGGTAGCGCAGCGCCACCCCCATCAGCGAGACGGCCAGCAGCACCCGGCCCATCTCGCTGAGCAGGGTCGGGCGGGTCGACTCGGACACCTCGATCAGGCCGAGCAGCTGCGGGCCGACGAGCACGCCGAGCAGCATCGCCAGCAGCGGCTCGCTGAACGGCAGGTCGCGGATCCGGCTGGACAGTGCGGCCAACGCGACGGCGAGGCTGCCGACCAGGGCGTAGGCGAGGTGGAGCTGGTCCATCCGGTCGTTCCTCCGGGGCGGATCGCACGGGGCCGCGGGCTCGGGCCGGCTGTCGATCATGCCGCCGGCGGCGCGGGTGCGCGCACCGGGCAGCTCACCCGGGACGACGACGCCAGTCACCTCGCCCCCCCCGGCCGACCGGCCGGACGCGGTCGCCGGCGGTGCTGCGGCTGGTCGACCGGGCCCGACCGGCGGTGCGGAAGGCGGGGAGGTGTGCTCCTCGTCGCACCCTCGTGGCCGTGCGCCCGGGTCGGCCGGCGGCGGAGTCCCTGGTCACGCCGGGTGTCGGTCGGTGCGGCCCGCGACCTACCGGCGCAGGACCGGAGGCGCGCCGCGATCGTCACCGGAGTAATCGGCTCCGGCGCATTGTCACGGAACTGCAACGACGGTTAGCGTGACCCGGTCCGGTCGGTCGTCCCGCCCCCGCAGGGGAGCCCGTACACCCGCCGTAGCCCACACCCGCCGGGTCGTCGGAGCTGCGCTCGCACCCCTCGGAGCACCACGACTCATGCACCCCCGCGCCACCCTGTCCGGCCCGCGTCGCCGGAGCAGTCAGCCGCGCCGCGGCACGCTCGCCGCCGCCCGCCGACCCGGGGTCTTCCTGGGCGCCGCCGCGGCCGGCGCCGTCCTGGTCAACGTCCTGGTCGGGGCCGAACCGGCGGCGCAGGCGGTCGGCGTCTCCGAGCCGGTGAGCGTGGCCGAGGAGCTCGGCCTGAGCGCGCTGTCCGCGCCGGTCGACCCGGCGCGGGACCTGGCGCCGCTGGAGCAGCTGGCCGCCAGCCGGAGCACGCGTGAGGCCGCCCAGACCGCCGCACAGCAGGCCCAGGCGGCCGCCGACCAGGCCGAGCTCGAGCGCCAGCGGCTCGAGGCCGAGGCCGCCGCCCGGGCCGCCGAGGAGGCAGCTGCCGCAGCGGCGGCCCAGGCCGCCGCCGAGGCCGCCGCGAAGGAGCAGGCGGCTGCCGAGCAGCGGGCCGCCGAGGCAGCCAGCCGCCCGTCCGCCGCCAAGCCGTCGGCCGGCTCCGTCTCGGCCGCGATCGCCGGGGCCGTCGCCCGGATCACCAACACGGCCGGCAGCGTCAAGCCGCAGGTCCAGCGGGCCGCCGACCAGGTCGTGTCCAACGTGCCCGGCGCCGCAGGGATCACGCTCGGTGGCACCCGGGCCAGCGCGGCCGACCCCGGCGGGCACCCGTCCGGCCTGGCCCTGGACTACATGGTCATGTCCGATGCCGCCCTCGGCGACGCCATCGCGCAGTACCACATCGACCACTGGGCCGAGCTCGGCGTCGCGTACGTGATCTGGGAGCAGCGGATGCTCAGCTCGCCCGGTGGCTCCTGGAAGCCGATGGAGGACCGGGGCGGTGTGACGGCGAACCACTTCGACCACGTGCACGTCAACTACCGCTGACCCCGGCGGCCGGTCAGGCCCGGTCGTGCACGGTGACCGCGTAGCCGTCCGGGTCCAGGAAGGTGAACGTCCGGCCGAACGGGCCGTCGACCGGCGCCGCCGGCAGCGGCACCCCCGCCTCGGCCAGGCTGTCGTGCAGCGCCTGCGCGTCGTCGGCGTGCAGCCACAGCGCGACGCCGGCCCTCGGACGGGGGGCGACCGCGTCGAGGTCGACGCCGGGCAGTGGCTCCCGGACGGCGAAGGTCACCGGCCGGGTGTCGAAGACGACGGCGCAACCGAGCTGACCACCCCCGGTCGCCGGCAGCTGCAGGCGGCGAGCGCCGCCGTTCGGGCGGTCGAGCGGCAGATGCTCACCGCCCTGCCGCCGGCGGCGCAGTCCCGGCTCCTGGCCGACCTCGCGGCCTGCGCTGCCGCCCTCGCCCCCACGACCACAGAGCCCGACGAGGCCTGATCGGCTCGTCCGCCGATCGGGCGACACGCGCGAGCATCGATTGACTTTCGATAGACAGTCAACGACATTCGATGCATGGCGATCGAACAACGGGCAGTGGCCCCGCTCCGGGTCTTCCTCGGGGTGCTCTTCGCGATGCTGGTCGCGCTGCAGGCGGTGTCGCTTCCCGGCGAGTTCGCCCAGCTGGCCGCGGAGTCGCCGCAGGACGCGCACCTGCGCTGGCCGCTGACCGCGGTCGCCGTCTTCCTGGTGCTCTGCGTGCAGGTGGTGATCGTGGCGACCTGGAAGCTGCTCACCCTGGTCGAGGACGACCGCATCTTCAGCGACGCGTCCTCGACCTGGGTCGACGCGATCGTGCGCGCGGTCGCCGCCGCCTGGGTCGTGCTGAGCGGCGTCACGCTGTGGTCCGGTCTCCGCGCCGACGACCCCGCGGTGCCGATCCTGCTGGTGCTCACCTGGTCCGGCGTCACCGTGCTCGGGCTGCTGATGGTCGTGCTGCGGGCGCTGCTGCGGCAGGCCACGACGCTGCGCACCGACATGGAAGCCGTCATCTGATGCCGATCGTCGTGCGGATCGACGTCCAGCTGGCCCGGCGCAAGATGAGCGTGGGCGAGTTCGCCGAGCGGGTCGGGCTGACCCCGGCCAACGTGGCGGTGCTCAAGAACGGCCGGGCGAAGGCGGTGCGGTTCAGCACCCTGGAGGCGATGTGCCGGGTGCTCGACTGCCAGCCCGGCGACCTGCTGGAGTGGGTGGCCGACGCCGGTGACCAGCAGGTCGCGGTCGGCGCCGCGGCGGGGGACGAGTGACCGGTCCCGACGCCGTCGACGTGCTGGTGGTCGGCGCCGGCCTCGCCGGCCTGCACGCCGCCACGCTGCTGGCCGACCGTGGCCGCGACGTGCTGGTGGTGGAGCGGCGCACCACGCTCACCGGCGCGATCCGCACCACCGGGATCTTCGTCCGCAAGACCCTCGACGACTTCCCGCTCCCCGAGCACTGCCTCGGGCCGCCGATCCGCCGGGTGGTGCTCTACCCGCCCTCGCTGCGGAGCCCGGTGACCCTGGACAGCGCGCGCGACGAGTACCGGGTCGGCGACATGGCAGGGCTCTACCTCGCCGCGGCCCGGTCGGCGGCCGACGCCGGCGTGCGGCTGGCGCTGGGCACCCGCTACCTCGGGCGCACCGGTGACGGCGTCCGGCTGGCCGGACCGGACGGGCCGGTGCTGGTGCGGGCCCGGTTCCTCGTGGGCGCCGACGGCGCCCGGTCCCGCGTCGCCCGCGACCTGGGCCTGGACCGCAACCGGCCGCTGCTGGTCGGGGCCGAGGAGGTCTTCCCGGTGCCGCCGGGCGCGGGGCCGCCGGCGTTCCACTGCGTGCTCGACCCCACGCTGGCCCCCGGTTACCTGGCCTGGGTGGTGGACGACGGTGAGCACGCCCATGTGGGGGTGGCCGGCTACCCGGACCGCTTCCCCGAGGGCATGCGCGCCGCGCTGGCCAGGTTCCGGGCCGCTGCCCCCGGCCTCGACCGGGTCGACCGGGTCGGTGACGTGGAGCGGCGCGGTGGCCCGATCCCGGTCGGCGGGCTGCTGCGGAGGATCGGCTGTGCGGAGGGGCTGCTGGTCGGTGACGCCGCGGGTGCGGTCTCCCCGCTCACCGCCGGGGGCCTGGACCCGTGCCTGCGGCTGTCCGAGCACGCCGCCGACGTCCTCTCCGACGCGCTCGACGCCGGGCGGCCCGATCCGCTGGACCACTACGACGGCGCCGTCCTCCGTGCGGCCTTCCGCGGCCGGCTGCTGATGCGCACGGGCCTGTCCCAGGTGCGCACGCCGGCGATGGCGGCCGCCGGCCACGCGCTGCTGCGGACGCCGCTCGGGCGGGCCGCCGCCCGTCGGGTGCTCTTCGGCGACCGGTCGTTCCCGACACCCGGCTGACCGCCCGTCGGGTCCGGGGGGTGGCCTCCTACCGTGTGCCGGTGCCTTCCCGCCCCCGTCCGGCGTCGACCGCCCGCTCTGCCGGATGACCGACGTCCTCGCGCTCGACCTGCTCCCCGAGGGGCTCACCCCGACCGTGCTGGTGCTGGTCCTGCTGGCCGCGCTCACGGCGGGCTTCATCGACGCCGTCGTCGGCGGCGGCGGTCTGGTGCAGCTGCCCGCCCTGCTGCTGGTGCCCGGCATGAGCCCGGTGCAGGCGCTGGCCACCAACAAGCTCGGCTCCATCCTCGGCACGACCACCAGTGCCGTCACCTTCTACCGCCGGGTGCGCCCCGACCTGCGCACGGCGCTGCCGATGGCCGGGGTGGCGCTGGTGAGCAGCTTCGCCGGCGCCTCGATCGCGGCGCTGCTGCCGGCCGACGTCTTCAAGCCGGTGATCGTGGTGGCGCTCGTGGGCATCGGGCTGTTCACCGTGCTGCGCCCGGCGCTGGGGGAGGTGACCGCGCTGCGGCACGTTGGCCGGCGGCACCACGGCATCGCCGCCGTCGTCGGGGTGGTCATCGGCTTCTACGACGGCATCCTCGGGCCGGGCACCGGCTCGTTCCTGGTCTTCGCGCTGGTCTCGCTGCTGGGCTACGACTTCCTCGCCGCCAGTGCGAAGGCCAAGATCGTCAACTGCGCCACCAACCTGGGCGCGCTGCTGTTCTTCGTGCCGCACGGGTCGGTGTTCTGGGGGCTGGGGCTGATGCTCGGCGCCGCCAACACGGTCGGCGCCTACCTGGGCGCCCGGACGGCGACCAGCCGGGGGAGCCGCTTCATCCGGGTCGTCTTCCTGGTCGTGGTCACCGTGTTGATCGGGCGGCTGGGCTGGGACGTCTGGACCGAGAACCGCTGACCGGCCGGGCTCAGCCGCGGCGGCGCAGCTCCTGGGCCAGCCAGCCGGCCAGGGCGAGCGGGACCACGAGGAACCCGGTCAGCACCGGGACGGTGCCCAGCGTGGAGCCGAGGGAGGCCAGCAGCAGCGGGGTGCCGAAACCGGCGTAGGCGAAGGCGTAGAACGCGCTGTTCATCGCCCCGCGGGTGTGCGGCGGCGCGAGCCGGGCGGTGAGGGTGAGCCCGGCGGTCAGGCACAGCCCGCCCGCGGCGCCGAGCAGGGCGGCCGCGGGCAGCAGCAGCGCCTCCGATCCGGCCACGACCGCGCCCACTCCGATCCCGTGACCGGCCACGGCCAGCACCATGCCGAGCGGCCCCGCACCCCGCTCGGCCTGCCGGCCCAGCCGCGCGGCGACCGCGCTGGCCCCCAGGGCGAGCCCGGCGATCAGGCCGGCGTAGGCGACGCCCACCCCCTGCGGGACGACGAGCAGGGGCAGCAGGGTCGCCGCGACGGTGGGGAAGGCGAAGACGCCGAACGCGGTGGGCGCCAGCACCGCCCAGAACGACCGCCGCGCCTCGGCGGGCAGACCCAGGGTGAGCACCTGACCCGGGCGGCGGCCCTGCACCGTCTCCGGCACGGTGGCCAGCGCCGCGAGCCCGACGAGCAGGGCAGCGACGTGCACCAGGTAGGGGAGCGTGGTGGGCGCCGGGCCGTACTGGGCGAGCAGCCCGCTCATCGCCGGTGCGATCGCGAAGCCGAGCGAGGTGGAGACCGCCCCGCGGGTGGCCGCCGACCGCTGACCGTCCGGGCCCGCGAGGTCCTGCAGCCAGGCGTTGGCCACCGAGAAGACCACGCCGGAGACCGCCCCCTGCAGCAGCCGGCCCAGGTAGAGCAGTGGCAGGTGGTCGGCGGCGGGCAGGAACAGCAGCGAGACCAGCCCGGCCAGGACGGCGAAGGGCAGCACCACCGCCCGCCGGCCGAACCGGTCCGACGCCGCGCCGGAGACGGTGAGCGCGGCGATCAGGCCGACGGCGTAGCAGCCGAAGACCGCGGTGATGTCGGCGTCGGACAGCCCCAGGGTGCGCCGGTAGACCAGCAGCAGCGGCGTGGGCACGTTGGTGCCCAGGGCCACGGTGAACAGGCCCAGGGTCAGGGCGTCCAGCTGGCGGCGTGCGGGGTTCCGCTGGACCCCCGTCGCCGGCACCTGCGGCACGCTACCGGCCCGGCGACGACGAGCGTGCACTTGCGGCTAACACATGAAGTGCGCTTCACTCGATCCGTCGTGGAGGGGAGTACCCCACACCACCTCGTCGTCAGTACGGCCCTCCGGCCCGGCGTGGTGGGCTCCCGGGGCACCGGGAGCGGGGGAGACCTCCGGTCGTCAGCTGACCGGGAGGTGCCCCGTGAACGTCCCCCTCTGGATCTGGCTCGCCGTGCTGGCGGTCATCCTGGCCATGCTCGCCCTGGACCTGTTCGCCCACCGCCGCGCGCACGTGATCGGCGTGCGCGAGGCCGCCGCCTGGTCGGCGGTGTGGGTCGCCCTGGGCGTCGGGTTCGGCGTGCTCGTCTGGTGGCAGGCCGGCGCCGACTTCGGCCAGCAGTACTTCGCCGGCTACCTGATCGAGAAGTCCCTGGCCGTGGACAACGTGTTCGTCTGGGCGATCGTGCTCACGTACTTCGCCGTCCCCCGGGAGCTGCAGCACCGGGTGCTCTTCCTCGGCGTCCTGGGCGCCCTGGTGTTCCGCGGCGTGTTCATCGCCGCCGGGTCGGTGCTGATCGCCAGCTTCAGCTGGGTGCTCTACCTCTTCGCCGCGTTCCTGCTGTTCACCGGGGTGAAGATGATCCGGCAGCGCGAGGAGCACCTGGACCCGGAGCGGTCCCAGGCGCTGCGGGTGTTCCGGCGGTTCGTGCCGATGACCAACGCCTACCACGGGCAGCGGCTGGTCGTCCGGGTCGCCGGCCGGCTGGTCGCGACCCCGCTGCTGGCGGTGCTGGTGGTCATCGAGGTCACCGACGTGGTGTTCGCCGTCGACTCCATCCCGGCGATCTTCGCGGTCACCGACGAGCCGTTCCTGGTGTTCACCGCCAACGCCTTCGCCGTCCTGGGGCTGCGGGCGATGTACTTCCTGCTCGCCGACCTGGTGCCCCGGTTCGTGTACCTGAAGACCGGGCTGGCGCTGGTGCTCGTCTGGGTCGGGGTCAAGATGGTGCTGAAGGTCGACCTGTTCTACGTGCCGACGACGGTCTCGCTGGCCGTCATCGCCACCATCATCGGGGTGTCGGTCGCGGCCAGCCTGCGGGCCACCCGCGGCCAGGGCCGGGGGGGGGGGGGGGGGGGGGGGGGGGGGGGGGGGGGGGGGGGGGGGGGGGGGGGGGGGGGGGGGGGGGGGGGGGGGGGGCGGGGGGGGGGGGGGGGG